>NZ_JAOPWR010000254.1 GCF_025965585.1 Pseudonocardia sp.
GCCGGCCCGCGGCGGCGACACAGCATCGATCATGGCGATCGCGATCCGGCGAGCGATCCTCTCGCCAGGGAGCCAGGCCCCTGCCACTCCTTGACGGTGCAGGTCTCGCCGGATCACACCGCAGGACGGCGCCGGGAGGAAGGGCCCCGGGTGGGCGGCGTCCTGGGCGCGCTCCCGCCCGAACGAGGCCACCGGATCAGCACTCTCGGGGGACGCGGCCGGCGGTCAACGGGGTGCCCGGTGTGGCGGCAGCTCGCCCACCAGCATCATCAGGGTGTCGGCGAGCTCGGCGATGGCGCTGTCGAGCGCGGCGCCCCTCTTCCCCGCACACCAGACCGGGGCCTGGGACATCGCGGCGTGCATGCACTGCAGCACGGTGTCGACGCCGGTGACGGTGAACTCCCCCGTGGCGACGCCCTCGTCGACGACCGTGCGGAACAGCTGGTCGTGCCGGCGGCGCAACGCCTTGATCCTCGCCTGCTGCGCGTCGGGCCAGTCCCGCGGGACGAGGAACAGCCGAAGGGCCGCGGGGTACTCGCGGACCGCGATCCTGATGTGCTCGCGGAGCAGCGCGCGCAACCGCTGGGCGGGGGTGCCCTCGTGGGCGGCGGGAAGCTGCTCGAGACGGGCCGTCCAGTCGTCGCCCAGCGTCTCGATGGCCGCCGTGCCCAGCTCGTCCTTGCTGGCGAAGTAGTAGTACAGCGACCCCTTGCTGACGTCGAGCCGCTCGGCGACGTCCTCGAGGCTGACGGCGTCGAAGCCGCGCTCACCGAACATCTCCGCGGCGACGGTCAGGATCTGCTCGATCCGCTGACCGCGCTTGCGCTCCACCCGACTGACCACAGACAGATCCTACCCACGGTCCGACTCTTGACTTCAAAGTCAAACTTTGTGACCGTGGTCGAATGACCGACTACGAAGACGTGGAGTACCTGGTCGAGGGCACGACGGCCGTGATCACGATGAACCGGCCGCACCGCTACAACGCCTTCCGCGGCAAGACCGTCGAGGAGCTGATCCGCGCGTTCCGCGCGGCGTGGGCCGACCGTGGCGTCGCGGCCGTGATCCTCACGGGAGCCGGCGACAAGGCGTTCTGCACCGGCGGCGACGTCAAGCAGCGCGCCGAGACCGGCGACTACGGGCCCACCGAGAGCGGCATGTTCGAGATCGGCTACCTGCACAAGCTGATCCGCGACATCCCCAAGCCCGTGATCGCGGCCGTCAACGGGCTGGCGATCGGCGGCGGGCACGTGCTGCACGTGCTCTGCGACGTCACGATCGCCGCCGACACCGCGCGGTTCGGCCAGTCCGGGCCGAAGGTCGGCTCGTTCGACGCCGGGTTCGGCTCGGCCTACCTCGCGCGGATCGTCGGGGAGAAGAAGGCCCGGGAGATCTGGTTCTGGTGCCGCCAGTACAGCGCCGCCGAGGCCCAGCAGATGGGCCTGGTCAACGCGATCGTGCCCGCCGACCAGCTGATGGACGAGGCGAAGTCGTGGGCCGCGGAGGTCGCGGAGAAGAGCCCCACCGCGATCCGCTTCCTCAAGCAGTCGTTCAACGCCGACACCGACCACCTGGCCGGCCTGTCCAACATGGCGATGTCGGCGTTGGACCTGTTCACGGCCTCCCCCGAGGGACTGGAGGGCGCGGCGGCGTTCGCCGAGAAGCGCACGCCGGACTTCGCCTCCAAGGTCGTCGGGCACTGACGTGGACCTCGCGCTCAGCGACGTCCAGCGCGAGTACCGCGACCGGGCCCGGACGCTCGCGGAGAAGCGGCTGCTGCCCGGCTACCGGGACCGGGAGAAGGCCGGCCGCATCGAGCCCGACCTGCGCCGCGAGATCGGCGAGCTCGGGCTGATCGCCCCGGAGACGCCGGTCGACCTGGGCGGCCGCGGGCTCGACCGGCTGACCAGCGGGCTGATCACCGAGGAGATCGGGCGCGGCGACATCAACGTCGGGTACCTGCAGGTCGTCGGGTCGCTCGTCGCGCAGATCATCGCCGGCAACGCCCGGCCCGAGATCGCGCAGCACTGGGTGCCGCTGATCTGCAGCGGCGAGGAGATCGTCGGCATCGGGCTGACCGAGCCGCACGCCGGCTCCGACGCCGGCATGCCCCGGCTCACCGCGACCCGCGACGGCGACCACTGGGTGCTCGACGGCACGAAGTCGTTGTCGTTCGGCGCCGACGCCGCGGCGGTCGTGGTGTTCGCCCGCACCGGGCCGTCGGACAAGCGCGGCAAGGACATCAGCGCGTTCCTCGTACCGCTCGACCTGCCCGGCGTCAGCCGGGAGCCGTACTCGGACATGGGCACCCGGGCGGTCGGACGCGGCGAGGTGCACCTCGACGGCGTCCGGATCCCGGCCGAGAACCTGCTCGGCGCGGAGGGACGCGGGTTCACCCAGGTCATGCAGGGCTTCGACTTCAGCCGGGCGCTGATCGGCCTGCAGTGCCTGGGCGCCGCCCAGCAGACCGTCGACGAGACGTGGACCTACGTCGGCACGCGCGAGGCGTTCGACCAGCCGATCAGCAAGAACCAGGGCGTCGTGTTCCCGCTGGCCGAGGCCGAGACGCTGCTCACGGCGGCCCGGCTGCTGTGCCACCAGACGCTGTGGCTGAAGGACGCCGGGCAGCCCCACACCGCGCAGGCCGCGATGTGCAAGTGGTTCGCCCCCAAGACCGCCTACGACGTCATCAACCAGTGCCTGCTGCTGCACGGCCAGTACGGCTACCGCACCGAACTGCCCATCGAGCAGCGGATGCGCGACGTGCTCGGCCTGCAGATCGGCGACGGCACCGCCCAGATCATGAAGCTCGTCATCGCCCGGCAGCGCCTGGGCCGCGAGCTCGCCCCCTGATTCGGAGGAACAAGTATGGGAAAGCTCGACGACACGATCGCCATCGTCACCGGGGCCGGCCAGGGCATCGGCCGGGGCATCGCGGAGAAGCTCGCCGCCGAGGGCGCGACGGTGGTGGTCACCGACATCAACGAGACCACCGCGAAGGAGACCGCCGCAGCGATATCGACCGGGGCCATCGGCGGCACCGGCATCCGCACCGACGTCACCGACCGCGACTCGGTGGCCGCGATGGTCGAGCAGGTGCACCAGCAGTTCGGCCGGATCGACGTGCTGGTCAACAACGCCGGCTGGGACGTCGTCGGCCCGTTCGTGGACTCCGACCCCGCCGACTGGGACCGCGTCATCGCGATCAACCTCTACGGCGTCCTGCACACCTGCAAGGCGGTGCTGCCGATCATGGCGGCGCAGGGCCACGGCTCGGTGGTGAACCTCGCGTCCGACGCCGGACGCGTCGGGTCGTCCGGCGAGGCGGTGTACTCCGCGGCCAAGGGCGGCGTCATCGCGTTCACCAAGACGATCGCGCGGGAGATGGCACGCCACCAGGTCAACGCGAACGTCGTGTGCCCTGGGCCCACCGACACCCCGCTGTTCGCCTCGATCGGCGGCGACAACCCGAAGCTGCGCGACGCGCTGACGAAGGCCATCCCCTTCCGCCGCCTCGCCCAGCCCGTCGACCTCGCCAACGTCGTCGCCTTCCTCGCCTCCAGCGAGGCCTCCTACATCACCGGCCAGACCGTCAGCGTCAGCGGCGGCCTCACGATGAGCTGAACAAGGGACACCCCGCCATGGACACGATGCTCACCGCCGAGCAGATCGATCTCTACACGGGCCTCTGGCCGAACAAGCTGATCACCGACTTCCTCGACGAGGCCGCCGCCGCGACCCCGGACAAGGCGGCGTCGATCGACGCACACGGCACCACCACGTGGGCCGAGCTCAAGCGCTTGTCCGACCGCGTGGCCCTCGGGCTGCTGGAGCTCGGCGTCGGGCCCGGTGACGTCGTGTCCTACCAGCTGCCGAACTGGACCGAGTTCCTCGTGCTGCACTACGCGGCCACGCGGATCGGTGCCGTCAACAACCCGCTCATCCCGATCTACCGCGACCGCGAGGTCGGCTTCATGCTGGGGCTGGCGAAGTCGAAGGTGATCGTCGTGCCGAAGGAGTTCCGCGGCTACGACCACCCCGCGATGGTCGAGCGGCTGCGCGGCGACTGGCCGTCGCTCCAGCACGTGCTCGTCGTGGGAGACACCAGTTGGCAGGACTTCGTCGACACCTCCTGGGAGGAGCGCCGCGACCCCGCCGAGCTGGACGCGCTGCGCCCCGACCCCAACGACGTGACGCTGCTGATCTTCACCTCGGGCACCACCGGCGAGCCCAAGGGCGTCATGCACACCCACAACACCCTCGTCGCTGCGAACGCCCCGCTGCCCGAGCGGCTCGGGGTGGGCGCCGACAGCGTGATCCACATGGCGTCGACGTTCGCGCACCTCACCGGCCTCCTCTACGGCGTGCGGCTGCCGGCCCAGGTCGGCGGGGCCACGGCCGTCTACCAGGACGTGTGGGACGCAGGCCGGTTCGTCGAGCTCGTGGAGGAGCACCGGATCACCTACACCTCGGCCGCCACGCCGTTCCTGCACGACACCCTGGACGCGCCCACTCTGGCCGACCACGACATGTCGTCGCTGGAGCGGTTCTGCTGCATGGGTGCGCCCATCCCCCGCGCGCTCGTGCGCCAGGCGAAGGCGAAGCTCCCGGGGCTGGCCGTGCTCGGCGGCTGGGGGCAGAGCGAGAACGCACTGGTGACCCTGGGCATCCCCGGTGATCCCGAGGAGAAGATCGTCGAGCGCGACGGCTACCCGTGGCCCGGCATGCACATCCGCGTGGTCGACGCCGAGGGCGCGGTGCTGCCCGCCGGGCAGGAAGGGCGGCTGCAGGTCACCGGCCCGTTCCTGTTCGTGGGATACCTGGAGCGCCCGGAGCTGACCGCGTCGTCGTTCGACGGCGAGTGGTTCGACACCGGCGACGTCGCCGTCATCGACGCGGAGGGCTACCTCAACATCACCGGCCGCACCAAGGACGTGATCATCCGCGGCGGCGAGAACATCCCGGTGGCCTACGTCGAGAACGTCCTCTACGAGCACCCGGCGATCGCCGGTGTGGCCGTGGTCGGACTGCCCGACCCGCGACTGCAGGAGCGCGCGTGCGCCGTCGTCACGCTCAGGCCGGAGGTGGCGGGCCTGACGATCGACGAGATGCGCACATTCCTCGGTGAGAAGGGGGTGGCCCGGCAGTACTGGCCGGAACGACTCGAGATCTTCGACGAGCTCCCCCGCACCGCCAGCGGCAAGATCCAGAAGTTCCAGATCCGAGCCCGCCTGCAGGAGTGACGTGAACCCGCACGCATCCGCGCTGGTCGGACGGTAGGAGCGGGACCAGTGTGGACCCAGCGCACTAGGGGGACAGTGGTTCTCCGAGCGCGTGCAGGGTGCCTAGCGCGCGGGTGGCCAGCTGGAGGTTGAAGCGCGTGTCCGGCCGGGACAGGTCGTGACCGGAGATCTGCCGGATCCGCCGCAGCCGATACTTGACGGTGCTGCGGCCAAGCGCCAGCGCCCGCGCGGTGGCGTCGTAGTTCCCGCCGCACTCCAGGTAGCGGCTCACGGTCGCGACCAGGTCGGTCCGGTGCTGCCCGTCGTAGTCGAGCAGGTCGCCCAGCCACCGCCGGACGAAGCGCTCCACGCCGCCGGTATCCCCCAGTTCACCGAGCAGCTGGTAGACCCCGAGCTCGTCGTAGCAGACGGCGCGGTCGGCGCCACCGATCGTGTCGTGCAGCCGCAGCGCGAGCCGGGCCTCGCGGTGCGACCGCGGGAACTCCGACGGCCGCTCGGCGATGCCGCCGACACCGACCCGGCACCGGGTGGCCCCCGACACGGCGAGCACCGCGGCGCGCAGTCGCTCCCACCTCGGCATGTCGTCGGGCGCACCGGGAGCGAGGACGACGACGGCGTCCGTCTGGGGCAGCAGCAGCGGGGTGACCCGGTGCTCCCGCACGGCCTGGCGGACGGCGACGACCAAGGTGTCGGGGTGGCCGGGGGCGTCGAGCAGGAGGACGCGGTGCGGACGCCCGAGATCGTGCCCGACGGCACGGGCCCGCTCCAGCGCGCTGTCCGAGTCGATGCCGTTGATCAGGTCCGACACGATGTCGCGGCCGAGCCGCAGCTCGGCGTCGGCGACGTTCTGCAACCAGGCGAGCTCCACGGCCAGCACGGTGGCAGCGTGCTCGAGGGCGACCGTCTCCTGCTCCCCCGCCCGCCCGTCCGGGTCGGCCAGCGCCACCACGCCGAGCACGTCACCGCGGGTGCGGGCGACGACGACGAGACGGCCGTCGGCCCGGATCGGCCGGCCCGCCACTAGCGCGCGTTCCAGCAGGTGGGCACGCTTGGTCGGCGTGACCTTCGGAGGCGGGCGGACCGGCTCCGGGCCGGCCCAGGCGAGCAGGTTCCCGTGCCGGTCCTCGACGCCGGCGGGCAGGCCGGTCAGCTCGTGCAGCGCGCGGGCGATCCCCGCCCGGCCCTCGCCGGCGACCGCGACCCGGGTGAGCCGGTCGTGGATCGCGGTCTTGCGTTGCAGCGCGGCGACGGTCTGCGCCAGAGCCGCGTTCGCCGAGCGCAGCTCAGCCGTGGCGGCGCGCTCCCCCGCGTGCAGGCCTGCGTTGGCCAGGGCCGTGGCGGTCTGCTGGGCGAGCACGCGGAGCAGGAACAGCTCCGCGTCGGACGGCTCCTGGTCGGCGGTGACCACGAGGAACCCGAAGTGCCCGGCCAGGCTGCGCAGCGCGAACGCCCAGGCCCAGCCCTGTCCGGCGATCGTCAGCGCGCCGCCGTCGGCGGCGAGCCGGGTGAGCTGGGCCTGCACCTGCGCGCGCGGCGCGGGCCGGGTGCACGACCCGGCGGTGGCCCGCCATCCGAACCCGACCTGGAAGACCCCGTCGATCCGGCAGCGGCCCAGCGAGGGCACCGCGGTGGTGGCCAGGTGGACGATGTCGTCCTCGGAACGGCGCTCGGTCATGATCATCGAGAGCGCGAGCAGGCCCTGCAGGTTCGACAGCTGGTCGCGCAGGGCCAGCTCGGACTGCCGGTTCGGCGCCGACACCGGGGTCACGGGCTCGTGGTGGCGAACTCGCTGCCGGTCAGGTGGTGCGGGTTCTCCAGCACCAGGCCGCCGAGCAGCAGCTTCCGGTGGGTCTTCAGCAGGTCGACGAGGATGCCGCTGCCGAGCCTGCTGACGTCGTACAGGCACAGCAGCACCTGGCCGTGCAGCGCGGCGAAGCGGTGGGCCCAGCCCTCGTAGGCCACCAGCAGCTTCCGGTCCAGCTCGACGCGGGACAGCCACGACATCTCGCCGACCACCCTGGCGAGGTCGTAGCCGTCGGCCGCGGCCGCCCGGACCTGCTCCTCCCAGAACTCGCTCATCCAGTCGGGCGAGAACCGCCCGCCCCGCAGGTAGGTCTCGGTCGACGGCCAGAGCAGCAGCTGCCGCGAGGCCGCGCACCCGGGGGCGTCGAGCTCGGGGTCGAGCCGCCGGAGCACCGCGGCGGGATCGGTCGTGTCGACGACGCCGAGGCAGCGGTCGCCCTCGCGCAGGCCGGCCTCGAGGTAGGGCAGCAGGATGGCATCGCGCTCGTCGTCGCCGTAGTAGAAGCCGCAGACGTGGTCGCCGGGCTCCAGCTCCACCCCCGCGAGGCCGAATTCCCGGGGCACGCGCACCCACCACCCTCCGCCGAGCCGCTGTGATCGCAGCCACATTCTAGCCCCGAACGGACACACCGCGGCGGCCGTTTGGCCCTCTCGGGGCATCGCGAACGCCCCCGGCCGACCGTGATCCTGATCACGGCCCGGGGATCACCCGGGACGCCGTCGAGCAGGAGGAGGGCACGTGCCACGACTCGCCCGTTCGGACTGGTACGACCTCGCCAGGGACATGAACTGGAATGTGTCCTATGTGGATGAGGCGCAGGTGTGGCCGGAGGAGATGTCCGCCGCGGGCGGCATCCCCGCCGAGAAGTGGTGGGACTGGGACGAGCCCTACAAGGTGAGCTACCCGGAGTACGTCCACAACCAGGTCGGCAAGGACACCGGCGTGTACGCCGTCAACCAGGTGGTGGCCCGGTCGAAGGTGTTCGCCCAGCTCGACCCCGGCTGGAAGTCCGCGATCATCGCGCACTACGGCGCGATCGCGTTCGGCGAGTACATGGCCGCGATCGGCGAGATGCGGATGGGCCGGTTCGGCCGGGCCGCCGCCTGGCGCAACATGGCGATGTTCGGCTCGATGGACGAGATCCGGCACGGCCAGATCCAGACCTACTTCCCCTACGGCCTGCTGGAGCAGGAGCCGCGCGCCGACTGGGCGCACAAGACGTTCCACACCAACGAATGGGGCGCCATCGCCGCCCGGCACCTGTTCGACGACATGTTCTCCGCGAACGACGCGGTCTCCACCGCCATCCAGCTCACATTCACCTTCGAGACCGGGTTCACGAACCTGCAGTTCCTCGGCATGGCCGCCGACGCGATGGAGGTCGGCGACATCGGCTTCGGGGCGCTGATCTCCTCGATCCAGACCGACGAGGCGCGACATGCCCAGCAGGGTGAGCCCACCGTCAAGATCCTCATCGAGAATGGGCGGAAGGAGCACGCGCAGAAGCTCATCGACCACATGTTCTGGCGGTCGTGGCACGTGTTCGCGCTGCTCACCGGCCTGTCGATGGACTACTACACGCCGCTGGAGCACCGCTCCCAGTCGTTCAAGGAGTTCATGGAGGAGTGGATCGTCAAGCAGTTCCTCGACCAGTTCCGCGACTTCGGGCTGGAGCCGTCGTGGTACTGGGAGGACCACTTCCTCAAGGAGCTCAACTGGTACCACCACGCCCTGCACATCGGGATCTGGTTCCACCGCCCGACCGTGTGGTGGAACCCCGACGCCGGAATGTCGCCCGAGGAACGCGACTGGCTGGAGGAGAAGTACCCGGGCTGGAACGACACGTTCGGCAGGACGTGGGACGTGATCACCCGCAACGTGCGCGCGGGGAAGATCGAGAAGACGCTGCCCGAGACGCTGCCGATGGTCTGCAACATGTGCCAGATCCCGGTGGTGACGCCCTCCGGCTTCTTCGCCGGGTACCTGGACAGCCCGGTACCGCGCATGCTCGACCACGGCGGACGGCGCTACGTCTTCTGCTCCGAGCCGTGCCAGTGGATCTTCGAGCAGAACCCGTCCCGGTTCGCCGGGCACCTCAACCTCATCGACCGGTTCCTCGCCGGCCAGATCCAGCCGATGGACCTCGGTGGGGCGCTCGGCTACATGGGCCTGTCCCCCGCCGAGTGCGGCACCGACGCCACGAACTACGCGTGGGCCACGGATCCGGGCCTGCGACTCCCGAAGGCGGGCTTCTGATGGCGCTCTTCCCCGTGCAGGGCATCTTCGACGGCGACTTCGTGGTGATCCTCGCGGCGATCGACACCGAGGACCCGATGTCGGTCGTCGGCGAGAAGATCGCGCACCACGCGGTGGACCGGCGCGTGGAGGCGCAGGACCGGCCGATCGAGGTGCGCCACAACGGCACCGTGCTCGACCCGGACGCCACCGTGATCACCGCCGGCGTCGCCCCGCTGGACGTGCTGGTAGCGGGCTACGCGTGACCGCCGGAATGAGTTCTTCCCGCGGAGGCGACACGACTACAGCTCCCGAGATCAAGTGGGTCGACGTCACGACGCTCGGTGAGCTGTGGGAGGGCGAGGTGCTCGACGTCGAAGCGGCGGGAGAGCGCGTGCTGCTCGTCCACCTACCCGGCGGGGAGCTGCGCGCCTACCAGGGCTTCTGCCCGCACCAGGAGGTCCTGCTCGCCGACGGGGACTGGGAGCCCGACGACGGGGTGCTGGTCTGTCACGGGCACCTGTGGGAGCTCGACCTCCGCTCGGGGATCGGCATCAACCCCGCGGGCTGCCGCCTCTACGCCTACCCGACCGAGACCGACGGAGAGACCGTACGCGTCGGGATCCCGCAGGACGGCCTGCGCCACCACAACCGCTGTTCCGGAACCTGAGGGAGGACGTCGTCGTGACGACGGAAGCGCACGTCAGGATGGTCGGCCCGGTCATACGCGGGGTCGACAACGAGCTCGCCGAGGCCGTGATCGAGGCCATGGAGATCGACAACCCGGACACGGACATCGTCGTGGACGACCGCGGCGGCTACATCCGGATCAGCGCGGCCCAGCGCTGCCGGCTGACCAGGGCCAGCCTGTCCGAGGTGCTCGGGCACGAGTTCTCGCTGGCCGAGCTGGAACCGTCGCTCTCGGCGTTCGCGGGGCGGATAAACGCCGACGAGAACGAGATCGTCTGGTTCCTGGACCGGGAGGACTGAGATGACCACCAGCGCACGCCGGCCGCGGCCGAAGACCTGGAGCATGCTCGGCGACGTCCGTCGCCGAGTGAGTCCGTACGAGGCCGTCACCGCGAAGTTCCATTACCACTTCCGCCGTGAACCGGCCCCGTTCGAGCTCGACCCGGGCATGCCGATGAACGCCTGGTACCTGCGCCACCGCGAGGGGTCGCCGTTCCAGGTGGACGACTGGGAGGGCTTCCGCGACCCGGACAAGCTCACGTACAAGGACTACGTCGCCGTGCAGCACGAGCGCGAGCTGTACCTCGACGGCCTCGTCGACCGCTACGAGGCCACCGAGCACGCGTCCTCGCTCGACCCGGCCTGGGTGCAGACCCTGCGGCAGCTCTTCGTCCCGCTGCGCTTCCCGCTGCACGTCCTGCAGATGGTGAGCCTGTACGTCGGGCAGATGGCTCCGTCGTCGTTCGTCACCAACCCGGCCGCCTTCCAGGCGGGCGACGAGATGCGGCGGATCCAGCGGATCGCCTACTGGACGCAGGTGCTGGCCGACGCCCACGACCCGGGCCTGGCCACGACCGCGGCCGCGCGCGACCCGTGGACCGGCGACGCGGCGTGGCAGCCGCTGCGGGAGACGCTGGAGCGCCTGCTGATCGCCTACGACTGGGGCGAGGCCTTCACCGCGCTCAACGTGGTGGTCAAGCCGGCGATCGACACGCTGCTGGACTGGCAGTTCGCCGCCCTGGCCGAGCGCAACGACGACCCGTTCCTCGAGCTGATGTTCGCCGAGTTCCAGAACGACGCGAACCGCAGCAGGCACTGGACCGGCGACCTCGTCCGGTACGCGCTGGACGCCCGGCCGGAGCTCGCCACGGTGCTGACCGGGTGGGTCGAGACCTGGACACCGCGGGCCATGGGGGCGGTGGAGGCGCTCGCCCCGCTGTTCGAGGGGGCGCCCGCACCGCTCGCGGGAGCGGACGTCACGGCGGAGGTGCGGGCCGGGCAGGACCGGTTCACCGCCACGCTGGGGCTGTAGGAGACGGGCCGGAACGGCCCACAGCGACACCCGCGTTCCGGGCGCGCGCCCGGAACGGGGGTGTCGTCTTCCGCCGCGCCGGTGCGGTGATGCGGCCACGCACCATGTGCTGGTCCGAGCCGCAGGTGTCGATGGAGACGTTGCGCAGGATGACCCCGTGGACAACCGGCGTCGGGTCAGGAGGAGCCACGCCGCACCGGAGGCTCCAGAGCGGGCGACGGCGGGGCCGCGGGGAGGCCGATCAGGGCGATGAACGCGCGTCCGATGCTGTCCGGCGTGTGAGGGCCGTCCGGCTCGAACCACATGTACATCCAGGCGAGCATGCCCAGAAGGCCGTTCGTGATGATCTCGGTGGGCTGGTCGGCGGGTAGCGCGCCGGCCTCCTGCGCGCGCTCGACCAGCTGGGTCGTCTGCTCGATGAAGGTGCGCTGATCAGCAGCGACCGCCCGCGCGACCTCGGCGGGGAACGTCCGGTACTCCTTCCAGTACACCGCGTAGGAGTAGCGGTTGCGGGCCAGCACGGCGGTGAAGGCGTAGATCACGTCGCGCAGCTGGGCGACGGGGTCGGCGCTGGCGCGGAAGGCCGCGGCCGTGGAGGCGCTGAAGTCCCGGTCCACCTGCCGGGCGATCTCCACGAGCAGGTCGTGCTTGCTGCCCACGTAGTGATAGATGCCCGACTGCGTCAGCCCGGCCAGCGCCGCGATCTCCTTGGTGGTTCCCCGCTCGAAGCCGTGCCGGAAGAACACCTTCGCCGCGGCCTCGAGGATCTCCCGCCTCCGCCGATCCCAGTCACCGTCGTCGGCAGGGCCTCGGGTGCGGTCCGGGTGCGGGCCCGCCGCCGCGGCGGTGCCCTGCGAAATGGGGTCTCGACGCGTCACCCGACCAGCCTAGCCGCGCACATCCCGCCTGTCCCTGGGTGACATCGGCGTTACGGCACCCTTGACGTCCGCGCCCGCCTCGGCGCAGACTGACGGCGATTGATAGGTCTATCAAAACGGAGCACCGTGACTGTGGCCGAGCATTATCAGGCGGTTCCCCCGGGACTGACGGTGCATGCCGCCGGGCATCGCACCAATTACTACGACGACGGCGCGGGCACGCCGGTCGTCCTTCTCCACGGATCGGGGCCCGGCGTCAGCGCATTCAGCAACTGGCACGGGGTCACGCCATTGCTGGCGCAGAACTTCCGGACGATCGCGCCGGACATCGCCGGCTACGGGCTCACCGAGTTCCAGAGCGACGGCCACTACGACATCAAGCTGTGGGCGGCCCACCTGCTCGCGTTCCTGGACGCGGTCGAGGTGGAGCGCGCGGTCCTGGTCGGCAACAGCTTCGGCGGTGCGCTCGCGATCGCGACCGCCGTCTTCGCCCCCGAGCGGGTCGCCGGGCTGGTGCTGCTGGGCACCCCTGCCGGCGAGTTCCCGATGACCACCGGGTTGCGGTCGGGCTGGTACTACGAGCCCAGCCCGGAGAACATGCGGGCCATCCTGGAGGAGTTCCCCTTCGATCCCGCGATCGTCACCGACGAGATGGTCGGCCAGCGCTACGCGCTCTCGGCACGTCCCGGCGCGCAGGAGGCGTTCCGCCGGCTCGTTCCCGAGCCGTCGGGAGCCGGCGGTGGCTCGGTGCGCGGCGCGAGCGCAGGGTTCCTGGCCAAGGTGTCCGCACCCACCATGATCGTGCACGGCCGCGAGGACCGGGTCGTGCCGCTCGAGGCCGGCCTGTTCGCGGGTCAGCACATCCCCGGGGCCGACATGCACGTCTTCGGCCACTGCGGGCACTGGGTCCAGCTGGAGCGGCCGGAGGCCTTCGCGCAGCAGGTCGCGCTCTTCGCCGGGGGCCTCGTATGAGCCGGACGATGCTCGAGAAGGTCCTCTACGACCTCGGCGTCGACCGCCCGACCAAGAAGGCGTTCCGCGAGGACCCCCGCGCGCTGCTCGGCAACTACCGCCTCACCGACGAGGAGATCGAGCTGATCTGCGACTTCGACCTGCACGCGCTCCGGGAACGAGGAGTCAACCCGATGCTGCTCATGGGGTACTGGCAGCTCGCCCGTCAGGACATGGACGCCTACCGGCGCCGCATCGCGGCACCGCGTGTCGCCGGAGGTGAGGCGTAGTCATGGCTGAGATCGTCGGAGGACTTCTCGTGCCGCACGACCCGCTGATCTTCGCCGCGACCGGTGCCGTGCCGGCCGAGGTGAAGGACTCCGTCTTCGAGGCCTACGCCGAGGCGTCCCGGCGGCTCGCGGAGATGCGGGCGGACGTCGTGGTGGTCTTCGGCACCGACCACTACATCCTCTTCGGTCCGGGCTGCCTGCCGCAGGCCCTGATCGGGGTCGGCGAGCTCGACGGCCCGATCGACCGGATGCCGGGCCTCGACCGCCGCGTCATCCCCCACCACCCCGAGATGGCCGACCACATCCTGCGCCACGTGCTCGACGGGGACCTCGATCTGGCGTGCGCCAAGGTCCTCACCGTCGACCACAGCGTCGCGATCCCCCACCAGCTCGTCGTCGAGCCGGCAGGGGGCGTGCCGATCATCCCCTTCTACCTCGCCTGCGGTGTCGACCCGGTGATCCCGATGCGCCGCGCCGCCCGTCTCGGCTCGCTCGTCCGCAGCGCCGTCGAGGCGTGGCCGGGCGACGAGCGGGTCGCCGTCATCGGCAGCGGCGGGATCAGCCACTCCGTCGGCGAGGCCGATATGGGCCGTGTCAACCCGGAGTTCGACCGGATGATCATCGAGCTCGTCGCCAAGGGCGACGTCGACGCGCTGTGCGCCCTGTCCGACGGCGACGTGCTGCGCGACGGCGGCAACGGGGCCCTGGAGATCAGGAACTTCGCCGCGGCGCTGTCGGCCGTCCCGAACCCGCGCGGCGAGCTGATCGCGTACCTGCCGGTGCCCCAGTGGATCACCGGGCTCGGCTTCGTCGAGGTGCGGGCCACGTGAGCAGGGCCGGCGTGAGCACGACACCGAACGACGAACGACGAGAGACGAAGGCGGACGACATGCAGTACACCGGGGGACGGCTGGCCGCGTGTCCGGTCGCGGAGCTCCTGCCAGGGACGATGCAGCGCATCACGACGCCCGATGCCGAGCCGATCACCGTGTACAACGTGGACGGCGAGCTCTACGCCACCGCCGACACCTGCACCCACGCGCTCGCCAGCCTGGCCGAGGGCGACCTCGAGGACGGCGAGGTCAGCTGCCCGGTGCACTGGGCCCGCTTCGACGTGCGCACGGGTGCTGCGCTCTGCTTCCCCGCCACCGAGGACCTGGCGACGTACCCCGTCGAGGTCGTCGACGGCACCGTGACCGTCCTGCTCGACGCCGAGGCGTCCGGCTCGACCGCGGGCAGCGCGACATGACCCGGGCGACGAGCGACATCGGCCACCTCATCGACACCGCCGAGGGCTGGGTGGACCGGTCGATCTACTGGGACCCCGACATCTACGCCCTGGAACTGGAGCGGATCTTCGCGCGCTCCTGGCTGTTCCTGGCCCACGAGTCGCAGGTCGCCCGGCCCGGCGACTTCGTCACCACGTGGATGGGCCAGGACCGGGTGATCGTCGTGCGGGGCCGCGACGGCACCGTGGGCGCCTACCTCAACAGCTGCCCGCACCGGGGCAACGTGGTCTGCCACGCCGAGGCGGGCAAGGCGCGGGGCTTCGTCTGCAACTACCACGGCTGGTCCTTCGGCCTGGACGGACGACTCGCGGGGATGCACGAGGGCGAGGCCTTCGAGCGCACCCCGGGGTTCGACCGCCGCAAGCTGGGCCTCACTCCCGTTGCGAAGATCGACACCTACAAAGGCCTCGTCTTCGCCACGTTCGACCCGGACGCCCCCTGTCTGGCCGATTACTTCGGCGATTTCACGTACTACCTCGACGTCATGCTGGACAACGACGAGGGCGGCACCGAATTCCTGCCCGGATGCATTCGCTCGATCCTGCCGTGCAATTGGAAGGTCGCGGCCGAGAACTTCGCCGGCGACGCCCTGCACGCCGGCTGGACCCACGACTCCGGGGCGCAGGCGATGCTGGGCCGCGGAGTGGGCAAGGTGTCCTACGAGAACAGCTACCAGGCCAATGTCAACGGCCACTGCTGGGAGTTCAACCTCGACCTCCTCGGCAACGCCGCCACGTTCGGGGACCGCTCGGTGCTCAGCTGGCTGAGGACCCGCGAACCGGAGATGGCGCAGCGCCTCGGCCCGACACGGGCGCGGATGGTCGGCTCGATGGCCTCGGTCAACGTCTTCCCGAACTTCTCGTTCCTGCCGGGGCAGAACACGTTCCGCGTGTGGCACCCGAGGGGGCCCCAGGAGACCGAACTACAGACGTGGGTGCTGGTGAACCGCAACGCCCCCGGCCACATCAAGGACGCCTACCGCAAGGGCGTGATGATGACCTTCTCGCCCTCCGGGGTGTTCGAGATGGACGACGGCGACAACTGGCAGTACGCGACGCGGGCCAACGACGGCGTCGTCACCCGTCGCCAGCGCCTGTACTACGGGCTGGGCTTCGGCACCGAGATCGACCATCCCGAGCTGCCCGGCAACGTCCACAAGGGCCAGGTCAACGACGCGAACCAGCGCGCCTTCCTGGGGCGCTGGGCCCAACTGATGGACGCCCGGAGCTGGTCGGAGGTGGCGTCGTGAGCGACCTCGCCGAGGAGATGGCCCTGCACTTCGAGGTCAGCAGGTTCCTCTACCGGGAGGCACGGCTGCTGGACGAGGAACGCTATGACGACTGGCTCGCGCTCTTCACCCCCGACGTCCACTACTGGGTCCCGGGTGTGGAGAACCGGATGCGCAGCGATCCCGCGGGGAGCATCACCGCGTCGCACATGGCGTACTTCGACGACGACTTCACCGATCTCTCGAGGCGGGTCGCGCGCTTCCAGGCGCCCACCGCATGGTCGGAGGACCCGGCGACCCGTCATGTCCATCTCGTGGCCAACGTCGAGGTCGAGGCAGCCGGGGCGGAGCCCGGCACCGGCCCCGACGGCCCGTCCCCGCACGGTGAACCGCCACCCGCACCCGGCGAGCTGCTGGTGCGCTCGGTGCTCGTGAGCTACCGCAACCGCAACCACGACGAGGAGGACGTCCTGAGCGCGCGCCGCACCGACGTCGTCCGCCGGACCGACGACGGGCTGCGCATCGCCCGGCGCACCGTCGTCCTCGGCCAGTCCGTGCTGCTCTCACAGAACATCAACACCTTCCTGTGAGCGCCTCGGAGCGGCTGCACGGGCAGGTCGCGATCGTCTCGGGGGGCGCGAGCGGCATCGGGCTCGCCGTGGTGGACCGGTTCCTGGCCGAGGGCGCCTGCGTCGGGGTGCTCGACCGGCAGGGCGGGGCGCTGGGCGACCTGCAGGCCGCGTGGCCCGAGCGGCTGGTCGTCGTGGGCGGCGACGTCCGCGACGGAGCGGCCCACGAGGCGGTCCTCGAGGCGACCTCGCAAAGGTTCGGGGCCGTCGACACCTACGTGGCCAACGCCGGGATCCACGACATGTGGACACGGCTCGAGGACATCCCGCTCGACCAGCTGCCGGGTGCGTTCGAGGAGCTGTTCGCCGTCGACGTACTCGGCTACCTGTTGGGGGCCCGGGTCATGGCGGGCGCGCTGCGCGCCGCGCACGGCAGCATGATCTTCACGGCGTCGAGCAGCAGCCGCTACGCCGGCGGCGGCGGTCCGCTCTACGTGGCGGCCAAGCACGCCGTCGTCGGACTGGTGCGCCAGCTCGCCCACGAGCTCGCCCCGGACGTCCGCGTCAACGCGATCGCCCCCGGCGCCACCTCCACGGGACTGAGCGGGCTCTCGGACGGCGAGGTCGGGCGGGGCAGCCTCCTCGACCGCCCCGGCCTGATGGACCGCGTCGCCGAGACCGTACCGCTCGGGTTCGTGGCCGAACCGGGAGACCACGCGTCGCTCTACGTCCTGCTCGCCAGCGCCGACGAGGCTCCCTTCATGACGGGCACGGTGCTGCCCAGCGACGGCGGGCTGGACGTGCGGCGCTCCGGCCGTCACCACCGCGCGCAGCGGGTCGCCGGTACCATCGGCGCAGGTGGCGCATGACGGCCACGGCCCCCCGCGAGGCCGGTGTCGGCGCCGCAGGCAGCAGGGTCGCCGGTGCGGCGTCCCCGGTGTCGGCGCGGTTGCGGATACCCGTGATCGCCGCACCGATGTTCCTGGTGTCCGGCCCCGAACTGGTGCTGGCCGCCCACCGCGCCGGGATCGTCGGGGCCTTCCCGGCGCCCAACGCCCGTGAGCTCGCGGACTTCGACCACTGGTGCGCGTCGATCAGCGACGGTGTGACCACGGGCTCCGCCGGCAGCGGCGCCTGGGCGGTGAACCTCTTCGCCCACCGCACCTACCAGCGGCTCGACGCCGAGGTCGACATCCTCTGCCGGTACCGGCCCGATCTGGTGATCACCTCCCTCGGTGCGCCGAACCGCGTCGTGGACGCCGTCCACGGCTACGGGGGCGAGGTCTTCGCGGACGTCGTCACCGTCGCCCAGGCGAAGCGCGCCGTGGCCGCCGGCGTCGACGGGCTCGTCCTCGTCTGCGCGGGCGGCGGCGGCCACACCGGGACCTTCAGCCCGTTGGCCTTCGTCCCCGCCGTCCGGGACTTCCACGACGGCCCGTTGTTCGTCGCCGGCGGCATCGGCGACGGCGCCGCCGTGGCCGCTGTCGAGACGCTGGGCGCTGACGGCGCCTACGTCGGGACGCGCTTCTCCGCGGCGGCCGAGAGCCTCGCGGGCGACGAGTACCGGGACATGCTCCTCGCTGCCGAGATGGCGGACGTGGTGACGAGCAGGGCCGTCACCGGGGTGACCGCCAACTGGTTGCGGCCCAGCCTCGAACAGGCCGGCTACGACGTCGACGACGTGGGAGCGGCGAACTTCTCGGGTGACCTGCAGGGCGCCAAGCCGTGGAAGAACCTGTGGTCGGCCGGGCACGGCGTCGGCAGCGTCCGCTCGGTCACCACGGTGCAGGCGATCGTCGACGAGCTGGCCGCCGACCGCGCGACGGCCATGCGGCGGCTCGCCGCCCGGGCCCCCGACACCGACCACACCGACACCAACCACAGCACCGGCGCCGTCGGGCGGGGCCCGGAGAAGGGTGAGTCATGAGGGTTCTCGGCGACGTCCTCACCAAGCAGGGCCGTGCCCTGCCCGATCGCATCGCGCTGGTCGACCCGCACGGGAACCGGCAGCACACCTACGCCGAGCTGGCCCGGCGGTCCGTGCGGATCGCCAATGGGCTGGCGGAACTCGGAGTGGGCCATGGCGACCGGGTCGCGATGCTGCTCGGCAACTGCACGGTCTGCGCGGAGCTGCCGCTGGCCGTCGGCCTCATCGGCGCCGTGACCGTCAACGTCAACGAGAAGCTCAAGCCCGACGAGGTGGCGTACATCCTGGCCGACTCCGGTGCGACTGCGGTCGTCACGTCGACGGACCTGCTCGGGACCCTCGAGACGATCCGGACGGACCTGCCGGAGCTGCGCCACGTGCTCACCGTGGACGGCGCCGCACCCGGCACCCTCGATTTCGAGGCCATGGTGGACGGCGCCTCCCCGACGCCGCCGCAGATGGTCGTTCCGGAGAGCTCCACCGCGATGCTGATCTACACCAGCGGCACCACCGGACGACCGAAGGGCGTGCAGCTCACGCACGCCAACCTGGTCCACAGCGCGACGAACTTCCTGGTCGAGGGCTTCCACGACGCCGACGGCGTCTACCTCGCCTGCGTGCCCTACTACCACGCCGCGTGCATCCCCCACATGGCGGCGCTGATGCGCGGCATGACCGTGGTCGCCGTGCCCTTCGACGTCGAGTCGGTCCTCGACCTCGTCGAGCGGTACCGGATCACCGACGCGTTCCTCGTCCCGACGATGATCGCGCTGCTGCTGCAGCGCACCGACCTCCTCGACGCCCACGACCTGTCGAGCCTGCAGACGATCTTCTACGCGGCTGCGCCGATCCCCGTCCCCGTGCTCAGCGTCGCACTCGAACGGTTCGGGCCGATCTTCGTCCAGATGTACGGGCTCAGTGAGAGCGCCACGATCAGCACCGTCCTGCGCAAGGAGGACCACCGGCTCGACGGCGACCACCGGAGACTG
>NZ_JAOPWR010000259.1 GCF_025965585.1 Pseudonocardia sp.
GACCCTTCCGCCCGGTAGAACCAGCCTCGCAGCGTCACGCCCTCGGCGTCGAACTCGATGTCGCGTCGGCTCACGGTCACTCCCGTCGTCGGAACCCCCATCCCCCGACCCTAGGTGACCTGGGTCACGTCAGGCGCCGCCGATCGGACGCAGCGAGGTGGCGATGCAGCCCAGCCGTCGCCACGCTCGCCCCTGGCTGCCGACGCCGGACTTCAGCCGGGGCGCGGGTGGTGACCTACGGCGGCCCGTCCACCGCCGAGCAGCCCTACGGCGCAGGGGTGGGGATGCGGCGCAGCGTGAGGGCCAGGACGAGGGCGGTCAGGAGCAGCGCCGTCACGAAGACCACCAGACCCGTCCAGCCCGCGAGGTCGAACGCCACGCCGCCGAGCGCACCGCCGATGCTGCTGCCCGCGTAGTAGGCGAGCAGGTACAGCGACGACGCCTGTCCGGGGGCGCCACCGGGCAGCAGTGAGGAGCGCCGTCCCACCCAGCTGCTCGCCACCGAGTGCGCCCCGAAGAATCCGACGGTGACGAGCAGCAGCCCGACGACGACGGTCGGGAGCAGGTCGGGCACGGTGACCCAGCCGCCCACGAGCGCCACCAGCACCGCGCCCCACATCACCCGACGGCGCCCGACGCGGTCGCCGAGCCGGCCCGCGGCCGTCGACGCCCAGGAGCCCGCGAGGTAGCCCAGGAAGATCAACCCGGCCAGCCAGCCGGGCAGCCCGAACGGCGCGGCGATCAGCCGGAAGCCGAGGTAGTTGTAGACGGTCACGAACGCGCCCATCAGCAGGAACGCGACGCCGAACAGGCACAGCAGGCCGGGGTCGTGCAGGTGCACGCGCAGCGGCCGGCCGAGCTCGCGGAGCCGGACCTTCGGCGGGTTCGGGGACACCGGGTCGGGCAGCAGCAGCCGGAACGCCACCATGCACCCCAGCGACAGCACCCCGATGGCGCCGAGCGCCGTCCGCCACCCGGCGACGTCGGACACGAACCCCGCCACCAGCCGTCCCGAGAGCCCGCCGAGCGTGTTGCCCGCGATGAGCATCCCGATCGCGCCGCCGAGCCAGCGCGGGGCGACCTCGGCCGTCACGTGGGCCATCGCGAGCGCGGGCAGCGCCGCGAGCGCGACGCCCTGCAGGGCCCGGATCCCGACGAGCGCGCCGAACGTCGGCGCGAACGGGGCGAGCAGCCCCAATACCGCCGACGCCGCCAGCGCGGCCGTCATCACGCGCCGCCGGCCCCACGACTCCGCCACAGCCGACAGCGGCACGACCGCGAGCGCGAGGGCGCCGGTGGTGGCCGACAGCACGAGGCTCGAGGTGGACGACGACACCCGGAACTGCGTCGCGAGCGTCGGCAGCAGCCCCTGCACGCAGTAGACCAGCACGAACGTCGCGAGCCCCGCGCACCACATGGCGACGCCGAGGCGCTTGTAACCGGGGGTGCCGCGCTCGTGGAGGACCGGGGCAGGAAGGGTCGTTGTCATCGCTACCGACGGTAGGAGCCGCTGCGTCATGCGTCCAATGCATGTCCGGAAGGGCCATGATGCATCCATGGATGAGATGGCAGCCCTCGCGCCGCGGCTCCACCAGTTCGTGGCCGTGGCCCGCACCGAGCACATGACGCACGCGGCCGACGCGATCGGCGTGCCGCAGTCGACGCTGAGCCGCGGGATCGCCCGGCTCGAGGCCGACCTCGGCGTCGCCCTGTTCGGCCGCTCCGGCCGCACGGTCCGACTCACCCGCGAGGGCCGGACGCTGCTGCGGCACGCCGAGCGCGCGCTCGCGGAGCTCTCCACCGGGATCCGCGAGATCCTCGGCGACGCCGACGTCCTGCACGGCCGCGTCGGGCTGGCGTTCCTCACCACGCTGGGCAGCGCAGCGATCCCGCGGCTCCTACGCGACTTCCGCACGCTGTACCCCGGGGTGCAGCTCGATCTCCTGCAGGGCGCGCACGCGGTACTGCTCGACCGGCTGCGCTCCGGCGACGCCGACCTCGCCCTCACCTCACCGCTGCCCGACGAGCCCGGGCTCGTCGCGGTGCCGCTCGACGAGGAGGAGCTGCGGCTCGTCGTGCCCGCCGGCCACCGGCTCGCCGAGCGGGACGGCGTGGCGCTCGCGGAGGCCGCACGCGAGACCTTCGTGCGGTTCCTGCCCGGCTTCGGGCTGCGCGGCACCGTGGACGCGTGGTGCCGCGAGGCCGGGTTCGTGCCGCGGGTGGCGTTCGAGGGCGGTGACGCGGAGACCCTGCGCGGCCTGGTGGGCGCGGGCCTGGGCGTGGCCCTGCTGCCGGTGGCGCACCACCTGCTCGTGCCGGGCGTCGTCGAGCTGCCGGTGACCGAGCCGCGCACCGTCCGGACGATCGGTGCGGTGTGGGCGCGCGGCCGTCCCCTCACCGCGCCGGCGCGGGCCCTGCTCGACGTCGTATGCAGCCCCGGCCGGCGCCTGCTCGGCTCCTGATCAGACGGGCGCTTGCACGCCGGCGAACTCCAGCTTCTGCCGGAGCGTGAACCCGAGGTGCTCGTAGAGCCGGATCGCCGTGGTGTTCGACGCCCCCGTGTGCAGGAACGGCACATCGCCGCGCTCGCGGATCACGGCGCCGACGGCCCGCACCAGGCGCCCGGCGAGCCCCTGCCCCTGGTGGGCGGTGTCGGTGCAGACGGCGCTGATCTCGGTCCATCCCGGCGGGCGCATGCGCTCCCCCGCCATCGCCACGAGGGCGCCGCCGCGGCGGATCCCCAGGTAGGTGCCCATCAGACGGGTGTTCTGCAGGAACGGACCGGGACGGGTGCGGGCCACGAGGTCGAGCATCTCCGGCACGTCGGCCTCCCCGAGGACCACCGCCTCCGGCTCGGGTCGGACCGCCATCCCCGACCCGTCGAGCTGCACGCCGGAGATGCTCGCCTCCGCCGTCCAGCCCGCGGGCGGGATGCGCGGCGGCCCGGCGAGGACGACGGTGCCACCCGGCCCGGCCAGCGCGGCGAGATCGTCCCAGTCGGCTTCGGTGGGGTCGAGGGGCAGCGCCGCGAACGGGCACACGTCCTCGCGGAAGCGGGCCGCCCGCCCGCGCCGCTGCCCGAGCCCGGACTGGGCGCCGCTCAGGGAGGTCCACACGGGGTTGTCGAGGGGATGGTCGTCCACCCCGCGAGCCAACCATGACGGGGCACCCGGTCACGTGCGCAGGGCGCTCGTGACGAGGTGACGCCACCGGCCGGCCCCTGACCGGGGCACCGTCCCGGGCGTGACCCGGCTGCCGGGACACCAGGTGATGGCGCCCGAGCACATCGCCGGGATGTGGCGGGGCGCTGCTCCCCCACGTCGTCGCCAATAGCCGGCTCCACGACCACGACCTCGCCAGCCACTGACCGCCGGCGCACTAGCCTGGGGGGCATGGTGATCGACGACGAAGGCCGTGAGGTGCCCGTGCCCGCGGAGGTCCGGCGGGTGGTGAGCATCGTCCCGTCGCTCACCGAGGCCGTCGCCGCCACCGCACCCGGCCTGCTCGTGGCCGCCACCGACTGGTGCACCCACCCCGCCGACCTCGACGTCCCGCGCATCCGCGGCACCAAGAACCCCGACGTCGACGCGATCGTCGCGCTGCGCCCCGACCTCGTCGTGGCCAACCAGGAGGAGAACCGCCTCCCCGACCTCGACGCGCTGCGCGGCGCCGGCGTCCCCGTGTACGTGACCGACATCCGGACCCTGGACCGGGCCTTCGGCTCCCTGGAGCGGATGCTCACCGCCTGCGGGCTGGACCGCCCCTGGTGGCTGGACGACGCAGAGAAGGCCTGGGCGGCCGTGACCGAGCCCCCCGAGCGGAGGCGCGCGGTGATCCCGATCTGGCGCAAGCCGTGGATGGCCGTCGGCAGCGACACGTTCACCGGTGCCGTGCTGGCCCGGCTGGGCGTCGACAACGTGCTCGCCGAGGACCAGGAGCGCTACCCGAGATTCGACCCCGCGGCGCTGCCGCCGCTGGATCTGGCCGTGCTGCCCGACGAGCCCTACCTCTTCACCGCCGACGACGGGCCGGAGGCGTTCCCCGGGGTGCCGTCTGCGCTGGTCAGCGGCCGCCTGCTGACCTGGTACGGCCCGAGCCTCGCCGAGGCGGCGCGGGAGCTGCCCGCGGCGCTCGCCTGATCAGCCGAGGTTCGACGCGACCGCGGCCTGACCCGCTCCCCTACGGCCGAACACCTGCTCCGCCACCACCTCGCGGCCCCGAACCCGAGCGTGCGCACCGACCCGATGCCGGTGCCCGACCCGGACCTACCCCTGCCCGGATGCTCACCCGTGCTGGACCTCCTCGGCGTCGCCGTGTTCGCCGCCTCCGGCGCGCTCGCGGCCGTGCACGCCCGGCTCGACGTGTTCGGCGTGACCGTGCTGGCGGGCGTCACGGCGCTGGGCGGCGGTGTGGTCCGCGTCGTGCTGCTGCGCATCACCCCCGCCCACCACGCCGCGCCAGCAGCCGTTCCCGGTCGTCCCGCCGGCGGTGGCGCTGCTGGTGCCCCGGCGGTGGCCCGGCCGCGCCGCGGCGGGCAGCTCGCCGACGCGCCGGGGCTCGCACTGTTCGTCACCACCGGCACGACCCTGGCGCTGAAGGCGGGTGCCCCCGCGGTCACGGCCGGGCTGGTCGCGGTGCTCACCGGCGTGGGCGGTGGCGTGTTGCGCGACGTCCTGCTCAACGAGATCCCGACGGTGCTGCGCCGCGACATCTACGCGATCGCGCCGTCGGCGGTGCCGCCGTGGTGGTGGCGGCCGACCGGCTCGGGCTTCCTCCGGTGCCGGTCGCGCTGGTCGCTGCGCTGCTCGTGGCCGGCGTGCGCGTGCCCGCCCGTGCCCCGAGCGCTGATCAAGGCGGGGATGTCGTCGGACGACCGTCGGGAGCGACAGCGACGCCTTGATCAGCGAGG
>NZ_JAOPWR010000269.1 GCF_025965585.1 Pseudonocardia sp.
CCGACCCGGTCCTCGACCGGCACGCGCAGGTCGTCGATGAACAGCTCGTTGGACGAGACGGCGTTGCGCCCCATCTTCGCGATCGGCCGGATGTCGACGTGCGCCCGGTCGAGGTCGGTGAGGAACAACGTCATGCCGTCGGTCTTGCGCGCGCTGTCCTCGAACTTCGTGGTGCGGGTCAGCAGCAGGACCTTCTCCGACTCCCGGGCCTTCGAGATCCACACCTTCCGGCCGTTGACGACGTAGTGGTCGCCGTCGCGCTTCGCGAACGTCGTGATCCGCGTGGTGTCCAGCCCCGCACCGGGCTCGGTGACGCCGAAGCACACGTGGAGGCTGCCGTCGACGATGCGGGGCAGCGTGCGGCGCTTGAGCTCCTCCGACCCGTGCAGGATCACCGGGTGCATGCCGAAGATCGACAGGTGGATCGAGCTGGCCGCGTTCATCCCGCCGCCCGAGCGCGAGACCTCCTCCAGGATGATCGACGCCTCGGTGATGCCCAGGCCGTGGCCGCCGTACTCCTCGGGAGTGGTGACGCCCAGCCAGCCGCCCTCGGCCAGCGCGTCGTAGAACGCGACAGGGAACTCGTGCGCCCGGTCGCACTCCATCCAGTACCGGTTGTCGAACTTCCCCGCGAGCTCGGCCACCGCCTTGCGGATGGTCGCCTGGTCGTCCGTGAGTTCGAAGTCCACCGCGCACCTCCTGGCACCACATCGTCGTGCGTTACGGATCGACCGTAACAAAGGACTGACCAAAACTACAGTGCCGGCGCCCCCGCCGGGACGAGGTCCAGCGCGGCGGCGATGCGCTCGTTCCACACGCTCGGGGGGCCGTACAGGACGCGGTCCAGCTTGGCCCGCTTGTAGTAGAGCTGCAGGTCGTGCTCCCACGTGTAGCCGATCGCGCCGTGCAGCGTCAGGGCCGTGTCGGCGGCGTCCGCTGCACCGGCGGTGACCTGCGCCTTCGCGGCGGCGGCATGCAGCTGGGCGTCCGGGTGCCCGGCCTCCACCGAGGCGGCCGCGAGGTAGACGATCGAGCGCGCCGACTCGACCTGCACGAGCACCTGCGCGGCGGCGTGCTTGACGGCCTGGAACGAGCCGATCGGCACCCCGAACTGGTGGCGCTGCTTCGCATACTCGACGGTCATCTCCAGCATCCGCTCGGTGACACCGAGCGCGTCCGCGGACACCAGGACCGCCGCACGCAGCGCTACCTGCGCGAGCACGGCGGCGGCGTCCGCCGTGACCGGCGTGCCGCTCGCGCCGGAGAACACGATGTCGCCCGTGGTCCGGGTGCGGTCGGCCAGCGCCCGGGGTCGCACCTCGACACCCGGAGCGTCGACGTCGACGAGCACGAGCCGGCTCCCCACCGGGACCAGGAGCCGGCGGGCGCGGTCGGCGCCGAGCACCGACCCGACGGACCCGGTGAGCCCGGCCCCGTCGTCGGACACGGTCGGCCGGAGAGCGGGCACCGCCCCGGACGGCACGGCCAGTACGGTCGTGACCCCGTCGGCGAGCAGCGCCTTCGCGGCGTCGGGCGCATCGGCGAGGCCGGGAACCGCCAGCACCGACCCCATCCACGCCGACGAGGGAGCGACTCCCCGTCCCAGCTCCTCCGCGGCCAGCGCCAGCTCGACGAGCCCGCCGCCCTGGCCGCCCAGCTCCTCGGATGAGCCGACCGCCGACCAGCCCTCCGCTGCGAACTGCTGCTCGAAGGCGCCGGGGTCACCGGAGTCGAGCCACCCGCGCAATGTCGACGGCGGACACCGGTCCTGCAGCCAGTCGCGAAGGACCGACCGGAAGTCGGCTTGTTCCTCCGACAGTTCCCATCGCATGTGGTGCTCCTCGCTGATGAACGGGCGACACCGGCGGTGGGATACGCGGTTTCGCGTCGCCGGTGCTATTTTGGGTCAGACCTTTGGACCAGAAAGCGGGAACGGAATGACAGCGAACAACACTCGCTCGGCGATCAGGTTGTCGCCGATGGAGGTCCCGAAGGCCTCGGACGTGCTGGCGAACGAGCTGCGCGAGCGCATCCTCTCCGGGGACTACCCCGAGGGCACCCCGCTGCCCCCCGAGCGGGAGCTCGTGGTCCAGACCAGGATGAGCCGTACCACCGTCCGCGAGGCCCTGCGCGTCCTGGAGGTCCAGGGCCTGGTGCGCATCAAGGCCGGCCGCGCCGGGGGCGCGTTCGTCCAGCAGCCGGGCGAGGAGTCGGTGGCGAACTCCCTCGAGCTGCTCATCCGCGGCCGCCAGATCCGGCTCGCCTCGGTGCACGAGACCCGCGAGGCGATCGAGCCGACCTGCGCCCGCCTCGCCGCGCTCAACCGCACGCCGGGCGACCTGCAGCGACTGGACGCGGCCAACACGGCGATCGCGGCCAGCGGCAGCCTCGAGGAGTTCCTCCAGGCGAACCTCGACTGGCACATCGGCGTGGCGACGGCCAGCCACAACGAGATCCTGACCGGCATCATGATCGCCCTGTCGCGCGCGATCTACACCGTCACCCACAACGAGGGCTTCGTCAACGACGAGGTCCGCGGCATCACCGTCCGCGCGCACCGGTCGGTCACCAGGGCCATCAGGGAGAGGGACCCGGAGGCCGCCGTCCGCCGGATGACCAGGCACGTCCACGCCTACGCCGCCGCCGCGCTGGCCGTCGAGGAACGCACCGCCATCACGGTCCCCGAGATCGACTGAGACGTGCGGCTCGTCCACGGTCAGCTCCCGACCCTCAACCGCGCGGCAGCCCGAGCAGCCGCTCGGCCACGATGTTGCGCTGGATGAACGTGGAACCGCCCGCGATCGCGGTGCCCCGGGCCTGGTAGGCCAGCCGCGTCCAGCGGGCGTCGGCCGCCTCCTGCTCCTCGGGCGCGAGCTGGCCGCCGAGCGGCGCGAGCGTCATCCGGAAGTCGGCCAGGTCCTCCACCAGCGGGCAGAAGTACAGCTTGCCGATCGACGTCACCGGACCGGGCGGGCCGTCGTCGGCCGCGATCGTGAGCACCCGCTGCCCGATCGCGTGGTGCACCAGCGCCCGCCCGTAGAGGTCCGCGACCTGCTGCCGGACCAACGGGTCCGCCCCCAGCGAGCGCCCGTCCTCACCCGTCCGCCCGCGCACGTCCGCGACGATGTCGTCGACGGCCCGCTTCGTGTTCACCCGGCCCGTCGCGATCCCGACGCGTTCGAAGCCGAGCGTGGCCATCGCCACCGTCCAGCCGCCGTCGACCTCGCCGAGCACCAGCTCGTCCGGGACGAAGACGTCGTCGAGGAAGACCTCGTTGAACTCGGCCTCACCGAGCATGTGGCGCAGCGGCCGGACGGTGACGCCCGGGCTGTTCATGGGCAGCAGGAAGTAGGTGATGCCGCGGTGGCGCGGCCCGCCGCCGGTGCGGGCGAGCAGGATGCCGTTGGCCGAGAGGTGGGCCCGGCTGGTCCAGATCTTCTGCCCATCGAGGCGCCAGCCCCCATCGACACGGGTCGCCTTCGTCCGCAGCGACGCGAGGTCGGAGCCGGACTCGGGCTCGGAGAACAGCTGGCACCACAGCTCGTCCCCGGTGAGGATCGGGCGCAGGAAGCGCTCCTTCTGCGCGTCGGTGCCGAAGGCGACGATCGTGGGGCCCGCGAAGTCCTCCCCCACCGTGTTGAGCCGCTCGGGCGCCCGGGCCCGGTCGGCCTCCTCGGTGAAGATCGACCGGATCTTCGCGTCCGCGCCCTGACCGCCGTACTCGCGCGGCCAGGACATGCCGGCATACCCGGCCTCGAACAGCAGGCGTTGCCACTGCCGCCAGAAGGGCAGCTTGTCGGCGAGCTCGGCCGGCTCGGGCCAGGGCAGCCTCGGCAGCGCCCCGGCGAGCCACGCCCGCACGCGCTCCCGGAACGCGGCCTCCTCCGGTGAGTCGGCGAGATCCATGACAGCCCTTCCGTCGTCCTGCGTCCTATTATGCTAACGGTCAGACCAAAAGCAAGTCAGCGCCGGAGGGCCGGTGTCCCGCGCCGGAGGTCCGGGGCGTATATCGGTGGCTCCAGGTCGTCGCCGGGCGTGCAGGCGGAACGGCCCTCGTACCCGGCGTACCCGGGCTTTTCGCTGGTGCGTCCGGCGGCGGGCGGGGCCGCCGAGACATGCGGTGGACGTGCGGCGCCGGACACTAGTGTCCGTCGGCCGCCTCCCGATCGCGGCCCAGCGTCAGCAGGAAGTCCTCGTGCAGCTCCATCCAGACGTCGTGGTACGACGCGCTCATCGGACGCGCGAACGCGGCCACCTCACCGG
>NZ_JAOPWR010000353.1 GCF_025965585.1 Pseudonocardia sp.
CTACACCCGTAGCCCCCACCGATCCGTTCGTCGATGCCCCCACCACCCGGGGCTCGCACCGCGTTCGGATCGGCACGAGGCATTAGGGTCCCTCGCGTGTCCTCGGGTCGAATCTTCCTACTGCGCCACGGTGAGACCGAGTGGTCGCTCTCGGGCCAGCACACCGGCCGCACCGACGTCCCGCTCACCGAGCGCGGGCGCGAACTGGCGCAGGCGGCCGGTGCGCTGTTCCGCCGCCTGCGCGGCGACGACCCGCCCGCGCTCGTGCTCGCCAGCCCCCGGATCCGGGCGCTCGACACCGCCGAGCTCGCCGGGCTGAAGGTCGACCGCGTCGACGAGCGGCTGGCGGAGTGGGACTACGGCGACTACGAGGGCGTCACCACCGAGCAGATCCGCGAGACCGTGCCCGGCTGGACGGTGTGGACCCACCCGTCCCCCGGCGGCGAGACCGCCGACGAGGTGGCCGCCCGTGCCGACTCGGTGCTCGCCGACGCCGACGCGGCCCGGGTCAAGGGTGACGTCGTGTTCATCGGCCACGGGCAGTTCAGCCGCGTACTGGCCGCGCGCTGGATCGGCCTTCCCGCGTCGGCCGGCGTGCATTTCGCGATGGAGGCGCCGTCCTGGTGTGTGCTCGGCGACGAACGCGACGTGCCGCAGCTGGTGCACGTCAACCTGAAGCCGCTGTAGTCGTGGATCGGATCCGGGAGGTCACACCCGCCGACGTGCCCGCTGTCGTCGGGCTGGTGCGCGAGCTGGCGGAGTACGAGAAGGAGCTCGCGTCCTGCCACCTCACCGAGGAGCAGCTCACCGCGGCGCTCTTCGGCCCGGCGGCCGCGCTCTTCGGGCACGTCGCGGAGGTGGACGGCCAGGTCGTCGGCTGCGCCCTGTGGTTCCTCAACTTCTCCACGTGGCGCGGGGTGCACGGGATCTACCTGGAGGACCTCTACGTGCAGCCGCAGCACCGCGGCGGCGGCCTCGGACGGGCCCTCCTCGCCCGACTGGCGGCCGTGTGCGTCGAGCGCGGCTACGCGCGCCTGGAGTGGTCGGTGCTGGACTGGAACGCGCCCTCGATCGGCTTCTACCGCTCGATCGGCGCCGCCTCCATGGACGAGTGGACCACGTTCCGCCTCGACGGTGACGCCCTCGCCGCACTGGGTGGTCAGCGGGCGTCGTCCTCGACGCCCATCGCCCACGCGCGGGACGGCTCGCTGATCAGCAGCAGGAACGTGGCCACCACGTAGAGGCCGCACAGGATGCCGAGCACGAGTTGCTGCGACGGACCGATGAGCGAGTAGACCACCGGCAGCAGGAGCAGCTGGACGACGATCGCGGGCGTGCGGGCCCCGCGGCGGCCCGCCACCAGCGCGAGCCCGATGGCGACCACGGCCGCCCCGAGCACGGCGAACGCCGCCGCCTCGCCGAGCACCGTGCCGACCGGCAGCGCCGCCGAGCTCGCCTGCAGCGCGATCACGATCGCGAACACGACGGCCGCGAGGCCCTGCACCGCCACCAGCGCCCCGGCCGTGCGTACCTGCGGCGGAGCGGCTGCCCTCTCGGTCGTCACGGTGACGAGAATAGGCCCGGGTACGGTGCGGCCGTGCGCGCACTGCTGGTGGTGAACCCCAACGCCACGACCACGACGTCCGCAGGCCGCGACGTGATCGCCCACGCGCTGGCCAGCGAGCTCAAGCTCGAGGTGCTCGTGACCGCCCACCGCGGCCACGCCGCCGTCGCCGCGGAGCAGGCCGTGCTGGACGGCATCGAGCTCGTCGTGGCCCATGGCGGCGACGGCACCGTCAACGAGGTCGTCAACGGCGTCCTGGCCGCTACGGGCGGGCGCCCCGGCGACCCCCTCGACGGTCCGCTGGTCGCCGTGGTGCCAGGAGGCTCGGCCAACGTCTTCGCCCGCGCGATCGGGCTACCGCGGGACCCGATGGCCGCCACTGCCGCACTGCTGGCGGCCGTGGCGGAGCGGCGCAGCATGCTCGTGGGGCTCGGCCGGGCCGACTCCCCGGGTACGGACGGCCGCTGGTTCACCTTCAACGCCGGGCTCGGCTGGGACGCCGAGGTGGTCGCGTCCGTCGAGCGGGCTCGCGAGGCCGGCCGGGAGGCCACGCCCACCCGCTACGCGCGCACCGCGCTGCGGCAGTACCTGCGCGAGCGCAGGCGGCCCTGCTCGATGACGGTGGAGATCCCGGGGGCGGCCCCGGTCGAGGACGTGCGGCTGGCCTTCCTCTCCACCACCGACATCTGGACGTACCTCGGCCCCAGGGCGGTGCGCACCAACCCCGGGGCCTCGCTGCACACAGGGCTGGGCGTGTTCGGGCTGCGCGACCTCGGCGGGGCCACCATCTGGCCGACGCTGCGCCGGATGCTCCGTTCCGGTGGTGACCCCCGCGGGCGGAATGTCCTGCGCCAGGACGCCGTTCCCTTCGTTCGGGTGCGCAGCGACGAGCCGATCGCACTCCAGCTGGACGGCGACCACCTCGGGGGACGCCGCGAGGTGGAGTTCCGGGCCGTGACCGGAGCGCTACGCGTCGTCGTGTGAGACACGCAGTTCGTCGCAGCGGGCCGCCCGTCGTCACTCGACGGGGTGATAGATCGCGTCCATTCACCGATGCTTGCGGACCGTCGAGCCGATAAGGGCTCGCACCTGGGCAAACGGTGGCCCAAGGTAGGTCAGGCGAGGAACGAACCACAGCGAGGAGGTTTCTCGCACGGGTCCGACGGGCTCCGGGAGACCGGGATCCGGAGGGCGGGACGGGGTTGATCGCTCATCGTGACGGGTAGACGACGTAACAGATCGTGTCGGATCCCGCCGCGACGAGTCGGTGAGGTTACTAACTCACCCGGTTAGATCTCGGCCCTTGAAGATCCAGCGCGCTCGTGAAACTATTCACAAGCGCGGAAACACCGTGACGGACGATCGGCGCGACCCCGATCGCGCAAGTACGAGGAGCAGAGCAACATGGACTGGCGTCACCGCGCTATCTGCCGCGACGAGGACCCCGAGCTGTTCTTCCCCGTGGGGACCAGCGGTCCGGCGTTGCTGCAGATCGCCGAGGCCAAGACCGTATGCCGGCGCTGCCCCGTGGTCACCGAGTGCCTCACGTGGGCGCTGGAGAGCGGCCAGGACGCAGGCGTCTGGGGCGGCATGAGTGAGGACGAGCGGCGTGCACTGAAGCGCCGCAACGCGCGTACGCGTGCGCGCACGGCCTGATCTGCAGACAAGCACAGAGAAGTAACCCAGCACGGAGCAGTACCACGAAGAGAGCATCTCGACGACGTACGGAAGTCTCCCCCACCGAGGGCCCGAAACCGGACACGACCCGGTTCCGGGCCCTCGGTCGTTCCACCGGGCGCACACGTGAGCAGCTCCGGAGGGGAGTCGGGGACCCCTGTTGCGACCTGGAGCACCTCGACCACGAACAGAAGGTTAACGCCCTCGCAGCGAGAGCCTGATGACGGCCTCCGTACCACCGCCGGGCCGAGCCCGCACCTGGAGAGCGGAGTCGAGTTCCGAGTCGAGCAGGGTACGCACGATCTGCAGGCCAAGGCCGTCGGACGCGGCCAGGTCGAAGCCCTGCGGCAGGCCGTGGCCGTCGTCGGCCACCACCACGTCGAGCACGCCCGCCGACCGCTGGGCGGACACCACCACCTCGCCCGCCGTGCCCGGGTCGAACGCGTGGGCCAGGGCGTTGTGCACGAGCTCGGTGAGCACCAGCACCAGCGGGGTGGCCAGCGCGGCCGGCAGCGTGCCGAAGCTGCCCTCGCGGCGCACCTTCGCCCGCACCTCGGCCGTGGCGCCGTCGCCGATGGCGGGCAGCACCTTGTCGACGAGCTCGTCGAGGTCCACGCGCTCGGCCACAGACACCGAGAGCGTCTCGTGTACCAGGGCGATCGAGTTCACGCGGCGCACGCTCTCCGCGAGCGCCCGCCGGGCCTCCGGGATCGCCGTGCGGCGGGCCTGCAGGCGCAGCAGCGCCGCGACCGTCTGCAGGTTGTTCTACACCCGGTGGTGGATCTCCCGGATGGTGGCGTCCTTGCTGAGCAGCGCCATGTCACGCCTGCGGAGGTCGGTGACGTCGCGCACGAGCACGAGCGCCCCCGCCGCGTCGCCGCGCGGGCGCAGCGGCAGGGCCCGCACCAGCATCACCGCGCCCCGCGCCCGCACCTCCATCCGCAGCGAGTTCCGGCCGTCCAGCGCGGCCCGGATCCGGGCCGCCACCTCGGCGGCGTCGAACGGGTCGTGCACCAGCTCCCGGGTGGCCTGCGCGAGCGAGACGCCGACGAGGTCGCTGGCGTAGCCCATGCGGTGGTAGGCCGAGAGCGCGTTCGGGCTGGCGTAGGCGACGAGGCCGAGCGCGTCGAGGCGGATCAGACCGTCGCCCGCCCGCGGGCTGGTGTCGGCGCCGACCACCGATGCCCGGGGCGGGAACGTGCTGTCGGCCACCATCTGGCACAGGTCCGACGCACAGCCGAGGTACGCGATCTCGAGCGGGCTCGGGACGCGCGGCATGGCCAGGTTGGTGTCGCGCGAGAGCACGGCGATCACCGAGCCGGCGTGCCGCACCGGGATCGTCTCCGACCGCACCGGCACCTCCAGGTGCCAGCGCGGGTTCTCCTCGCGACAGATCCGCCCCTCGACGACGGCGCGGCGCAGCTGCGGGTTCTCGGCCACCGAGACCCGGGCGGCCACGACGTCCTCCGGATGGGCGGTCGGCCCGGTGGTGGGACGCGCCTGCGCCACGCAGAGGAACTCGGCGTCGGCCCCGGCACCGTCGTCACCGGCCAGCGGGATCCAGAGCAGGAAGTCGGCGAAGGACATGTCGGCCAGCAGCTGCCACTCCGCCACGACGCGCTGCAGGTGCTCGACGGCTTCGCCGGAGAGCTGGGTGTGCTCGGCGAGCAGCTCGCTCAAGGTGGACACGCATCGCCTCCGCTCCCCCGCGCCCGAAGATCCCATCCAACCACGTGGGAGGATCGGACCCAGACGAGCGGCAGAAGGAGGTAAGCATGTCGAAGCGAGCACGCAAGCGCCGCGACCGCGGCAAGAAGGGCGCCAACCACGGCAAGAAGCCCAACACGTGACAACGCGAAGAGCCGGGCGGGGATGATCCCCGACCCGGCTCTTTCGTATCTGCTGGAGCTCAGCTGCTCTGCTCCATGCGCATGCTGCGGATCTCCACCGTGGTGGTGGTGCCCTCCGGCCCGGTGGCGACGGTGACGTCGGCCTGCTCGAGCACGGCCACGCGGATCTGCTGGCGCAGCTTCTCCCTGAGCCCCGTCGGGGCGTGCTCGCCACCGCACTTGGTGGCCAGCAGCTTCTTGAGCTTCTCCTCGAGGCCGTACTGCGCGAGGCAGGGCCGGCACTCGTCGAGGTGCTGGGCCAGCAGGGCACGGCGGTCCTGGTCGCACTCCTGGTCGAGGAACAGCCACACCTCGGCGAGCACCTCGGAGCAGTTCGTGTCGTGGTGGTTGCCACAGCTCATCGCACGACCTCGCTTCGCACGGTCGACGCTTCGCGGGAGCGCTGTGTCGATGACTCGCTCGCAAGCTCGCTCATGACGTGACCTCCTGCTCCCGCTCGCCCCTCAAGAGGCCGCGCTCGCGTGCGGTGTCGGTGAGCATCTCGCGCAGCTGGCGCCGTCCGCGGTGCAGCCGCGACATCACGGTGCCGATGGGAGTGCCCATGATCTCGGCGATCTCCTTGTAGGCGAACCCCTCGACGTCGGCGAGGTAGACGGCCATCCGGAAGTCGTCGGGCAGCTGCTGCAGGGCCGACTTGACGTCGTTGTCCGGCAGCAGGTCCATCGCCTCGACCTCGGCCGACCGCAGGCCGCGCGACGTGTGCTCGGAGGCCTGGGCCTCCTGCCAGTCGGTGATCTCGTCGGTGGGCGACTGCAACGGCTGACGCTGCTTCTTGCGGTAGCCGTTGATGTAAGTGTTGGTGAGGATGCGGTACAGCCAGGCCTTGAGGTTGGTGCCCGCGCGGAACGTCTTGAAGGCCGAGTAGGCCTTGAGGAACGTCTCCTGCACGAGGTCCTCGGCGTCGGCCGGGTTACGCGTCATCCGCAGGGCAGCTCCGTAGAGCTGGTCGAGGAGCGGCATGGCGTCGCGCTCGAAGCGCGCCGCGCGTTCCTCGGCCGTCTCCTGCTCCTGGTCGACGGCCCCGTCGACCGCACCGACCTGCTGCTCGTCGGCGGTTGCCGCGGTATCGGCCGCCTGCTCGGTGCCGGGCACCGTGCTCCTCTCGCGCCGGATCGCGCGGGGCGCGACCTCGGGAACGGTCACCGCTGCGGCAACCGGATGACGGAACGAGCCTACGCGCTCACTCCTGGTCCGGCCCGCCGACCGCCCGCCCCTGGAATCCGGCCGAGCCCCGAGAGGGAGCGGGGCCTCCATCACTGCGTGCGTCACGTTGTTGTCCAACACGAACCCCTCCCGGGAGATTCCCCTAGAGTCCGGTGACGTGGCAGGAAAGGGCACCCCGGCGACGGCGCTGCTGGCCAGGGCGAAAGTGACGCACCGCATGCACGCCTACGAGCACGGCAGCGGGGCGGCGTACGGGCCGGAGGCGGCGGAGACCCTGGGGCTCGACCCGGCGCACGTGTTCAAGACGCTCGTCGCGGAGGTGGACGGGGCGCTGACCGTCGGCGTCGTGCCCGTGTCGGCGATGCTCGACCTCAAGGCGCTGGCCGCCGCGGTGGGCGGCAAGCGGGCGAAGATGGCCGACGTCGCCGCCGCCGAGCGCGCCACCGGCTACGTCGCGGGCGGCATCTCCCCGCTGGGGCAGCGCAAGCGCCTGCCCACGGTGGTCGACGCCTCCGCCGAGGGCCTGGAGACGATGTTCTGCAGCGCGGGCCGCCGCGGCCTCGAGGTGGAGCTGGCGCCGGCCGACCTGGCCCGCCTGACGAACGCGACCTTCGCCCCCATCGCAACCTCCTGACGCCACACTGCGCGGGACGGGCCTCAGGCCAGTGGCAGGTGCTCCAGCCAGGTCGCGACGGCCTCGCGGAGACCGTGCACGTCCGACTTCAGGGAGTGGTCGCCGCGCAGCAGCACCACCTCGCGGCCCGGGGCCGGGTCGGGGCGGCCGAACGGGTCGCGCTCACCCTGCACCACGAGCACCGGGACGGTCGGGGCGGCCAGCTCGTGGAGCCGGTCCTTCTCGGGCCTGCCGGGCGGGTGCACCGGGAACGCCAGGCACAGCACGCCGACGGCACCGCCTGCCGTCGCGTTCCGGCAGGCCACCCGCGCGCCGGAGCTGCGGCCTCCGAACAGCAGCGGCAGCGCCGTCGTCCGGCGCAGGTGCTCGACGACGGCCAGCCACGCGGCGTCGAGCTGACCGGCCGGAGCCGGTGCCCGGCGACCGGCCACGCGGTAGGGCTGCTCCACCCGCACAACCGTGAAGCCGCCCGCCACGGCGACGCCGGTGGCAGCCACCAGGTCCGGCGCGGTGATGCCGCCACCGGCCCCGTGGCCGAGCAGCAGGACCGCGCGCGCGTCGTCGGCGTCGCGGCGGGTGAGCCGGGCCGGACCGTGCGAGGTCTCGACCTCCGTCACGAGATCGGCTGCCACCTGGTCCGCACCGGCCGCGCCGGACGGCCCCGGCGAGGACGCTCCGGCGCGGTCCGTGGCCATCACCGGGGATTCGGTCGCCCGGGAGCCGGTCACTGCGGATTGGGGCCCGCGAGCAGGTCGAGCTGCAGCGGCTCGGCCACGTCCTCGGGCGCCATCTCCGCGAGTAGCTCCGGGCCGTTGTTGCGCACGCTGTTGACCAGCGCCGACACGGGCCGCAGCTCCAGCGACGCCACCAGCTCCGGCGTCGGCGGCACGAGCAGCTCGGCGACCCCGGCGGCGTCCGCGTCGATGTCGAGCCAGGCGTCCCACGCCGACGGCGGGAGCACCAGCGGCATCCGGTCGTGCACCTGCGCGAGCGCGCCGACGGCGGCAGTGGTGAGCACGGCGGCCGTGACCAGCCCGTCCGGGTACTTGCCCTCCGGGTCGTCCTTGGGCTTCCAGAACTCCCACAGGCCGGCCATCGCGAGCGACGCCCCGTCGGCGTAGTGCGTGTAGTACGGCTGCTTGTGCTCCGGCCCGCGCTGCCACTCGTACCAGCCGTCGGCCGGGATCAGGCAGCGCCGGGCGTTCAGCGCCTTGCGGAACGCGGGCTTCTCCGCGGCCGACTCCGAGCGGGCGTTGATCATCCGGGCGCCGGCCTTCGGGTCCTTCGCCCACGACGGCACGAGCCCCCACTTGACGACGCGCAGGCTGCGCTCGACCTCGTCGGGGTCGGGCGTGCCGTCGGCGTCGCGGGGGCGGCGCTGCACCACGGCGACGATGTTCTTCGTGGGCGCGACGTTGTAGTCGGGCTCGACCCCGCTCGTCGCGTCGACGGCGCGGAACTCGTCGGCGAGGTCCGCGGGGGCCTTGATGGAGGCGTAGCGACCGCACATGGCGTCCATGGTCCCACCCGCGGAGGCGGCCCACTGCGCGACCACGGCGAGCTGCTCACCACCGTGGAGAACACGATGCGGCCCGGCTTCGCCGAGACGAGGTCCGGCATGGCGCAGATCGTCACGCTGCTCGGGGGCCGCCCGCCGTCCGCGTGACCGGCCGTTGGGGAATCATGTCCCTGTGACCTCTCCCTGGCCCGCGCCGCTCGCCTCCGGGCCCGTCCGCGCCCGCGTGGCCGTGCCCGGGTCCAAGTCCGTCACCAACCGCGCGCTGCTGCTCGCCGCGCTGTCCGGCGGCGCCGCGTCCGTCTCGGGAGCACCGGCCACGCGCGACACCGCGCTGATGGTCGGGGCGCTGCGCTCCCTCGGGGTCACCGTCACGGTCGACGGCGAGCACGTCTCCTTCGCCCCCCACGACGGGCTGCGCGGAGGCGGCACCGTCGACTGCGGGCTGGCCGGCACCGTCATGCGCTTCGTACCGCCTGCCGCAGCGCTGGCCGCCGGGCCGGTCGCCTTCGACGGCGACGAGCACGCCCGGACGCGGCCGATGGGCACGGTGCTCGACGCGCTGCGGGCCCTCGGCGCGCGGATCGACGGGTCCGCGCTGCCCTTCACGCTGTACGGCGACGGCGGCCTGCCCGGTGGTGGCGTGGTGATCGACGCCTCGGCGTCGTCGCAGTTCGTGTCCGGCCTGCTGCTCTCGGCCGCCCGCTACGACAAGGGCGTCACCGTGCACCACGACGGCAGGCCGGTGCCGTCGCTGCCGCACATCGAGATGACCGTGGACATGCTGCGCACGGCAGGCGTGGACGTCGACGACAGCGAGCCCGACACCTGGCGCGTGGCTCCGGGACCGATCCGGGCGCGCGACTGGGTGGTCGAGCCCGACCTCTCCAACGCCGCGGTGTTCCTCGCCGCCGCCGCGGTGACCGGCGGTCGCGTCACCGTGGCCGGCTGGCCCGCCGGCAGCACCCAGCCGGGCGTGGAGATCCTCTCGGTGCTGGCCCAGGCCGGGTGCACCGTGGAGGCCGTCGACGACGGCATGACGGTCACCGGGCCGGACTGCCTGGCCGGGGTCGACGTCGACCTGCACGACGCCAGCGAGCTCACCCCCACCGTCGCCGCGGTGGCCGCGCTGGCGACGAGCCCGTCGCGCATCCGCGGGGTGGCCCACATCCGCGGCCACGAGACCGACCGGCTCGCCGCGCTCGTCGCCGAGATCACCGCGCTCGGTGGCGACGCGCACGAGACCCCCGACGGGCTGGAGATCCGGCCGGCCGAGCTGCACGGCGGGCCGTGGAAGGCCTACGCCGACCACCGGATGGCCACCGCGGGCGCGCTGATCGGGCTGGTGGTGCCCGGCGTCGAGATCGACGACATCGCCTGCACGGACAAGACGATCCCCGACTTCCCCGGACGCTGGGCGGACCTCGTGTGACCCGATCATGAGCGAGCTTGCGAGCGAATCGATGTCACAGCGCTCCCGCGAAGCGTCGACCGAGCGCAGCGAGGGAGTGCGGTGAGCAAGCGCGAGTACGACGAGAGCGACGTCCGGATCCGGCCCGGACGCCGGAGCGCGCGTCCCCGCACCAAGACCCGGCCCGACCACGCCGACGCCGCGGTCGCGATGGTCACCACCGTCGACCGCGGGCGCTGGACCTGCGCTCCGGACGGCGACTCCACCCGCCCGCCCGTGACGGCGATGCGGGCCCGCGAGCTGGGCCGCACCCCGATCGTCGTCGGCGACCGCGTCGGGCTCGTGGGGGATCTCTCCGGCGCCGTCGACACGATCGCGCGGATCGTCCGGCGCGAGGAACGTGCCACCGTCCTGCGCCGCACGGCCGACGACGACGACCCGTTCGAGCGCGTGGTCGTCGCCAACGCGGAGCAGCTCGTCATCGTCACGTCGGTGGCCGACCCGGAGCCGCGCACGGGGTTCGTGGACCGCTGCCTCGTCGCCGCCTACGCCGGCGGGCTCGCCCCCGTGCTGTGCCTGACCAAGGCCGATCTCGCGGATCCCGAGGACTTCGCCGCGCAGTACCGAGAGCTCGACATCCCGGTGCTCGTGACGCGGCGCGACGAGTGGCCGGACGCGCTCGCCGCACAGCTCTCAGGCCGGGTGTCGGCGCTCGTGGGGCACTCCGGTGTGGGCAAGTCGACGCTGGTCAACATGCTGCTGCCGGACGCCGCGCGCGCCGTCGGCATCGTCTCGGCGGTCGGCAAGGGCCGGCACACCACCGTCGCCGCGCTCGCGCTGCCGCTCCCCGAGGAGCGGGGCGGCGGCTGGGTGGTGGACACCCCGGGCATCCGGTCGTTCGGCCTCGCCCACGTCAAGCCCGACGACATCCCGGCCGCCTTCGACGACCTCGCCGCCGCGATCGAGGACTGCCCCCGCGGCTGCGGGCACCTCGGCCCGCCCGCCGATCCGGAGTGTGCGCTCGACGTCCTGGTGGAGAAGTCGTTACTCCGGCCCGGCCGGCTCGTTGCACTGAGACGGGTCCTGGTGGCGCTGCGGTAACCCTCCGCTGCCCCGCTCCGGCGACCACGGTGCGCAGGAGCCGGTGGAGGATCCCGCATGAGGTTCGGCAGCAGTAAGGGCATCGCGCTCGTGACGGCCCTGGTCGTGCTCGTGGCGGGGTGCTCGACGAGCTCCCCCGACGCCGGCAGCGCGGCCGCTCCGGCCCCGTACTCCACCATCAAGGAGCTCGTCGCGGCGGTCGCCCAGCGTCAGCGCGCCGACCAGACCGCGCGGCTGAGCCTGCGCGGTGAGGTGACGGGCGGCGCCACGCTGCAGTTCACGGGCGAGGGCGTCCTGCGCGTGCTCGACGACGCGGTGTCGGTGAAGTTCACGCAGGTCGTCACGCAGAAGGGTGCGGCGCCGCAGGAGACCGGGTTCGTCGTGCTCCCGGACGCCACCTACCTGCGCCTGCCCCCGCCGCCGGGCGAGAACGCACCGGACCGGCCGTGGGTACGGGTGGACCCCACCAGCAGCGACCCCGCCGCCCAGCGGCTCGCCGCGCTCGCCACCACCCTCACCGAGAGCGCCGACCCCACCCGGACGCTCGCCCGCTACGCCGACGCCACGCAGATCTCCGGCGCCGCCGACGACATCATCGACGGCGAACCGGCGGTCCGCTACACGATCGTCGTGGACCTCGCGAAGGCCGCGGCGCAGCAGACCGACCCGGCCATGAAGACCCGGCTCGAGCAGCAGGTGCGCGGCGGGCTCACCACCGTGACGTCGACGTTGTGGGTGGACGCCCTCGGCCAGCCGGTGCGCAGCGCCGTCCGCCAGGACCTGCCCGGCATCGGCACGCTCGTCATCACCGGCAGCTACCGCGACTGGGGCCAGCCCGTCGAGATCGACGCTCCGCCCGCCACACAGGTGCGCTGACCTCGGCGGGGTGGCAGGCTGCCCCCATGAGCGAGGGGACCCCGCTGGGGGGTGGGCCGCTGCGGATCGGCACGGCCGAACGCACGGCGGCGATGAAGGCGCTCGACGCCCATCTCGAGGCCGGCAGGCTCGGGGTGGAGGAGTACGGCGACCGGTCGGCGTCGGCCGCCAACGCCACGGTCGCCTCGGAGATCGAGGCGCTGTTCACCGACCTGCCCGCGCCACATCCGGTGCTGCCGGGCACGACCCCGCTGCCGGCCGTGCCACCGCCGACGGCGCGGATGCCCGTCGTGCCCCCGTCGGCGACGGTGGCGCAGCGTGGCACCGCGTTCCTGGACGTCGCGGCGCCGCGCGTCATGGCCGTGGTGCCGTTCGTGGCGCTGGTGCTGTTCTTCACCATCGGCGGCTGGTGGTGGTTCCTGCTGATCCCGGCCGCGGGGGCGCTGCTCTACGGCAGCCACCACAACGCCGAGACCGACCGCGCCGGCGACCGGGAGCGCGACGAGCGCCGGCGCGAGCGCCGCGAACGGCGTGGCGACCGCTGACTCACCCGTCCGGGAGCGCCGCCGACCGCTCGTCGGCGGTCTCCCGGTAGCGCGCCGGGTGCAGCCACGCTCCGCGGGCCCGAGGTCCACCCGGAACCAGCCCGTCTCCCCGCGCAGCAGGTTGCCCGCGTGCGCGTCCCCGTGCAGGACCACGGGGGCGAGCCGGCCCCGTCGAGGTCGGCCGGCATCCGCACGTGATGGGCGCGCAGCGTGCCGAGGATGCTCGGCGCGCGAGCGGTCAGCGCAGCTCGACGAGGAAGGCGATCTCGGACGGGTCGTACCAGGCCAGCTCGTGGTCCTCGGCCTCCCCGACGAGGAACTCCGCGTCGAGGTCGCCCATGTCGGCCGAGTCGATCGCGTCAGAGGCCTGCCGCACCGCGTACTCGGCCTCCTCGGTGTCGACGTGCACCGCGGCCACCTTCTCCAGCGGCACCGGCCCGGCGATGCGCACGGCGCCGTCGTCGAGGTCGGGGCGCAGCGTCACGTCGTCGAGGTCGGCGGCGATCACCACCCGGCGGGCCGGGGTGCCCTCCTCGCCGAGCCCGAACTCCACCGACAACAGCCGCAGCGACGCGCGCGCCGCCTCGGAGAGCGCCGCGTACTCGAGCTCCTCCTCGTCGCCCGCGGTGTAGGACTCGCGCAGCCTCGGCGTCAGGGAGAACGCGGTGCCACCGATCGGCGCCACCACGCCGTTCTTGACCAGGCTCTTCAGCATCGGCCACGTGGCCGGGACGTAGATCCTCATCGGACTCCCTCGCTGCGCTCGGTCGACAATGAGGGAATCCGCTGTGCCGATGATCGGCAAGCAAGCTCGCTCATGTTTCAGCTCACCGTCCCCAGGAGTTCCTCGAGCGACTCGCCGACCATGCCCGCGAGGACGTCGACGTCGGCCATCGCGTCGCGGTCGCCGTTGAATCCGTAGTACACGCCACCGTTGTAGGACGTGAGGCCGATGGCAAGCGCCTGCCCCTTCGCCAGCGGCACCACCGGGAACATCTCCAGCATCTGGGCGCCGGCGGCGTACAGGGGGAACTGCGGCCCCGGCACGTTCGTCACCACCAAGTTGAAGATCCGCTTCGAGATGCCGCTCGCGGCGCGGGCGCCCAACGCGTGCAGCGTAGGGGGCGCGAAGCCGCCGATCCGGACCAGGGTGTCGGCGCCCACGGACTGCCCGGTGGAGGTGTGCTCGCGCATCGCGTACGTGACATGGTGCAGCCGCACCACCGGGCTCGGCTCGCCCACCGGCAGGTCCACGAGGAACGACGAGACGCGGTTGCCCAGCGTGCCGACGGAGCTGGGCACGTCGGGCTCGCCGCGCACCGAGAGCGGCACCATCGCGCGCACCGACGACGACGCCGTGACGGGCTCCCCGCGGGAGAGCAGCCAGTCGCGCAGCGCCCCGGAGACCACGCTGAGCACGACGTCGTTGACCGAGCAGCCGTGCGCGGAGCGGATCTTGCGGTAGTCGTCGAGCTCGGTGCGCGCGATGGCGAAGCGGCGCTGCGTGGAGATGGCGACGTTGAGCGGCGAGCCGGGCGCCTTCCGGCTCGCGGTGCGGGCCATGGACAACAGCTGACCGGCCGCCCCCACCACCTTGCCGACGGTGGCCACGGCGTCGCGCGCCGCCGCCCGCGCGTTGTCGACGATGACGCCGGGCTGCGCCACCGCCTCCGCGACGGCGTCGAGCATGAGCTGCGCGTCGCCGGGCTCGGGCCGGGGCATCCACAGCTCCTCCGCATGCACCCGCGGCTCGGCGGAGACGTCGAGGATCACCTGGCCGATGTCGATGGCGCTGATGCCGTCGACCATCGCCTGGTGGGTCTTGGTGAGCACCGCGGTGCGGCCGTGCGCGAGACCCTCGACGAGGTACATCTCCCAGAGCGGCCGCGTGTGGTCCAGCGGGCGCGACATCAGCCGGGCCACGAGATCCGTGAGCTGCTCGTCCGAGCCCGGCTTGGGGAGTGCCGACCGCCGCACGTGGTAGGCGACGTCGAACTCGGGGTCATCCACCCACACCGGCCGCGCCAGGTTGCCGGGCACATGGCGCACCTTCTGCCGGTAGCGCGGCACGAGCGCGATCCGCTGCTCGATGAGCTCGACGAGCCGGTCGTAGTCGAAGCCGGCCTTCGGCCGCCGGAAGACCGACACGGCGCCGACGTGCATGGGCGTGGTCGGCTGCTCCAGGTAGAGGAACGAGGCGTCGAGGGCGGAGAGCCGGGGCGGCATAGGGCGATCCTAGGCTGGGGGCATGGCAGGTCCGCGATCACCGAAGGACACCTTCATCACCGTCTACGGGCGAAAGCCGGTGCTGGAGGCCCTCGACGACACGACGTTGCGGGTCGACAAGGTCATCCTCGCCGAGGACGTGCGGGGCGCCTCGGCCCACCAGATCCTCGCCGCGGCCCGCGACCGGGGAGTGCCGGTGCAGCGGGCCACCGCACACCGCGTCAAGGTGCTGGCCGGCAACGGCCGCCACGACCAGGGCGTCCTCGCCGACGTCGTCGCGCCGCGGATGGCGCCGGTGGCGGAGTTCCTCGACGAGCTCGGCCCGGACGCGCCCGCCGCGGTGCTGGTGCTCGACCGCCTCACCAACCCGTCCAACGTCGGGATGATCCTGCGGAGCGCCACCGCCGCGGGCCTGCAGGGCGTGCTGCTCCCCCGGCGCGGCCTGCCCTCGATCGACCCGCTGATGATCAAGGCGTCGGCCGGGGTGGCGTTCCGCGCGCCCGTGCTGCGCTCGGGCACCGTCGAGGAGGGCTGCGCGGAGCTGGCGGCGGGCGGGTTCACGATCTTCGGCCTCGACGCCGGTGGCGCGTCGCTGCTGGACGCCGAGCTGCCCGCCCGGGTCGCGCTGGTGCTGGGCAACGAGACCGACGGCCTGTCCGACTCGGTGCGCCCCCATCTCGACGGCGTGCTCGCCATCCCCATGCACGGCGGGGTGGAGTCACTGGGCGTCGCGAGCGCGGGTGCGGTGGCGGCGTTCGAACTGGCCCGTCGGCGCTGAGCGCCCTGGTAGGGAGGCCGCGGACGTCGCTGGGGTGATCGCGGCCCGCGAGGGACCCCGTGGACGTTTGCGGACCGCACTAGCCTGGGTGGATGGTCCAGCGTCGCCTTCCCCGCCCGTCCGAGCTGCGCCCGCTGCTGCGGCCCGCGCCCTTCGTCCGGGACGCCACCCAGCGCCGGCTGCGACGGGCCGCCACGATCGCCGACCTGCGCACCATCGCCCGCCGCCGGACCCCGCGCGCGGTGTTCGACTACACCGACGGCGCCGCCGACGGCGAGCTGTCGCTCAGCCGGGCCCGCGCGGCGTTCGCGCGCGTGGAGTTCACGCCGTCGGTGCTGCGGGACGTGTCGTCGGTGGACCTGGGCCGCGACATCCTCGGGCAGCGCTCGACGCTGCCGTTCGCCTTCGCCCCCACCGGGTTCACGCGGATGATGCACCACGAGGGCGAGCGAGCCGTCGCGTCCGTGGCGCAGGACGTGGGCATCCCTTACGCGCTCTCGACGATGGGCACCACCACAATCGAGGACGTGGCCGCCGCCGCACCCGGCGCCCGCAAGTGGTTCCAGCTCTACCTGTGGCGCGACCGCGCGGTGGCCAAGGACCTCGTGCAGCGCGCCGCCGACGCCGGCTACGACACGCTGATGCTCACCGTCGACACCCCCGTGGGCGGCGCCCGGCACCGCGACACCTACAACGGGCTGTCGATCCCGCCCGCGATCTCGCTGCGCACGTTCGCCGACGGCGCGATGCACCCGCACTGGTGGTTCGACCTGCTCACCACCGAGCCGCTGACGTTCGCCAGCCTCACCTCCACCGGTGGCGGCACCGTCGCCGACCTGATCAACCGGGTGTTCGACCCCGCGCTGACGATGAACGACGTCGACTGGCTGCGCGGCACCTGGGGCGGGAAGCTCGTCGTCAAGGGCATCCAGAGCGTCGACGACGCCCGGCGCGTGGTGGACGCGGGCGCCGACGCCGTGCTGCTGTCGAACCACGGCGGCCGCCAACTCGACCGCGCGCCGGTGCCGCTGGAGCTGGTGGAGCCCACCGTGCAGGCGCTGGGCGACCGCGCCGAGGTGCTGGTCGACACCGGCATCACCCACGGCGCCGACGTGCTCGCGGCGGTCGCGCTCGGCGCCCGGGCGGCGCTCATCGGCCGCGCCTATCTCTACGGGCTGATGGCCGGCGGCGAGCAGGGCGTCCGCAAGGCGGTGGAGATCCTGACCGGGGAGATCAGGAGAACACTGCAACTCGTCGGGGTGAAGAGTGTGGACGAACTACGCCCCTCGCACGTCCGTCTACGCCCGAACGGGTGAGCTCCCACTGGCGCCCGCGCGCGAGGCGGTCCAGGGTGCTCACATGAGCTTCCTCGACAAGGCCAAAGAGCTGCTGAACCAGAACGACGACAAGGTGGACCAGGCCCTCGACAAGGCCGGAGACATGGCCAAGCAGAAGTTCGCGGGGCACGACAGCGAGATCGACGGACTGGTCGACCAGGCGCAGCAGCGCACCGGCGCGGGCGACACCACGCAGGCGCCGCCGCCCGCCGAGGGCGAGCAGCCCCCGCCGCCGCCCGCCCAGTAACCACCCGACCTGACGACGAGGGGCCACGAGCGCATGCTCGTGGCCCCTCGCCCGTTCACCGGCCGGGCCGTCTACAGGCCGAGCAGGATCTCCACCTCCGACACCGTGGCGTCGGGGTCCCCGTGGTGCACGCCCACCGCTCCCGCTGCGCGGGCGCCCCGGATGTTGCGGGCGAGGTCGTCCACCACCACGCACTCCTGCGGCCTCAGGCCCAGGAGCCCCGCCACCTTCCGGAACACCTCGGGATCGGGCTTGCGCACGCCGAGCGCCGGCCCCAGCACCACCACGTCGAACGCCGCGGCGCAGTCGTCGGGCACGGCGTGCGCGTCCGAGACGAGCGCGGTGGGCAGGCCCGCGGCGCGCGCCCGATGCGCCAGGTCGAGGACCTGCGGCCCGTCGGTGATCACCCCGCCGTAGTCCATCACCAGACCGCGCAACCGCACGCGGGCGACGCTACCCGTCGCCCAGTGCCGCGAGGACGGCCAGCAGGTGGCCGCGGACGACCGCCTCGTGCTCGGCCGTCAGCACGGGCATCCGCTCCCCGAGCTGCGCCTCCACCGCCGCGGCGGCGGCGGCGAACCGGCGCCGACCGCGCGGCGTGATCGCCAGCCGCACCACGCGCCGGTCGTCGGGATCGCGCTCGCGCACGATGTGACCCCCGTCGGCGAGGGCGTCGACCACCGGGGTGAGCGTGGCCGGGGTGACGCCGAGCCGCGCCGCCAGCTCCCGGTGGGAGCCGCCGTCGGCCCGGGCCAGCTGCCCGAGCGCACCCAGCGACGTCGCCGTCAGGCCGTGCGCCGCCGCGGCCTGACCGCGGGCCCGGGTGACCACCTGCCCGGCGCGCGTCAGCAGCACGACGAGGGACGGTTCCATGCCCCGACCCTATCGTTCGTCGCCATACCATCAGGTGACGTACGACGTCGTCGACGCCCGCGGACGGCCCCGTCGGCCCACGCTCTGCGCATGACGACGCTGCTCCTCGCCCCCCGGCCCGTTTCGCCACCGCCGGAGCGGACCCGCCCCCGGCTGCGCCGGATGGCCTACGAGCCCGACCCCGGGACGCTCGCGGAGGCCCCGCCACGGTCGCTCGCACCACCGGCGGTGGTGGTCGACGTCCCCACCGAGGCCGAGCACCGCGCCGCGCGCCGAGCCCTGACGGGCACCGTCCGGCTGGCCCTGGAGGTGCTGGACGGCCGGCGCCCGGCCGCGCAGCTGGCACACCACTTCGACGACGCCCCGCTGCGCTACTGGCGGGCGGCGGCCCACCAGCGGCGCAGACGCACTCCCGCGCGCGCCCTGCGGATGCGGCTCTGCCTGCCCCTGCCGGGCATCGCCGAGGTCGCGGTGGTGTGCGACATCGACGGCCGCGTCCGGGCCCTCGCGGCCCGCTTCGACCGCGCCGACCCCACCGCGTCGTGGCGGTGCACCGAGCTGCGCCTGGGCTGAGATTGACGCCCGGGACCAGGACCCGGCACGGACAGCCACATCTGCGGCACGGACCTCGCCGGCACCCGTCAGTGCTCCCCCGCGGGCGGCGCCATCGTGCCCGGACGCGCGCGCTGGTCCGGCAGCTGCAGGCCGATGTGCACGGTGTCGCGACCAGCCCGCTTGGCGGCGTAGAGCGCGGTGTCGGCCACGTGCAGGAGCGTCCGGACATCGTGCCCGTCGAGCGGATGTACCGCCCCGCCGATCGACACGCTCAACCCGCTGATGCCGTGCACCCCGTCCGCCGTGGTGAACTCGATGCTGAGCTCGCGGATCCGGCGGCGGATCCGCTCGGCCACCAGGAAGAACGCCGTCTCCGTGTCGTCCGGGCTCCCGGCCAGCAGCACCACGAACTCCTCACCGCCGAACCGGCCGACGAGGTCGTGCTCGCGGATCTCGCTGCGCAGCGCATCGGCCACGGCGGCGAGGACCGCGTCGCCGGCCACGTGGCCGTGCCGGTCATTGATGCGTTTGAAGTGGTCGAGGTCGATCACGAGCACGGCGCCGGGCCCGTCCCGCTCACCGGCCCTGCGGATCTCGTCCTCCGCCCTGCCGTGCCAGGCCGCGGCGTTGAGCAGGCCGGTCTTCACGTCCGTGTCGGCGGCCTCCTGGAGGTGGCGCACGAGCACGGCGCGGTGCAGGAGCAGCAGCGCGGGCAGCACGAACCCCGTCAGGTACGGGCTGATGGTCAGCCCGATCGCGGTCAGGGCCCCCAGACAGAGGGTGGCGATCTCCAGCAGGTTCTCGTCCCAGCCACCGATGGCCCCGGCGACGTCCTGCTGCGGCGCGCTGAGCAGGATCGCGCCGGCGACCAGCGCGCTGTTGACCACCGCGTACGTCAGCAGCGCGAGCCCTATGCTCTCCAGCTCGGCGAGGCCGATCGGGGGCTGCCCGAACGCACCGGGCGCGAACGACCGCGCCACGCCCCCGGCGGCCAGGCAGGCCAGCACGACCGTCGCGATGCTGAACAGCTGGCGGAACAACGGGACCCGCGGGTACCAGGCCCGTCGCCAGATGTGCACCTGCAGCACGACGGCCAGCAGCGCCGCGAGGGTCGGGGGCAGCAGGAGGGCCGCCGCGAACGTCCAGACCGACGTGAGGTCGACGTGCAGCGCCTCGGTGACCCTGCGCCGCTGCCGCTCGACGCGGACCGCGACCTCGGTGTGGGCGAGGCCGAGCAGTCCGACGATCGCCAGCGTCCGCAGATCGGTGGGACGCGGGAGAACGCCGGCGACGCCCGGGGCCACCGTCAGCAGCAGTGCGGTCAGCTCGACCAGGAGCACCGGGGCCAGAACCCGCCGGGGCATGCCCCACACCGGCCAGCTCGACACGGCCGACACCGGCAGACGACCCGCGCGCGGGCGCCGGCCGTCGCGTTCGACCGTCATGCGCACTCGCAAGTCATCGGCAGCGCGGGCGCACCGAGCCTAGAGGAACGATCTCCAACATGTCACTCGAGAGGGGCAGATTCTTCACCTTCGATCACAATCAGGCTGGTCCGATCAACGCCCACGTCCACTCGAACGAGTGATGGGAGCACGGACCCCGGGGAGGAGGTGACCCGATGCGCAACAAGACCTGGGGCTGACAGGAGCACGACCGTGACAGGGATGCACCGACGTGAGGGGAGGCCGGCATGTCGAACAAGACCTGGGGCTGAGCGCCCGAAAGGGGCGCACACGGGGCCCCAGGGCGCCGTGCCGGAGGACGCCCGGCACGGCGCCCGGCGGGATCAGGGACGTGCGGTGGTGGGTGAGCCGTGGCACTGCTTGTACTTGCGGCCCGAGCCGCACGGGCATGGCCGGTTGCGCGACGGCTGGGCCGCCGCGCCGTTCCCCGCGCGGCTGCCGGAGCCGTTCGCCGCGCCCTTACCCGCGCCGTTTCCATCGCCACCGCGGGCGCGGGTGGCGTTGCCGTCCTCGGACGGACCGCTGTAGCTCAGGTCGCCGGGGCGGGCGCCGCGGAACGCCGTGGGCAGCACGCTGGTGGCGTCAGGGTCCTCGAGGGGCGGCGCGGGGCGGAGTCCCTTCTCCAGGGACGCGGACGCGGGCGTGGGCTCGGTGGCCGGTGCGGCCACGGCCTCGACCTGCTCGGTGACGGCGCCCTCGACGGTCTCGGGCGCGGCAGGCTCGGCCGCCTGGACCCGGACGTTGAACAGGTGCCCGACCGTCTCCTCCTTGATGCCCTCGAGCATCGCGGAGAACATGTCGAAACCCTCGCGCTGGTACTCGATCAGCGGGTCGCGCTGGGCCATCGCGCGCAGGCCGATGCCCTCCTTGAGGTAGTCCATCTCGTAGAGGTGCTCGCGCCACTTGCGGTCCATGACCTGCAGCAGCACCTGCCGCTCCAGCTCCCGCATGCCGCCCTGGGCGCCGATGACCGTGTCGATCTCGGCCTCGCGGCGTGCGTAGGCATCCTGCGCGTCGGCCAGCACGGCGGCCGAGAGGGCCTCGCGGGAGAGGTCGCCGTGGTCGTCGTGGTCACCGTCGCCGGCGAGGTCCTGCCAGCGGATGCCGACGGGGTAGAGCGTTCCCAGCGCCGTCCAGAGCTTGTCGAGGTCCCAGTCCTCGGAGTAGCCCTCGGACGTCTCGCCGTCGACGTAGGCGGTGATGACGTCCTCGAGCATGTGCTCGATCTGCTCCTGGATGTTCTCGCCCGCGAGCACGCGGCGGCGCTCGTCGTAGATGACGGTGCGCTGCTTGTTGAGCACCTCGTCGTACTTGAGGACGTTCTTGCGGATCTCGAAGTTCTGCTGCTCGACCTGCGTCTGCGCGCTGCGGATGGCCTTGGTGACCATGCCCGCCTCGATCGGGACGTCGTCGGGGAGGTTGAACCGGTTCATGATCGACTCGACCATCTGGCCGTTGAACCGGCGCATGAGGTCGTCGCCGAGCGAGAGGTAGAACCGCGACTCGCCCTGGTCGCCCTGGCGACCCGAGCGGCCGCGCAGCTGGTTGTCGATGCGGCGCGACTCGTGGCGCTCGGTACCCAGGACGTACAGCCCGCCCGCGGCCTTGACCTCCTCGGCCTCGGCCGCGACCTGCGCCTTCATCGTGGCCACGGCCTCGTCCCAGGCCGCCTCGTACTCCTCGCGCGTCTCCACGGGGTCGAGCCCCCGGCGGCGCAGCTCGAGGTCGGCGAGGAACTCGTGGTTGCCGCCCAGCACGATGTCGGTGCCGCGACCGGCCATGTTGGTGGCGACGGTGACCGCACCGGCATGCCCGGCCTGCGCGACGATCTGGGCCTCGCGCTCGTGCTGCTTCGCGTTGAGCACCTCGTGCGGCACCTGCAGCTGCACGAGCAGCTTGGCCAGGTACTCGGACTTCTCGACGCTCGTCGTACCGACCAGGACGGGTTGGCCCTTGGCGTGCTTCTCGGCGATGTCGGCGGCCACGGCCGCGAACTTCGCCTCCTCCGTCTTGTAGATCAGGTCGGGCTGGTCCTCGCGGATCATCGGCCGGTTCGTCGGGATCGGGACGACGCCGAGCTTGTAGATCTGGTGCAGCTCCGCGGCCTCGGTCTGGGCGGTGCCGGTCATGCCGGACAGGCGCGTGTAGAGGCGGAAGTAGTTCTGCAGGGTGATGGTGGCCAGCGTCTGGTTCTCCGCCTGGACCTCCACCCCTTCCTTGGCCTCGATGGCCTGGTGCATGCCCTCGTTGTAACGACGGCCGGCCAGCACGCGGCCGGTGAACTCGTCGACGATGAAGACCTGCCCGTCGCGGACGATGTAGTCCTTGTCCTTGCTGAACAGCTCCTTGGCCTTCAGGGCGTTGTTCAGGTAGCCGACGAGCGGGGTGTTGGCGGCCTCGTAGAGGTTGTCGATGCCGAGCTGGTCCTCGACGAGGGTGACGCCGTCCTCGGTGACGCCGACGGTGCGCTTGCGCTCGTCGACCTCGTAGTGGATGTCCTTCTTGAGCATCGGCGCCATGCGCGCGAACTCCTGGTACCAGCGAGCGCTCTGCTCGGCCGGGCCGGAGATGATCAGCGGCGTGCGGGCCTCGTCGATGAGGATGGAGTCGGCCTCGTCTACGACCGCGAAGTTGTGGCCGCGCTGCACCATGTCGGCCTTGTTCCAGGCCATGTTGTCGCGCAGGTAGTCGAAGCCGAACTCGTTGTTGGTGCCATAGGTGATGTCGGCGAGGTACTGGCCGCGGCGGATCAGCGGCGTCATGTCGGAGAGGATCACGCCGACCGACAGGCCGAGGAACCGGTGGATGCGGCCCATGTTCTCGGAGTCGCGCTTGGCCAGGTAGTCGTTCGTGGTGACGAGGTGGACCCCGTCGCCGGACAGCGCGTTGAGGTAGGCGGGGAGCACCGAGGTGAGCGTCTTGCCCTCGCCGGTCTTCATCTCCGCGACGTTGCCGAGGTGCAGGGCCGCACCGCCCATGAGCTGGACCTTGAAGTGGCGCTGGCCGATGGTGCGCTGCGCGGCCTCGCGGACCACGGCGAACGCCTCGGGCAGGAGCTCGTCGAGCGTCTCGCCCTCGGCGTAGCGGGAGCGGAACTCGTCGGTCTTCGCCCGCAGCTCGGCGTCGGTGAGGGCCTGGACCTCGGGCTCGAGGGTGTCGATGTGATCGGCGATGCGCCCCAGCCGCTTCACCAGCTTCGTCTCACCGGCACGGAGCAGACGGTTCAGGAGCGGCACTGGTCGACCTCATTCACGATCGCGGTCAGGATGCGGAGCGCCGAGGGACGGCGTTCCACCGGCCCAGGGTAGCGAAGCACCCGGGCCCTTCCCCCACAACGCCGAAGGGGCGGCAACCGTTCCGGTCGGAAACGGCGCCGCCCCAGTCGACGTGGACGGTCTAGCGGACCAGCTGGATCACGCCGTAGTCGTAACCCTTGCGCCGGTAGACGACGGACGGTTCGCCGCTGTCGGCGTCGGCGAAGAGGTAGAAGTCGTGGCCGACGAGCTCCATGCGGGAGAGCGCGTCGTCGACACTCATGGGATCAGCGGTGTGGGTCTTGTGCCGGACGATCCGGCCCGGCATCGGGTCGTCGGCGGCGGAGTGGTCGTCGGCGGCGGAGTGGACGTGCTCGGCGCTCTCGCGCGGCGCCGGGATGTCGATCTCGAGCATGACGTCGTCGAGCACCGCGATGTCGGCGTTCCCGCGACCGACCATGACGCGGGTGCGCCTGCCGGTGACCCTGCGGCGGTCGTGCGAGCGCCGCAGCCGCGACTCGAGCTTGGCGACGGCGCAGTCGAGCGCCGCGTAGAAGTCCTGGGCACAGGCCTCGCCCCGCGCCACTCCTTGGCAGCCGCGGCCGGTGAGCTCCACCCGCTGGCAGCTCTTGCTCTGACGCCGGTTGGGCTCGTGGAAGAGCTCCACGTCCATGGCGACGATCTTGTGGTCGTAACGTTCCAGACGAGCGACCTTGTCGGCGATGTGCTCCCGGAAGTGCTCCGGAACCTCGACGTTACGGCCTGTGACAACGATCTCCACGCAGACTTCCCTCGCTTTCGGCGTCGGGTTGCGTTGCAGACTGCGCCCGGAGATCCGACCCCGGGCGCTCGATCGGTGATTCCTGTGATTGGGGGCCTCGGCGGATGCGGGAGACCGTAACCCGCATCACGGTTCGGCAACAGTGCTCTGCGCCGAGTGGCCCTGGCTGGGTGGAAGCGCCGAACGACATTCCCCGGACACCGCCCGGACACTAAACTGCGGCGCCGCATTCATGATCAGGGGTGACGCCGGGTGGCGTCGCAGAGCACGAGAGCCACCTCCGCGGGCACACCTGCCTCGTTCAGCGCAGCGCGGCAGGCACGGAGCGTGGCGCCGGTGGTGACGACATCGTCGACGAGCACCACGGCCGCCCCGGGCGGTGGGAGGCGCCCCGGCCGCAGCCGGACCCGCCCGGACAGGTTTGCCGCACGCTGGCCGGCATCGAGGCCCACGGAGTCGCGGGCCAGGCGGGTGAGACGCAGCGCGGGGATGACGCGCACGTCGTCACGACCGGAGGCGAGGGACCGGCAGAGCCGGGCCACGTGGTCGCCGCCGCGAGCCCGTGCCGCCGACGGCCGGGACGGCGCGGGCACCAGCCAGGTGAGGGCGTGCGTCTCGCCGGCCAGCTCCTCGAGGAGGGGGCGCAGGACCGCGGCGAGCGGGCCCGCGAGATCCCTCCTGCCACGTTCCTTGTAGCGCAGCACCGCCGAGCGCAGCGGCCCCGTGTAGCGACCGGCCGCGAGCACCTGCGGGCCGCCCGCGAGCGCCGGCCACGACGGCGTGCCCAGCCGGACGGCGCACGCCGGGCACCACGGCGCCTCGAACGCCCCGCACCCCGCGCAGTCGGCGGGCAGCACGAGATCGACCAACGCTGCGATGGAGTCCCGGAAGGCCACGTGCCCACCCTGCCGCCCGGCACCGACGGGCGTCCGGAGTTGTCCACAGGCGGCGAGTTGTCCACACCGGGACACGACTGCGCGGTCGCTCTGACGGTGTCGTGGCTCGGCGCGCGGTGGTGGCGCGTCCGAACACCTGGCCGGGCACGAAGTCCAGCGCGGGGAGCAGTGCCCCGAGGATCACGGGCATGACTCCAGGTGAGAATCGAGGTGTTGTCGTGGAGCGGTAGGGGAGGAAAAGGTAGAGCCGCCCGATGCCGCGGAAACAGCGGCAGAACCGCCATTCTCGACGGTGGATCCGACAACGTCCCGGCATCGTCGATATCGCCGGATCGACATCACGGGATTCGCGGGAAATCCCCCGTTCGTGTCGTCCCGCGGATCACCCGGGGTAGTTCGGGACCGCCTTCGGGGCGCCCCCCAGCACCTGGCGCCACGCGTCCTGCTCGCCACCCGCGAAGCTCCAGACACCGCCCTGGTCGGTCACCAGGAGCGGGCGGCCCGGCGCGGCGGCGACGGCCGTCAGCGGCGGGGTGAGGTTGTTGCCCAGCACCGGCTGCAGGCTCAGGCCGTCGACCGACACCTGCGCCACCTGAGGCTCGGCGCCGCTGGTGATCGCGACGACCGACTCGGTGGAGCGCCAGTCCGCGGCCACGACCTCGCCGAGGTCGGCCGAGCGCAGCCTGCGCACGTTGCGGATCGCCACCTCACCGTCGATGCTGCGCGACACCGCGGCCGCGTAGAGGCCGCCGTCCACCACCGCCACCACGCGCATGCCGTCGCGCGAGAGCCGCAGGTCGCTGATCGGCCCGATCGACGACAGCTCGTCGGCTTTCACCTGGCCGGTGCGGATGCGCCCCTGGGCGTCGATGCTGATCCGCGCGACGGTCGCGGAGTCGAGCACCGTCCACACCTCGTCGCCCGCGGGTGTCCAGGACGGCCTCGTCATCGTCCGCGCCGTGAGCGGGGCCGGGGCGACCCCGCCGTCGGGGCCGCCGCCGACGAGCAGGGTGCGCCCGGTGGGCGACCGCGTCACGACGGCGAGGTGCTGGCCGTCCACGGTGCTCGCGGCCGACTCGGCGTCGTAGGTGCCGTTGCCGACCGGGCCGGGCAGGGGCGCGGCCGGGGTGGGCCCGGTTAGCTGCCCGACCCGCCCCGCGTTGACGACGAGCGCGGGCACGTCGGCGTTCGGCTGGACGTCGGCCGAGAGCGTGGCGACGTCGTCGCGGGTCCAGTCGGGCTTGCCCGGGACGAGCGGTTCGCCGTCGACGAGCAGGCGCACCCTGGCCACGTTGACCTCGGCGAGCGAGAGCACCACCTGGGCGGCCAGCAGCCGCTTGCCGGTCTCGTCGAGGTCGCCGATGCGGGTCAGGTCGACGACCAGTGCGCCGTCGGTGCTCACGGCCACGTTCGAGCGGAGCCGGGCGCCCGGGGCCAGCTGGCTGGCCGCGGCCCCGAGCAGCGCCCCCGACGGGCCCGCGAGCAGCAGCTCCATCACGCGCGCGGCCTGTGCCGTCGCCGGCACGCTGGGCACGTACCGCAGGTCGGCCACCACCGTCCGGCGGACGGGGTCGACGAACCAGATGCGCACGGTCCGGTAGTTGTCGCGGAAGATCGACAGCGGCACGACGACGCCGTCGGGCAGCCGGGAGATGCGCCACTGCCCGTCGCGGCGCACGACGCCGACGTCGAGCGAGAAGGTGGACTGGTCCGGCTCGAACGCGCCCGACGACGTGACGCGCCCGATCTGCGTGCCCCGGATGCGGATCGTGGTGGTGTCGGCGTCGGAGGTGGCGGCCGTCGGCGCGGGCACGGTGTCGATCTGGCCGTCGAGGATCGTGGTGCTCGCGGCGTCGTCCCAGTTCGCGGCCTCGGGGGCGAGGAACCGGCGGGCGGCGCCGTGCTTGTCGGTGCTGCTGCCCGAGGCCGTGACGAAGTCGCGCACCAGGTCGAGCGGGTTGCTGCCGTCGACGGGGCCCGGCGGGGGCTGCACGTCGTCGCCGGCGCTGACCTGGCGCAGTACCTGCACCGGGGAGCTCGTGGGCACGCTCGCGCAGCCCGCGACGCCGGCGAGGGCGAGCAGCAGGGCGAGCGCGGCCGTGGTGTTGCGGGCCCTCATCGCTTGTCCCCCGCGGTGACGCCGTCGGCGGGAACGGTGCCGGGCTCGTCGCCGGACGGGCCGGGCCGGTCGAGATCGGCGTCCGCGGCGACGAGCTCATCGGGATGCACGTCGTCGAGCTCGGACGCGACCTCGCTCCCCGCGTCCTCCTCCACGTCGTCGCCCTCCGACCAGGACGGGATCAGCGGCCAGGCGGGCGGCGTCGGCACGGAGCCGGCCGGTTCGGGCGGCCGGGTGTCCACCCCCGGCCGGTCGTCGGGGCCGAGCTGCAGCGGGCTCGTGGCGACCGTGTCGCCGACGTTGCGCGGCAGCGTCAGCCGGAACGCCGCACCCTTGCCGACCTCGCCCCACGCCTGCAGCCAGCCGCCGTGCAGCCGGGCGTCCTCGATGGCGATGGACAGGCCCAGCCCGGTGCCGCCGCTGCGCCGCGCCCGCGACTCCTCGGCCCGCCAGAACCGGTTGAACACCAGCCCGGCCTCGCCCGGACGCAGGCCGACGCCCTGGTCGCGGACGAGCACGGCGACCGTGTGCTCGTCGCCGGCGAGGACGATGCGCACCGGGCGTCCCTCTCCGTGGTCGAGCGCGTTGGCCACGAGGTTGCGCACGATGCGCTCGACGCGGCGCGGGTCGACGTCCGCGTACACCCCGACCGGCAGCTCCAGCTCGAGCGGCGTGCCGGACTCGTCGGCCAGCCCGCGCACGGCCTCCACCGCGCGCGAGACCACGCCGTTCATGTCGACGCGCTCCGCACCGAGCTCGGCGACGCCGGCGTCGAGGCGGGAGATCTCCAGGAGGTCGGCGAGCAGCGCCTCGAAGCGGTCCAGCTCGGTGACGAGCAGCTCGGAGCTGCGGCGCAGCGCGGGGAGCAGCTGGTCGCGCGACGCGTAGAGCACGTCGGCGGCCATGCGGACGGTGGTGAGCGGCGTGCGCAGCTCGTGGCTGACGTCGGAGGTGAAGCGCCGCTGCAGCGCGCCGAACTCCTCGAGCTGGCGGATCTGGCTCTGGATGCTGCCCGCCATCTCGTTGTAGGACTCGCCGAGCCGGGCCACCTCGTCCTCGCCCTGCTCGGGCATGCGCTCGTCGAGATGGCCGTCGGCGAAGCGCTCCGCGATCTCGGCGGCCTGCCGGATGGGGCGCACGACCTGCCGCGTGATGAGGCTCGCGATGCCCGCCAGCAGCAGGAGCAAGATGAGCCCGCCGACGATCAGCGTGCTCTGCACCAGACCGAGCGTGCGCTGTTCGGAGTCGAGCGGGAACAGCAGGTAGAACTCGAGATCGCCGTTGGCCGTGCGCACCGGCTGGCCGATCATCATGGTGGGCACCTCGGTGCCCTGCTCCTCGATCGTGCCGTAGCGCAGGGCCCGCGCCCCGTTGGCGACGGACTGGCGCAGGTCGGCGGGCACGGACTCCAGCGGGCCCGCGGACACGTCGCTCCCGCCGCCCGCCGCGGTGCTGGTGAGCACGGCGCGGAACTTGCCGGCCGCGGGCGAGCCGCTGGTGTCGTCGGTACTGGCGTTGGTGAGCCGGTCGAGGGCGTTGTTGAGCTGGCCCTGCGCGCCGTCGCGGTTCGGGTCGACGCCCGCGAGCTCACGCTCGAGCAGGGCGGTGCCGGAGTCGATCTGCCGCTGGGCGTCGTCGAGCTTGGCCTGCAGGATGTTGCCGGCGATCTGGGTCTGGATGACGAACCCGAGCACCAGCACGACCGCGGTGGACAGCGCGAGCGTGGAGAACACGACCCGCAGCTGCAGGGACCGGCGCCAGACCGCGTTGAACGCCTCCGCGAGCTCGATGCCGACCTCGCGGGCCTGGGCGACGGTCTGCCGCGCGCGGTGCCCGATCCTGCTCACGGATTATCCGTCACGGCGGCCCTGCCTTGTACCCCACGCCGCGGACCGTCAGCACCACCTCGGGGTGCTCCGGGTCGCGCTCGACCTTGGAGCGCAGCCGCTGGACGTGGACGTTGACCAGCCGCGTGTCGGCGGCGTGTCGGTAGCCCCACACCTGCTCGAGCAGCACCTCGCGAGTGAACACCTGGCGCGGCTTGCGGGCCAGGGCCACGAGCAGGTCGAACTCCAGCGGTGTGAGCGCGATCGGCTCGCCCGCCCGGTTCACCTGGTGCGCCGGGACGTCGATGGTGACGTCGCCGATCGAGAGCTGCTCGGCCGGCTCGGTCTCGGTGCGCCGGACGCGCGCCCGGATGCGGGCGACGAGCTCCTTGGGCTTGAACGGCTTGACGACGTAGTCGTCGGCGCCGGACTCCAGCCCGAGCACGATGTCGACCGTGTCGGTCTTGGCGGTGAGCATGACGATCGGCACGCCCGACTCCGAGCGGATCGCCCGGCAGACGTCGATGCCGTTCATCCCGGGGAGCATCAGGTCGAGCAGCACGACGTCGGGACGCAGCTCCCGGACGGCCGGCAGCGCCCGCGTGCCGTCGCCGACGACGGCGGTATCGAAACCCTCGCCCCGCAACACGATGGTGAGCATCTCGGCCAGGGCCGGGTCGTCGTCGACCACCAGTACGCGCGACTTCATCGGGTCAGCATCCCATTGGCTGGTCAGCAGCTGCTTGCGACCCGCGTTTCCCGGGCTGCACCCACTCTGCGGGCACGGCCCCTTCCCTGGCCTCGTGCCCGAGAACGTCCAGATCCGCAACGTGGACGACCTCACCTACGCCGCTCCGCGCCGCCGCCCCGGGGCCGGGAACATGCCCTTGGCGGGATACCCGCGGCGGGAGCTGGAACGCCTGGCGACGACGCGGACCATGGCCGAGCTGCTCGCCGTCCCGCTCCTCACCTGCGACGCCCGCCTCGGCCGCGCGCACGGCCACGACGCCGAAGCCACCGTCTACCCCAGGAGCTGAGCCGCCAGTGCCACGGAGTCGATCGGTGCGGAGCCGTCGAGCACCGTCCACGGCGAGAGCCAGGAGGCGGCCGCGAGCTGGGCATAGACCGTGCCCGTGCGCTCCTGCAGGCCGCCGTCGGACTCGTAGGCGTCGCGCTCCCGGCCGGGCTCGGTGCGTTCGCGGTGCTCGGCGCGGCCGGCGGCGACGGCGCGGGGAACCGAGAGGTACAGCTGGCGGTCGGGCACGGGGATGCCGAAGCGCTCGACCTCGAGCTCCCGCACCCACGCCACCACCTCGCCGTCGGCGTCCTGGTGCAGGCGGGCGGCGTTGTAGGCGGCGTTGGATGCGACGTAGCGGTCGACGAGCACGACGTCGTGGGCGGCCAGCGCGTCGCGGAGCACGGGGGCGGCCGCGCGACGGTCCAGTGCGAAGAGGACTGCCATGCCGTGCACCGAGGAACCCAGGTCGCCGAGGCGGCCGTAGAGCGCGTCCCGGGCGAGCTCGGCGTGGACGTCGTCGTCGTAGCGGGGAAACGCGAACCGTGCGACGCGGGCGCCGAACTCCTCGCTCAGCGCGTCGACGAGAGTGCGTTTGCCCGCGCCGTCCAGCCCCTCGATGACGATCAGTCGGCCCACCGCGCGCACCCTAGTCGGGCGTCTCAGGCGAGGCCGCGGACCTGCTCCCAGCTCGCCGCGAACCCGGGGTGCAGCGGCAGTTCGGCCACGTCGTCGGCGGGCACCCAGCGCACGTCGATGGTCTCCTCGGTGAGCCCGGTGAGCTCCAGTTCGCGGTCGGTGCTGGCTACCACCGTGGTGTAGCTCCAGCCGCCGTGGTCGTCGACGAAGCAGTCGGTGACGGTGTAGTCGGCGGGGTCGAGCCCAGCCTCCTCCGCGGCCTCCCGGCCCGCGGCCTGCTCCGCCGTCTCGTCACTGTTGCGGGCGCCGCCGAGGATGCCCCAGGTGCCGCCGTGGTGGCTCCAGAGCGCGCGGTGCTGCATCAGGACGCGGTCGTCGTGCCACAGCAGCAGGCCTGCGGCCCCGTGGACGCCCCAGTGCTTGTGGCCCTGTTCGCAGCGAGTCCAGCCGTCGCCGTCACCGCGGGGGAAGAGCACCCGATCACTCTATCCGGCAAGGGGTGTTCTACAGTCCGCCGTCGAGTAAGCGTCTGCTGACTTATCGGGGGAGATCATGATCGGAGCGGCCTCGTGACCATCCTCTCCCGCCGCACGTTCCTGAGCGCGACGGCCGTCGCGGCCGCCGGCATCGGACTCGTCGGCACCGCGTCGGCCGCCACCCCCGTACCCCGCTCCGAGCGCAGCGCGCGGGCCGTCGTCATCGGCTCGGGCGTGGGCGGCTCGATCGCCGCGGCCCGGCTGGCCGAGGCCGGCGTCCGCACACTCGTGCTCGAACGGGGCAAGCGCTGGCCGATCACCCCGGCGGGCGACACGTTCCCGCCGTTCCTGCAGCCCGACCGCCGCTCGTCGTACCTGACGCCGTCGCCGGTGTTCCCGCTGCAGCCGCCGGTGCTCTACAAGCCCTACACCGGCCTGTTCGAGAAGGTCGTCGGACAGGGCATGAGCGTGCTCTGCGGCGCGGCGGTGGGCGGCAGCACGCTGCTCTACGCCGGGGTGTGGATCCGCCCGGACGCCGCGACGTTCGCGGAGATCCTCCCCGCGGTCGACTACGACGAGCTCGACGCGGTGCACTACCCGCGGGCCGCGAAGCGGGTCGGCATCGGCACCGTCCCCGACGACGTCCTCGCGAGCCCGAACTACGTCGGCACGCGCCTGTTCTTCGACCAGGCGCGCCGCGCCGGTCTCACCGCCGAGCGCCTGCCCAACGCGCTGAACTGGGACATCGCCCGCGCCGAGCTGGCCGGGAAGGCCGTGCCGTCGGTGACACGGGGCGAGTACTTCTCCGGCGTCAACAGCGGCGCCCGCAACTCGATGGACCGCACCTACCTCGCCGACGCCGAGCGCTCCGGTCTGGTGGAGGTGGCGCCGCTGCACCGCGTCGCCGGGATCGCGACGGCGGCGGGCGGCCGCTACCGCATCGACGTCGAGCGCACCGACACCGACGGCGTCGTCCAGGAGCTGATCACGATCATCGCCGACGCGGTGTTCCTCGGCGCCGGCTCCACCGGGACGTCCCGCCTGCTGGTCGCGGCGCGCGAGACCGGGGCACTGCCGGGTCTGAACGACCAGGTCGGGCGCAACTGGGGCAACAACGGCGACCGCATCCTCGTCCGCGCACTGGTGCCCGACCCGACAGGCGGGCCGCAGGGCGGTCCGATGGCCGCGGGCATCCGCGACCAGAGCGACCCGCGAAACCCCGTCACGCTGACGTTCGGGCCGGCACCGCTGCCGTTCGACCTGCGGCTGATGGCGATGCCGGGCTTCGGTGCGTGCGAGCCGGTGGGGGACTTCCGGTACGACAGCGCCACCGGCGCGGTCACGCTGCACTGGCCCGCCGACGGCGACGCCGCCGCGCAGACGTCGGTGAAGGCGATGCTCCTGAAGCTCGTGGAGGCGGACGCGGGCGCGGTCCCGCCCCTGCTGACGGACGTGCTGAGCGGCGTGACCGGCGCGGTGGAGCAGGTCGTCGGCGGCCTGCTGGGCGGGCTCACCGGAGGCGCCACCGCGCCGCTGACCGGCGGCGTCGACCGGATCCTGGGCATCGCGTCCAAGGCGCCGTCCGGGGTGGTCGACCTCGGTGACCTCGACCCCGTCACCTGGCACCCGCTGGGCGGGGCGACCCTGGGCGCGGCCTGCGACATGTTCGGGCGCGTGGACGGCCATCGCGGCCTCTACGTCACCGACGCGTCGCTGATCCCCGGGACGACGGGCGCCTGCAACCCGACCTGGACGATCGCCGCACTGGCCGAGCGCTGCCTCGACGACGTGGTCGCGAAGGACGTCGGCGGGGTCTTCTAGGCCGTGTCCCGGGGATCCCGTTCGATGAGCCGGGATCCAGGTGGTTCCTGACGGCACCGTCTGGTCGGCCTCATACCGGGCGTGTTCGGACGATCCTGCGGTGCCGCGAGGGCCGCCGGGGCACGGCCGTCGCGAACGGAGGTTCACAGGACGCGGCCCAGGAACGCCGAAGGGCCGGGACCGCGTGGTCCCGGCCCTTCGGAGGGTGGATCAGTACCGGTAGTGCTCGGGCTTGAACGGGCCCTCGACGTCCACGCCGATGTACTCGGCCTGGTCCTTCGTCAGCTTGGTCAGCTCGCCGCCCAGCGCCAGGACGTGGATCTTGGCGACCTTCTCGTCCAGGTGCTTGGGCAGGCGGTAGACGTCGTTGTTGTACTCCTCGTGCTTGGTGAACAGCTCCACCTGCGCGATGACCTGGTTCGCGAAGCTGTTGCTCATCACGAACGACGGGTGGCCCGTCGCGTTGCCGAGGTTCATCAGGCGACCCTCGGACAGCAGGATGATCGAGTGCCCGTCCGGGAACACCCACTCGTCCACCTGCGGCTTGATGTTGATCTTGATGATGCCGGGGATCCGGCCAAGGCCCGCGACGTCGATCTCGTTGTCGAAGTGACCGACGTTGGCGACGATCGCCTGGTGCTTCATCCGGGACATCGCCTCGGTGGTGATGATGTCCTTGTTGCCCGTGGTGGTCACGATGATGTCGGCCTTCTCGATGACCGAGTCCAGCTTGGCCACCTGGAAGCCCTGCAGCAGCGCCTGGAGCGCGCAGATCGGGTCGACCTCGGACACGATCACGCGTGCGCCCTGGCCGGCCAGCGCGGCCGCCGAGCCCTTGCCCACGTCGCCGAAGCCGCAGACCAGCGCGACCTTGCCGCCGATGAGGACGTCGGTGGCGCGGTTGAGGCCGTCCACCAGCGAGTGGCGGATACCGTAGACGTTGTCGAACTTGCTCTTGGTGACCGAGTCGTTGACGTTGATCGCCGGGAACAGCAGCGCGCCCTGCTCCGCCAGCTGGTAGAGGCGGTGGACGCCGGTGGTGGTCTCCTCGGTGACGCCGCGGATCCCGTCGGCGACCGTGGTCCAGCGCTTCGGGTCGGCCTCGAGCGAGCGGCGCAGCGTGTCGAGGATGATCCGGTACTCGTCGGAGACGCTCAGGTCGTCGTCCTCGACCGTCGGCACGACGCCGGTCCTCTCGTACTCGACGCCCTTGTGGATCAGCAGGGTGGCGTCACCGCCGTCGTCGAGGATCATGTTCGGGCCCACCAGGGCGCCGTTCTCGTCGTGGAACAGGAACAGCTGCTCGGTGCACCACCAGTACTCCTCCAGCGACTCGCCCTTCCAGGCGAACACCGGGACGCCCTTGGGCTCCTCCGGCGTGCCGGAGCCGACGACGATGGCCGCGGCGGCGTGGTCCTGGGTGGAGAAGATGTTGCAGCTGACCCAGCGCACCTCGGCGCCGAGGCTCACGAGGGTCTCGATCAGCACGGCGGTCTGGATCGTCATGTGCAGCGAGCCGACGATGCGGGCGCCGTGCAGCGGGCGCGCCTCGGCGGACTCGCGGCGCAGCTCCATCAGGCCGGGCATCTCGTGCTCGGCGAGCCGGATCTCCTTGCGGCCGAACTCGTGGAGCCCGAGGTCGGCGACGGCGAAGTCGATGCCGTTGATGTTCTGCAGCCGGCTCTGGCCGGGTGCGGTGGTGGCGGTCATGGGGTGGTGAAGCCTCCTCGTAGAGCTGATGCGCTGGAGCCTGGTGTGCAGGCGTCGCCCGCGCGCGGGAGGCCGCACGACGGAGTGATCATGGAAAAGGTGGTCATGGAGAGGCCTCCTCACGGTGGGTGAGGGCGCCCTTCTGCAATGGCCAGTGGTCGAGCGTGGCGGACCCGTCGTGTGACGGTCCGTCGCAGCGCCCCTCGACCCCGGTTCCGCGATTGCGCGTCCAGGATCCCCAGCGGCGGCCCGGGCTGTCAAACGCGGCATCCTGTGATCCCAGACGACGGAGGACGGATCGTGACGCGCCTCATATCCGCCCGCGGCCGCAACGCGGGCCGGGCCACGACGCGTCACAGGGGGGCCACCACATCCGCTCCCCGAAAGGACCGTCATGACCGCACTCCCGACCGCCCGCCTCGCCGGCGCCGCGGCTGCGGCCGCCGCGCTGTTCCTCCTCGTCCCCGGACAGGCCTTCGCGCAGGGGACGCCGGCACCGGCGCCGCCGGCGGTGGCCACTGCGGTCCCGCGGCCGGCGGCGCCGGCGACCGCTGCGCCCCAGGCGGTGGCGCCCCAGGCCGTTGCTCCCCAGCCCGTTGCTCCCCAGCCCGTCGCTCCCCGGCCCGCGCCGGGCACCGTGCGGCCCGTCCCGCTTCCCGCGCCCGTCGCGGACGGTCAGGTCACGAGCGTGCCGGTGGGGGCGGCCGACACCGGCGACGGCAGCACGGCGACCGGCCCGGACGGGACGCTGCTCGCGCTCGGCGCCCTG
>NZ_JAOPWR010000434.1 GCF_025965585.1 Pseudonocardia sp.
TTAAACGCGCGGTGAACGAACGCACCGCGTTCGACGACCAGGACGCCTTTGCGCAGCAGGACCGGATCGTCGCCCCGGTCCTGGCGTCCCAGGACGCGCAGGAGGGAGCGCGGGCCTTCGCCGAGAAGCGCCCACCCCACTGGCAGGGCCGCTGAGCGCGGCCACCGCGCCCGCCGGACCGGCCCCGGCCGGCGGGCGCCCAGCCATCCCTGAGACGACGTACCTCAACATCAACGCCGACAAGGTCCGCAGCCTTCTCGCCCGTGTCTTCGACGAGGCCAACGCCGGCAAGCCGCTGATGCACAGGTACTACGCGGACTACTTCGACCTCTACTGGGATCTCCACCTCGGTGTGACGGGTGAGGCCATCCCGGCCGAGGTCCGGCAGATCGGCGCCAGCTTCACCAACGTCCTCGGCTACTGGTACCCGACCGCGGACATCGTCCACGAGAACATCATGCGCGTGCGCGAGCTGCGCCCGCTCCTCAAGGACTGGCTCGACAGCCGGGTGCAGGCATTGATCGACGGCGACGTCCGCGATCCGGAAGGGACATTGGTCTACTACTGGCTCAAGAACGGCGGAGGTGGCGAGCACTTCCGCCGCAAGGACATCGTCTTCGAGTGTTTCCACAACTTCCTGGCGTTCAGCCAGTGGGGCAACACGGTCTACCACACCATGGCCGTGCTGGACGCGGGCCACGGTGACCCGGGCGCCAGGTCGTGGTTCGCACGGACGATGGCAGAGGGTCCTGACGAGGCGGACGGTCACGCGTTCACCCCGCTCGACCGGTTCGTGATGGAGCTGTTCCGCACGATCTCGCCTAATGGGGGGAGCCTTTCGACCGTGGGCGCGCAGCGCGGCCTGGAGCCTCGCGTCGGCAACATCATCACCCCCACCTGGCGACGAGCCAGGACCCCCGGCACTGGCTCAACCCGGAGGAGTTCGATCCGGACCGCTACAAGTCGGCGCCGACGAGCGCCGACAACAACGAGGCGAAATGCAAGGCGGCGGGCCTTGCCCGTCCCCCCTTCCCAGCCGGACCGTTCAAGGTCAACGATGGTCGCCAGGCAGAGGTGACCAACAGCGCGTTCGGTGCCGCCCATAGCGTGGTCGACGGCAGGGCGTACCCGGTATGCGACGCGGCCGGCTACGCACCCTTCGGGTTCGGCTACCGCCGCTGCGCCGGGGAGCAGCTCACGACGGAGTTCCTCAAGGAATTTCTGCGAACGGCCTGGAGGGGCGAGGTCGAGTTCGTCAGACTCGACCTCGAGCACCCAGAGAAACTGCCCGTATCACCGCGCACGCTCATCGACGACAACATCGGCTTCCAGCGAGCGAGATGAGATCCAGCCACACCGACCGTTCGCGTCCTCGCCGTCAGTTGAGCGTGACTCGGCTACTTGGACCACGACGTTTTGCTCCGTCACACGGACATTGGTTGCTGCAATGTCGTGGGAGGACATCGTTCCTCTGGCGGCGCCCACCGGAACGGCGACCAGGTACTGTCGTCACCGGACCGCGCGCCTGGGACGAAGCACGGGTGAGGTGGGTAGCACCACGGCGCGGACCGGTGTCGGGGCCCTTCGGCAGGGTCCGCGCCGCTGTCCGTCGGCGCACTCCCACCAGTTCAACTGGGGAGCAGCCGCATGTCGTCGATCGCAGCCCGCGAAGCAGCCGCCGGCGTGGGGGGCCCGGTGGGTCCCTCGGAACTCGCGGCGATCGACGCCTTCTGGCGCGCCGCGAACTACCTGTCGGTCGGGCAGATCTACCTGATGGACAACCCGCTGCTCAGCGAGCCGTTGCGCCCCGAGCACATCAAGCCACGGCTGCTCGGTCACTGGGGTACGACACCCGGGTTGAACCTGATCTACGCGCACCTCAACCGGGTGATCAAAGCGCGGGACCTGGAGGCGATGTATGTGATCGGCCCCGGTCACGGTGGGCCGGGGATCGTCGCGAATGCCTATCTGGAGGGCACCTATACCGAGGTGTACCCGCACGTCGGGCTCGACACCGGCGGGCTGCGGCGGCTGTTCCGCCAGTTCTCCTTTCCCGGGGGCATTCCCAGTCACGTGGCGCCGGAGACTCCGGGCTCGATCCACGAGGGCGGTGAGCTGGGCTACGCGCTGGTGCATGCATACGGTGCCGCGTTCGACAACCCTGACCTGCTGGTGGCCTGCGTGGTCGGGGACGGGGAGGCGGAGACCGGGCCGTTGGCGGCGAGCTGGCACTCCAACAAGTTCGCCGACCCGGCGCGGGACGGAGCGGTGCTGCCGATCCTGCACCTCAACGGCTACAAGATCGCCAACCCCACGGTGCTGGCGCGGATCCCCGAGGAGGAGCTGGTCGAGCTGCTTCGCGGCTACGGGCACCGGCCGATCCTGGTCTCCGGCGAGGACCCGGCTTCCGTGCATCAGGCGATGGCGGCGGCGTTGGATGAGGCGCTGGACGTCATCGCCGGCATCCGTGAGCGGGCCCGGGCCGGGGACGTGCACCGCCCCGTGTGGCCGATGATCGTGCTGCGCACCCCGAAGGGTTGGACCGGCCCGAAGGTCGTCGACGGGCTGCCGGTGGAGGGCACCTTCCGGGCGCATCAGGTGCCGCTGGCCGAGGTGCGCACGAATCCCGAGCACCTCGCTCAGCTGGAGGTCTGGCTGCGCAGCTATCGACCTGAGGAGCTGTTCACGCCCGACGGCGCGTTGCGCGACGATCTCGCCGCGCTGGCGCCCTGCGGGGACCGGCGGATGAGCGCGAGCCCGCACGCCAACGGCGGCGCCTTGCTCAAGGAGTTGCTGCTGCCGGACTTCCGCGACTACGCCGTCGACGTCGCCAAGCCGGCCACGGCGTTCAGCGAGGCGACCCGGGTGGCCGGGCAGTTCCTGCGCGACGTGGTGCGCGCCAACCCGCGGACCTTCCGGGTGATGGGGCCGGACGAGACCGCGTCCAACCGGCTGTCCGCGCTGTTCGAGGCGACCGACCGGGCCTGGGTTGCGGAGACGGTGCCCGGTGATGACCACCTGGCGCCGGACGGCCGGGTGATGGAGGTGCTGTCCGAGCACCTGTGCCAGGGCTGGTTGGAGGGCTATCTGCTGACCGGCCGGCACGGGCTGTTCAACTGTTACGAGGCGTTCATCCACATCGTCGACTCGATGGTCAACCAGCACGCGAAGTGGCTGAAGACGACCCGGCAGATCCCGTGGCGGCGGCCGATCGCATCGTTGAACTTCCTGCTGTCCAGCCACGTGTGGCGGCAAGACCACAACGGCTTCTCGCATCAGGACCCGGGGTTCATCGACCACGTGGTGAACAAGAAGGCCGAGATCGTGCGGGTCTACCTGCCACCGGACGCCAACACCCTGCTCTCGACCGTGGACCACTGCCTGCGCAGCCGCGACTACATCAACGTCGTCGTGGCCGGCAAGCAGCCGGCGCTGACCTACCTGTCGATGGAGGACGCGGTGCTGCACTGCACCCGCGGGGTGGGCATCTGGGACTGGGCCGGCAACGACGGCGAGGAGCTGCCCGACGTGGTGATGGCCTGTGCCGGTGACATCCCCACCCTGGAGACGCTGGCCGCTGTGGCGATCCTGCGGGAGCGGGTGCCCGGGCTGCGGGTGCGGGTGGTGAACGTCGTGGACCTGATGCGGTTGCAACCCGACAGTGAGCATCCGCACGGCCTGACCGACGCCCTGTTCGACGCCCTGTTCACCCGCGACCGGCCGGTGATCTTCGCCTATCACGGTTATCCGTGGCTGATCCACCGGCTGACCTACCGACGCGCCAACCACGCCGGGCTGCACGTGCGCGGCTACAAGGAGGAGGGCACCACCACCACGCCGTTCGACATGGTGATGCTCAACGACCTGGACCGCTATCACCTGGTCATGGACGCACTCGACCGCGTCCCGTCCTTGCAGGGGCAGATGGCGCACCTGCGCCAGGAGATGGTGGACGCCCGCACCCGCGCCCGCGCCTGGACCCGCGAGCACGGCGAGGACGCCCCGGAGATCTCCGGCTGGACGTGGCCGTTCTGATGAGGCCTTGCTGACGTGAGGGTCCTGGTCGTCAACGCCGGGTCCAGCTCGCTGAAGGTCGATCTGGTCGACGACGGGCGCGCGGTCGAGTCCTACCCCGGGCTGCCGGCTATCCCGCCGGAGGTCGACGCGGTCGGGCACCGCATCGTGCACGGCGGCCCCGACCTGGTGGAACCGCTGGTCATCGACGCCGCCGTGGAGCAGCGGCTGCGCGATCTGGTGGAACTCGCGCCACTGCACCAGCCCAAGTCGCTGGCCGGGTTGACGGCCGCCCGGAAGCTGCTGCCGCACGTGCCGCACGTGGCCTGCTTCGACACCGCCTTCCATGCCACCCTGCCGCCGCGCACATCGACGTTCGCGTTGCCCCGGGCCTGGCGGGAGCGCTGGGGGGTGCGCCGCTACGGCTTCCACGGCCTCTCCCACGCCTGGGCCGCCGGCCGGGCCCGGGAGCTGGCGCCGGCCTGCCGCCGGCTGGTCACCTGCCACCTCGGCGCCGGGGCATCGCTCGCGGCGGTGCTGGACGGACGCAGCGTGGACACCACGATGGGGTTCACCCCGCTCGACGGGCTCGTCATGGCCACCCGCAGCGGCTCGATCGACCCCGGGCTGCTGCTGTGGCTGGAGGAGCACGAGAGCCTGCGCCCCCACGAGGTCGCCGAGACCCTGGAACGTGCCTCCGGGCTGCTCGCGCTGGCCGGCACCGCCGACATGCGTCAGATCCTCGTCCGCGCCGATCCCGACGCGCGCCTCGCGCTCGACGTCTACCTGCACCGGCTGGCCGGCAGCATCGCGGCGATGACTGTCGCGCTCGGCGGCCTGGACACCCTCGTGTTCACCGGCGGCGTCGGCGAGCGTGCCCCCGCCATCCGTCAGGGCGCCGCCACCCGGCTGGCCCATCTCGGCGTCGCCGTGGGCCCGTGCCGCAACGACGCGGTGACCCTCGCCGACGCCGGCGAGCCCGACGCCGAGATCACCGCGCCCGACACCACGGTGCGCACCCTCGTCATCCGCTCCCGCGAAGACCTGCAGATCGCGGCCGGCGTGCAACAAGCCCTCCGTGCCGCCGGATCTTCCAGTCGGTCGCAACCCCTGGAGGCAC
>NZ_JAOPWR010000393.1 GCF_025965585.1 Pseudonocardia sp.
TTCATCCCGTGGGCTCGGCCCGGTTCGACGGTGCGCGAGTGGGTACACCGGCGCGACCTCACGACGGGAGAATCACCATGGCTACGATCACGATGAGCCGTCTGGTGGCGGTCGCGGCCGCCGCCGCAGGCGCCCTTGCGGTCCGGCACCTGGAGCGTTTGCGCAGCGACGACAGGTCCGAGGCCCCGCGGTGGCTGGTGGTGACGGTCAACCGGGACCCCGACGAGGTGTACATCGACGATGCGCTCCCGGAGCCGCCGGCCCGGCTCGGAGATCTGATCGAGGTGACGGTGCGCCCGGCTCCGGGCGCCAAGGCCGTCGAACTGGCGGCGCGGCTGCGGGCACCGGTGCCGGCGGAGGCGACCGGCGTCGCGAGCCGGGTCCTCGGGACCGACCCGCGCCGACGGGGCCCCACGGTACTGCGGGAGGCCAGGTCGTTGCTCGAGGCGGGCGAGGTGACGGAGCCGGACCAGCCGGGCACGACGCACCCGGGGCGCGGCACGGTGATCCAGATGGCGGGTCACCGCGCGATGAGGGAGGGCCGGCTGTGAAGCCGCTGTGCTGGCTCTGGGCGAGACCCGTTCGCCTCACCGGGCGGACCGCGGCGGCGATGGGTTGCTCCGCACGCCGACCCGGCCGGATCGGGGTCACGGCCGAACGGGTGCCGGGTGGTCGGCCGGGGGCGCCCAGAACAAGACAGGCGAACGGCGAGACGCCATCGTCGAGGTCTCCCAACGCGCGGAGCAGGTTGCCCTGACCGAGCACCCGACGCACGAGCAGGCCGGCGGTGGTCGGATGGTGGTCGCTCACGAGGAGCAGCAACTCGGCGACGATGCCCGCGCCGAGGACGCCCGCGCCAGAGCTGCCCGGACCAAGCGCACCCGGACCCGCGCGGCGCTGATCGCCGCCGCGGACTCCGCGTTCAGCGCCCGCGGATGGGCCGCCAGCCGCATGGAGGACATCGCCGCCGAAGCCGGGGTCAGCCCGGCGACCGCCTACAACCACTTCCCGACCAAGCACGTCCTCATCGGAGTCGTCTTCGGCCCCCTCGTCGCGACGCTGCTGGTGCAGGCCGACCGCGACATCGCCCGGCAACGCCCGGTCGTCGATGCGCTCTCGGACCAGATCGACGCGCTGGCCCGGCTGAGCTACTACCACCGCGGGCTCACCGCCGCCTTCACCGCGGCCGTCCTGGAGTACACCGTCCGCACCGAGCACAGCCCTGACCCGCCCGGCGACCTGGACCCGCGCGTCAGCGTTCCGCTGCTCGATCCCCTGCTGCGCCTGATCCGGCACGGCCAGCAGACCGGGCAGCTCCGCCCGGACCCCACGGCCGAGGAGATCAGCAGCAGCATCGTCAGCCTGCTCCTGCTCCGCAGCCTCAACCACAAGGACGAACTACCGGAGACCACGGCCACGCTGCTGAAGACCCTGCTCTTCCGGACGATGACGCCCGCCGGGTGACAACCCGGCGCGGTCGCCGGTCCGGGATGGCTACGGTCCGGCGAGTCCGAGACCAACGGTCCCGCGTGGCTTGCGACAGGCCCTCGAGGGCGGCGGTTGTCTGCCGAGGAGCACGCGTGCTGCCCGTGCTGGGTGTCGTCGGTCCGGCGCTGGTGGAGGACGGGACGGGGTGGTCCGCGGCCGCCTGCCGTCCGGTCTCGCCGACGGGCGGGCCGCGCGTGTACGAGACCGTCGACGGGACGGCCCGGGTGGAGCTGGTGCAGCGCCGTCCGCTGGAGATCGGCCTGTCGACACGGCACGACTGTGGCGGGCCACCGGCCGACCGGAAGCGCGACGCCCGCCGCGGGCGACTCGGCGCACACCGTCCTCGTCGACGGGGAACCTAGTCCTGGCCTGGTTCCTGGAGGCCGAGCTGGCCGCGGCCGGTCGGGCTGAGCTCGTCGCGGCTCGGGCGGCCGAGCCAGCCGGTCTCGTAGTGCTCGGGGGCGAAGTCCGACGGGCTCTCGCCGGCGAGGAACGCCGTGCCGCACGTGTCGGCGTAGGCGGCGTTCTTCTCGCAGTGCGGGGTGGCCGGGATGTACATGACGTTGCCCCAGCCCTTCTGGTCGGTCACCGGGTCGACCGAGTGGACGCCGTCGGCGTGCCACCAGACGGTGTCGCCGGGCTCGACATCCGGGATCGGGCTCATCGCGGGCAGCAGGACCGAGTGGTACCTCGCGCTGATCGGCAGGGACTGGCCGTTCGCGGCGCCGCACAGGTCGTCGTCGGCGATGTCGTCCTGCAGGGCCCGGAGCAGCAGATAGACCATCGCGCCGGGGATCGGCAGGACGTTGAGGACACCCTCGGTGCGGGCCATGTCCGACAGCGCGGTCCAGCCCTGGAAGGTCCGGAACGCCGAGCACATCACGGTGGACCGGTACTCGTCGACGTCGGTGCGGTAGGCGCCGTCCCAGGGGTCGTACTCGGTCCAGCTGCCGTCGAAGACGTGCCGGAAGACCTGCTGGTAGGCCGGGAGCAGCCAGCGTTCGACCGAGCCGGAATCGGTGTGCGGCGACAGACCGCCGGAGCTGACGCCCGGCTCACGGCGGCGGACCCGGTCCGGGTAGGCGGTGTCGCGGGTCGGGTCGAACCAGACCCGGCCCTGCGACTCGTGCTTCCAGAAGCTGTTGAGGAACCCGCGGACGGCCACCATGTTCGCGTCCTCGCGGGCCTGCATCTGCGGGTGCGACCAGTAGATCGGGAAGATCGACGGTCTGCCGGCGGTCAGCCCGCGGAAGACCCCGTCGTCGAAGTAGGTGTACCGGCCCATGAAGTCGTTGTCGTCGAGGTAGGACACCAGCTCGGCGTCCCAGGCCTCGGCCCGCTCACGGGGGAACGTGCCGCGCACGACCGCGCACCCGCGGCGACGGATCGCCTCCACCGTCCCGGCCGGCACGGTGCCGGCCGCGACGTCGGCGAAGGCCACGACCGGCCACACCTCCTCGCCCCGCTCCCGGAGCGCGACGATCTCGGCGACCTCGCGCTTCATCGCCTCCTCGACCTGCGCGAAGACCCCGGCGTAGTCACCGATGCGGGCGCGCAGTCCGGGCTTGACAGCACGGATCGCGGCCGAGACATCGGCGGGCGCCTCGACTACGTGGAGCGCTGCGGTCATCTCTCAGGCCCTCTCTCATTTTTGGTTAGGCAACTTTACTAACTAGTGTCGTGAAGCTAGCATCGGCCACGCGACTGCACAAGGGAGAGCGATGACGGCAAGCAGGACCGAGGCACGACGGGTGGGGCTCGGCCCGGCGACTCCCCGCGATCGCACGGAGCAGGGGATCCTCGATGTCGTCTTCGCCGAGGGTGGCCCGGTGACACGGGTCGACATCGCCGCTCGCACGGGCCTGTCCAAGCCCACGGTCAACGCGGCGGTGCGCCGTCTGGAGCGAGCCGGGCTCCTCGCTGCGGCCGGCCTGCAGACCGGCCGGCAGGGCCGGATCGCCACCTTCTTCGAGATCGCCGCGACCGCCGGCGCGGTCGTGGCGGTCGAGCTCAACCCCAGCGTGATCCGGGTCGCGGTCAGCGACCTCCTCGGCCGAGAGGTCACACGGCAGGAGTTCGCCCCACCCCGCAGCCCCGACGACGTCGCCCATCGCCTCCACCAGGTCGTCGTCGAGGCCGGCGACCGTGCGCAGCGCGGGAACACGCCGTTGCGGGCCGTGGCGATCTCGGTGGCCAAGCCCGTGGACCCGCGAACCCTCGCGGTGATCGAGCTGCCGGACACCCCCTACCCGGAAGGCCTGATCCAGCCGGCGGAGATCCTGGCCTCCCGCATCGCCGCGCCGCTGCTGGTGGACAACGACGTCAACCTCGCAGCCCTGGGCGAGCGGTACAACGGAGTGGCCGCGGACGTCGCGAACTTCGCCTTCCTCTACGTCGGCGCCGGCCTCGGCATGAGCCTCGTCGTCGACGGTGAGCTCGTCCGCGGGTCCCGCGGCCTCGCCGGCGAGATCGGCTACCTCCCCAGTCGTGCCGACGCCACCGGCGAGCGGCACGGCCTGGCCCGCGCCGTGTCCGGTCTCGGCCTGGGCCCGCGCCGACGGGACGCCTGGTTCGCCGACACCGTCGCCGAGGCGCGCACGCTGTTGCGCGCCGCCGAGACCGGAGACCGGACGGCGTTGAACGCCGTCGCCGAGGCAGGTCGGGCCCTCGGCGAGGCAGCCACGGCGATCTGCTCGATCATCGACCCCGAGTTGATCGTCCTGGGTGGGCCGGTCGGCACCGACCCGCTGCTCCTGAGCGAGATAGAGCGGACCCTGAGCGCACTCGCTCCGGCGCCCACCCCCGTCGTCGCCAGCTCCCTCGGCGACAGCGCCCCCCTGCAAGGAGCCCTCGAACTCGCCCGTCGACACGCACGGGAGAACCTCTAGCACCGCGTCCGGCCCGGCGGCGACCTCATCGCCCAGACGCTCGGCATCGGCCACTCGTCAGCTCGCAGCTGTTCCTCGCCTCACCAGCGCACCCCGAACACGGCCAGGGCGAGGAGCAGCACGGCACCACCGACCATCAGGCAGAGGAGTACCGAACGAGCCGGATTGCTGCGCACATCCGTCTCCTTCCTCGAACGGCCGGTGTCGTCGGCGTCAGCGCCGGAACAGCGCGGCGCCTCGGCGGGACCGGCGGGAGGGCCGCCCGTCCAGGTAGGAGCGCCGCATCGCCGCGAGGTCGGGTACGTCGGGCGCGTCCGCGGCGGTGAACGTGCGGCCGGTGACGCGTTCGAGCAGGTGGTCGGCCAGCGCGGGGTTGCGCGCCAACACCGGCCCGTGCAGGTAGGTCGCGACCACCTGACCCGCGACGGCTCCCTCGACCGCACCGCCCTCGTGCGCACCCCCGTTGCCGATGCCCGACACCACACCCCCGAGCGGCGCGGTGGTACCGGCGAGGGTGGTGAATCCTCGGTGGTTCTCGAAGCCGGTGAGCAGACCGACGCCGGGGATGCCGCAGCGGACCACGATCTCGCCGACCGCTCTGCGGGTGCCGGGCTCGGTGGTCAGGTCGAGCAGGCCCAAGCCGTCGCGGCGGCGGCCGCCCGTGTCCGTCATCGTCGTGCCGAGGATCTGGAGCCCGGCGCAGACCCCGAACGTGACCGCGGGCCCGGCCATCGCCCGGCGCAGCGCCGGGTGCCGGTCCAGCCACTCGACGGCGAACGCCTGGGCCTCGTCCTCCCCGCCGCCGAGCAGGTAGAGGTCGCAGTCCGCGGGAGGTGCGGTGGTGGTGGTGACGTGCAGGACCCGCGCGCCGATACCTCGCCAGCGGGCGCGCTGGGCCAGGACCACCGCGTTGCCCGCGTCGGAGTAGGTGCCCAGCAGGTCGGGGAGGAGGACCCCGATCACCAGCTCGGAATCGGGGCTCACGTCGCTCCCCCCGCCCGATCGGCCGAGAGCCGGCGGCGGAGCTGGGTGAACGCGGTGTAGTTCGCCACCACGTCCACCGCTCCCGCGGGAACCAGCTGCACGGCGACGAGGGGGTCGGCGACGGTGGTGTGCTCGATGCCGGCGTAGGTGAGGCGGACCCCCACGTCGGCGGCGCGGTCCCCCGCCACCACCACCCGCCGGGGAGCGAGGTCCTCGAAGGGCACGTCCCACAGCCACGAGGTGTCGCGGCCGTCGGCCTCGCGTGCGTTGACCACCAGCAGCAGCGGTCGCCGGTCGTCGAGCAGGGGCAGCGTCTCGGCCCACCCGGCAGGGTTCTTCGCCAGCAGCAGCCGCAACCGGCGGCCCCGGTGTGTGACGACGGCATACCGGCCGGCCACCTCGGTCAGCTGTGTCATCGCCGCGGCGGCCCGGTACGGTTCGACGCCCATCAGCGACGCGGCCGCGATCGCCATCGCGGCGTTTCCGACGTTGAACTCGCCGGGCAGCTGCAGCCGCACCGGGATCGCCCGCTCGCCGTTCAGCACGGTCGCTGCGGCGACCGTCCACTCGGGATCGGGTCTCGCGAGACCGCATCCGCAACTCCAGCCCGACTCGCCGGGCGAGCGTCGCAGCGCCTCCCCGCACCGCGGACATCCCGTCGCGTCGCCGCTCCAGCGGCCTCCCGCGGACACCCAGGTCGTGGCGGTCGAGCCGGCGACGACACCCACCATCGACGGATCTTCGGCGTTGGCGACGACGGCGGTGTCGGTGTGGGCACCGATCGCGTCGGCCATCGAGGCGGCGACGGCCCGGACCTCGCTCCCGCGGTCCAGCTGGTCTCGTGACAGGTTCAGCAGTACGACGACCGCGGGGCGGACCGCGGCGGCGACCGTGGCGAGATGGAGTTCGTCGACCTCGATCACCGCCACAGGGGCGTTCCGGCCGGCCATGAGCGCCGCGACCGCTCCGTCGGGCATGTTCGCCCCGGATCCGTTGTGCGCCACCGGGCCGGCTGTGCGCAGGGCTGCGGCCAGCAGGTGGCTGGTGGTGGTCTTGCCGTTCGTGCCCGACACCAGCACCACGCGCCGTCCGGCCGCGAGGCGGGTGAGCACGGACGGGTCCAGGGCCAGCGCGACACGGCCTCCGATGATCGCCCCTGCTCCGAGTCCCAGGCGTCGCGAGACACGGCCGGCCATCGATCCCGCCCCCACCGCGAGGAGGGTCCGCCACCCCGGCCGCGGGGCGTGTTCGGCCTCCGGCCGGTCCCCGACGACGCTCGGTGCGACGCGTGTGCCGGTGGTCGTCCCGGGGTCTGAGGTCGGCACATTCGCAGCTCCGTGCGGGTCGCGGGGCGGCCGGAGGGCCTGTGGATCCGTCCCGCGTCTCATGTCACGGTGACGGCGAAGAAGTCGCGCTGATCGGGGACGAGACATCTCCTCCTGATCCCGGGCATGGTCGGGAGCAGCGGGATGCCGAACAGTGCCAGATCCCGGATCCACTCGACCGTCCGGGCCGACCAGGAGGCATCACCGGGGTAGGTCAGAGCCTGCAGGTAGGAGATCGGGGACACCACCAGCGCCGCCGGGAAGGCCACGACGACCGCGGCGAAGATCCACGTCCGCCGCCGCCGAACGGCGCGCGACGACGGTGGCACATCCGTGTCCGCCGACACCGAGATCGTCACATCATGGACGGTAGAACGGGCGCGGTACGGCGCCGGACAGGTCGCGGTAAACGGAGGGGAAAGCGCTGGGCTATCTCGCGGACGGAGGCGCGGAAGGTACGTCCAGGCGGTACCCGTGGCCACGCAGCGTCACGATCTGCGGGACCGCGCCCGCATCGCCGACCTCGGCCAGCTTCCGGCGGACTGCGGCGACGTGGACGTCGAGGGTCTTGGTCGAGCCGAACCAGTTCTCGTCCCAGACGTCGGACATGAGCGTCTCGCGGCTGACCGCCTTCTCCGGCTCGGCAGCCAGGCGGGCCAGCAGGTCGAACTCCTTGGCCCGCAGCGTCAGCTCGTGACCGTTGACGGTGACGCGTCGCGACGCCCTGTCGACCACGAGATCACCGACGGGGACGGCGGGCATCTGATCGGGCGCCCCCGCGTTGCGGCGAAGATGCGCCCGGATGCGGGCGTGCAGCTCCGTCAGCCGGACCGGCTTGGTGAGGTAGTCATCGGCACCGGCCTCCAACCCGACCACCACGTCCATCTCGTCCGCACGAGCAGTCAGGATGACGATCACCGCGCCGGGCTGGGCCTGACGCAGCCGCCGGCAGACCTCCACCCCGTCGAGATCGGGCAGCCCGAGGTCGAGCAGCACCAGGTCGAGGTCGGTGTCGGCGGCCTCCTTCAGTGCGCTCAGAGCGGTGCGCGCCCACGTGATGGTGTGGCCGTGCGACCGGAGGCTCGTGTGGAGCGCAGCACCGATCGTTGCGTCGTCCTCCACCACCAGCAGCCGCGCCACGACATCCACTCTAGGTCCCACGTTTGCGGGGGCCGGCGAGAGTCAGCGGGTTCGACGCCATGTGCACGTCGCCGTGCTCCCCGGCGGGGCGGGCGGGCGGGTCGTCGCCCGCCGGCGCCACGACCGGTTCCCACGCCGGGAGCAGGAGCGTGAACGTCGGCGGCGCCGGCCGGGTGAGCCGCAGCCGGCCGCCCTCGGCCTCGGCGAGACTCCGGGCCAGGGCCAATCCGATGCCGTGCCCGCTCGCGCGCGGGGAGCGCCGCTGGAACAGCTCGGCGTCCGGGCGGACTATCTCCGGCCCCTCGTCCGCGACGTCGACCGCCAGCACACCCCCGGTCTCGCGCGCGGTCACGGTCACGATGCCGCGGCCGTGCTTGGCTGCGTTGTCGAGGAGCACGGTCATGACCTGCCGCACCGCCGCGGGCGATGCGGCGGCGACGGGCGCCTCCGACTCTCGACGGATCAGGAGCTGACGCCCGGTCGCCCGGCTGTCCCACTGTTGCCGGGCCTCGGCCAGCACCCTGTCGATGTCGAGACCCGATGCGGCACGCGGCGCGTCCCGCGCCAGAGCGAGCAGATCATCGACGGTGTGCTGGAGCCGATCCGCGGCGGCGATACCGGCGACGATCGCGCCGCGCAGGTCGTGCTCGGGATCCTCGAGCGCCGCCTCCAGCTCGAGCCGCAGCCCGGCCAGCGGGGTTCTCAACTGGTGTGACGCGTCCGCGGAGAAGGCACGCTCGCGTTCGAGAAGCGCGCCCAGCCGCTCCGCGGTGCTGTCGAGAGCGACACCCACGGCGTCGATCTCCGGGACCCCGCTGTGCGGGCTGCGCACGCTGAAGTCCCCGTCGCCCAACCGGCGCGCGCCCGTGGCGACCTCCTCCAGCGGACGCGCCAACCGGGCCGCGAAGCGGCGCGCCAGCAACCACACCGCGCCCGTCGCCACCGCCGCCAACCCCGACATCGCCAGCCAGACCAGACCGACGCGGACCCAGACCTCCGATCGCGCCGTCGCGGCCCGCACCACCAGCCGGTGTTGGTCCTGGACCACCACCGGCACCGCGACGACCAGGTCCCCGCCCGCGTCACCGGCCACCGGGTCCTCCCCGGTCGCGTCACGGACCGAAGCGTCGGCGGTGAGCGGGCCGTCGCCGACGACACGGGACCCGGCGAGGTCGTAGACGCCGAGAGTGCCCGGCTCGTCGTCGCCGAAGCCGATCCCGGCCAGGGTCGCGGTCGTGCGGCCGGCCGCCAGGTCCGCGGCGACCGTGATCGCCGCGACATCGGCCGCCCGTTCGAGCTCGGCGCGCTCGTCACCGATCAGGTAGGCGACCACCCCGGCCGCGAGCGGCGCCCCGAACAGCACGATCGCCAGGACGGCGGCAGCGACGGTGAGTCCGACGATTCGGGCGCGCATGTGTCCAGCACAGCACGTCCCGGTCCGGGCGTGACCGGCACGTCACCGAGTTTGCCTTCCCCTCACCTCGGATGGACGGAACGTGAACGAAGCCGCGCCTAGCGTCGGAACGGTGAGACAGCCCCCGCTCGGCCCGACCACGTTCCTCCTCGGCGTGGACGTCGCCCCATGACCGCGGCGGACCGCGGCGCCGACGTCATGGAGATCGTCGCCGTCCTGCTGCTGGTCGGCTGGGTGGGTGTGCTGCTGCGCGGCATCACGAGCCGTCGCTTCGCACTCCGGCCCAGTGCTCTCACCGGGATGGGCGTGGCGACGGCGCTGCTGCTCCCCTCGGCGCTGATGTCGGACGCCGTCGTCGACGCAGGGAGCGGGCCGACCGCGCCCGACCTGGCGATCTCGACGTTCGCCCGAACACACCGCAGCCCGCTGCCGACCGTGATCGCCGAGAGGCTCGACCTCGTGGCCGGGACGACTGCTCTCGGGGCGCTGGCCGTGCTCGTCGCCGTCCTGCTGGGCCGCCGTGGACACCGCTTCGAGGCCGGCCTGGTGCTGGCGGCCGCCGCGACGGCGGCCGTGGCGAGCTTCGGTCTGAAGTTCCTGTACGAGAGGCCGCGGCCGCCGGCGATCGACCGGCTGATCACCGAGGGCGGGTTCTCCCTGCCGTCCGGGCACGCGCTCGGCTCGATGGCCGTCCTGGGTGTGCTGGCGGTGGTGGGGTGGTCGTTGCTGCGGTCCCGCTCCGCCCGGATCACTCTCGCCGCGGTTGCCGCGCTGGGCACCGCGGCAACCGGCTGCAGCCGGGTCTACCTCGGCGTGCACTGGGCCAGCGACGTCCTCGACGGCTGGCTCCTCGGCGGAGTCGTCATCGCCCTGTGCGCGGCCGTCCTGAGCACGCGCCGCTCCGAGCGTCCGGCGCCCGCCGGCGCGCACGCCCCGCCGCTCTGACGGTGCACGCGCGTCGTGACTGCGCCGGGTGAAGATTCGGATCTGGCCAGCTCCTGGTTAACGCCGGGTAAGCGCCGCAGGAACCCCATCGAGGACGTCCCGGGCCGGGCGGAGACGGCATTGACAGGCCCCCGCAACTCAAGTGAGCCTCACCTGTGCAGAAGCCTGGACAGGCTCGGCTCTGCGAAGGAGAGGGGAAACAGATGGGTGAGGCGGACACGGTGCTCCTCGGGGCCATCGCGGGAGTCACGATCCTGCTCGGTCTGCCGATCGGACGCCTGCGGGCGCCTGCACCCGGACTGCGCGTGTTCCTCAACGCCACGGCCATCGGGATCCTCGTCTTCCTGCTCTGGGACGTGCTCACCCACGCCTGGGAGCCGATCGACGCGGCACTCGGCGACCTGCGCACCGGGGCCGGTGGGATCGGGCCGGTCCTGGGATACGGCGCGCTCTTCCTCGGTGGCATCGGTGTCGGGCTGATCGCCCTCGTCGCCTACGAGAACCGGATGCGACGGCCCGTCCCGGCAGCCGCGCGCAACGCCGGGCCCGGGTCCATGCTCGCGACCGAGCTGGACGGGCGCGGCGCCCGGCACTGGTCGACGGCGCGACGCACGGCGCTGCTCGTCGCCGTGGGGATCGGCCTGCACAACTTCGGCGAGGGCCTCGCCATCGGCAACAGCGCCGGCCAGGGCGAGATCGCGCTCGCGACGCTGCTGGTCATCGGGTTCGCCCTGCACAACGCCACCGAGGGCTTCGGGATCGTCGCACCGCTGGCCGCGGACGGCGACCGTCCCGGCTGGGGCTTCCTGCTGCTCATGGGGCTGATCGGCGGTGGCCCGACGGTCCTTGGCACGGTGATCGGGCGTCAGTTCACGAGTGATCCGCTCACCGTCGTGTTCCTGACGCTGGCGGCCGGGTCGATCCTCTACGTCGTGATCCAGCTGATCGGTGTCGCGCTCCGCGCCGGCCTGCGCACCCCGCTCTACTGGGGAATCCTCGCCGGCATGACCGCAGGGTTCGTCACCGACATGGTCGTCACCGTCGGCGGCGCGTGACCCGGTCCGTGAGCGCGGCTCACGGACCGCCCACTGCGGAGGCGACAGCCACCGTCGTCCCACCGGTCGCGAGCCGGCCCTCCGGATGGTGGCGGGCCAGTGCCACGACCGCCCCCAGACCGACGACCGCGCATCCGACCAGGCCGGCCACACCGGCAGGGGTCGTCGAGCCGCCCTCCCCCAGCATCGTGATCCCCAACGTGACCGCGACGATCGGGTCGATCACCGTGAGGCATCCGACGACGACCGCCGGCGCCCCGGCGGCGTGGGCCTGCTGCACCGCCCACCCACCCGCGACCAGGGCCACGACGACACCCAGCGCCGGCAACAGGATCCCGGCGTCGTCCAGGTCGCCTGCCCCGGTCGTGATGTGCAGCGAGATCAGCCGCATCAGTGCGGACACCAGCCCGAACGCCGTCGCTCCGGCAGCCGCGAACGCCGCGCACCGCAACCACCCGACCGACCGCGTCCCGAGCACCGACAAACCGCCTGCCAGCAGGGCCGCCGTGGCCGCCGCCGCGACCACCCCGCCGAACCGTGGCCGGGTGGTCGCGCCGAGATGAGCGTCGGCCAACGTGACGAAGAGGGCCACGGCCGCAAGACACACGAGCACCGTCAGCAGGAGAGGCCATGGCGGGCGTCGTCGGACCCGCGCCGCGGCGATGAGGATTGCGAACGGCACGGCCAGCACCCCGATCGGCTGCACCACCGCGAGCGGCGCCAGCACCAGAGCACCCGCGTGGGTCACCGACCCCACCGCCGCGAGCAACCCACCCAGCAACCACATCGGTGCCCGGAGCAGCTCCCGCCAACCATTTCCACGAACCAGCGCCGAGCGCGCCCCTACGCCCTCGGCCACCTCGGAGACAGCGCCGTTCTGGAGCGTCGCGGCGACGGCGAACAACATCGCGGCGACCACAGCCAGGCCGATCGCCGTCAGGACGCCGGTCACCGGCGCGCCCTCCGGCCGTCGTGCCGTCGGCCTTGCTCGCGCAGGGGGGCGGTCGCGACGAGCGCATGGCGGGCGAGATCCACGATCACGACCCAAGGCTAGGCAAGGTACGTGACAGGAACGGCCGGCAGCCGGTAAGAGCTCGGCAAGAAGCGCCGGCCGGCCCCCAGGTTTTGCCACCCGCTCACCTCCGGCTACCGGG
>NZ_JAOPWR010000394.1 GCF_025965585.1 Pseudonocardia sp.
TTGACCGCCACGGCGGGCCCGTCGGCGGCGGGCCAGCGCAGCGTTTCCGGCCGGTCGGTGTCCAGCACCGCGTCCACGGCGCCGCTGCACACCGCCAGCGGTGCGAGCGCTGCCGGCGCGGCGAGCACGATCCGGTGGTCGGGGAAGTGACGGCGCAGTCCGCGCAACGCGGGCACGGCGACCAGGAGGTCGCCCAGTCCCAGCGCGCGCAGCACCAGGACGTCCTCGCCGTCGTCGGTCATGTGCGGGGGTTACCCCGGTCGGGCCGGGGGTACGCGTCCGGCGACGGCAGGGGACGGGATGCGACGGATCGCGGTGTTGCGCAGCAACGCCATCGGCGACTACCTGATGGCCACGCCGGCGCTCGCGGCGCTGCGCTCGGCGTTCCCCGACGCGGAGCTGACGTTGCTCGCCGCCGGCTGGCACCGCGCCTTCCTCGACGGAAGACCGGGTCCGGTCGACCGGGTGCTCGTGCTGCCCGAGGTGCCCGGTCTCGCCGGGCAGCCCGGTGGGGCCCCGCCCGACGCGGAGCTGCCGGGCTTCCTCGCGGCCGCCCGGGCCTACGGCTACGACCTCGCGGTGCAGTTGCACGGTGGCGGCGCCCGGTCGAACCCGTTGGTCACGGACCTGGGGGCTCACTACACGATCGGCCTGCGGGCCCCGGACGCCCCGGGCCTCGACGCCACCGTGCCCTACCGCTATTACCAGCCCGAGGTGGCGCGATACCTGGAGGTGGTCGGGCTGGTCGGGGCGACCGGCCCGGCCGAGTACCCGGAGCTGGCGTCCGTCCCGGGCGAGGACGACCGCGCCGAGCGACTGCTGCCTGCGCAGGACGGGCCCTGGGTGGCGCTCAACCCCGGGGCCGGGGATCCGCGGCGGCGCTGGTCCACGGCCAGGTTCGCCGCGGTCGCCGACGCCGTAATGGCGAGCGGAGCACGCGTGGTGGTGGTCGGCTCCGACGCCGACGTCCGCACCGCGGCCGAGATCACCGCTCGGGCCCGGTCGGCGCCGCTCGACCTCACCGGTCGCACCGACCTCGGCACGCTGGCTGCGGTGTTGCGGCGCTGCGCGGTGGTCGTCTCCAACGACTCCGGTCCGCTGCACGTCGCCCGCGCCGTCGGGGCTCGGACCGTGGGCCTCTACTGGTGCGGCAACGCGATCAACGCGGCACCCGAGACGCGCTCCCGGCACCGCCCCCTGCTGAGCTGGCGCGTGCACTGCGTGGAGTGCGGTGTCGACTGCACCCCCGTCGGGAGCCCCCACCGGCCCGGCAACGGCTGCTCGCACCGATCGTCGTTCGTCGACGAGATCCCGGTGGCCGAGGTGGTCGACGAGGTCGAGGACCTCCTGCGTGCGAGCCCGGCTGCCGGCACCGACCCGAGGTAACGCCGCGACCCGCACGGTCGTCCGCCGGCGGATCTGCAGCGGGATGTGGATCTCGGGCGACACTCCCGTCGCTCACGCACCTCTACATGGTGGCATCGGCCACCACGGAGCGCAGCTCGCCGGTCCGGGCGAACACGGCCCGCTGGCGCGCCGCGCCAGTGCCCCTGTGCAGTACCGCGTCGGCCAGCTCGCGGACAGAATGCAGGTCGCCCGCGTCCTGTAGCGCCTCCGCGACGTGCTCGATCAGGGCGTCCACCACGGACCCCGCGGGCGCCGGCTTCCATGTCCGCGGGTCGAGCAGCTCGGCGTCGGTCCCGGACCGCCCCGCCCGCCACGCCGCGAGCCGCAGCACCTCGGTGCGCACCGGGTCCGGTGCGGTTCCGGCCCCGCGGACCGCGGTCTCCACCAACGCCCGGGTCAGCGCGGCGATGAGAACGGTGTCGGCGGGCTCACGGCAGACGTCAGCCACCCTGATCTCCACGGTGGGGTGGTGGCGGGACAGCCGGGCGTCGAAGTACAGCATCCCCTCGTCGAGTATGGTGCCCGTGGAGAGCATCGCGTCCGTGACCTCCCGGTAGCCACCGGGCGTGCCGAAGAGCCCGGTCGGGCCCGCGGACGGCCAACGTCCCCACAACTGGCTGCGGAAGCTCGCGTAGCCGGTGTCCGCGCCGTTCCAGAACGGCGAGTTCGCCGACAGCGCGAGCAGCGGCGCCAGCCACGGGCGGATGCCGTCCAGCGCCGCGACGCCCTCCTTCTCGGACCCGACCGACACGTGCACGTGGCATCCGCATGTGAGCTGCTCGGCGCCGGTGTGGCCGAACGTCTCGATCATCCGCTCGTACCGGGGTGACGGCGCGACCGTCGGGTCCACCGGCAGCGGCGAGGTCGCCAGCGGCGCGAGCTCGACCCCGGTGGCCCGAGCGGCGTCGCGCGCCTGAGCCCGGGTCCGGCGCAGCTCGTCGTGGAGGTCGTGCAGGTCGCGACAGGGCCGCGTGCCCGTCTCGAGCTGCTCCCGCTGCAGCTCACCGGTCAGCTCGGCGTCGGCATCCCCGTCGTCGTCGGTACCGCGCAGCACGGCACCGGCGACGTCCCGCGGCTCCCCGGTCGACCGGTCGACGAGCAGGAACTCCTCCTCGACACCGACGGTGCGGGTCACGACTCCCCATCGCGCCGTGCGGCCCCGCGCAGGAGCGTGCGGTCGAGGGCGTCGTGCAGGTCCCGGATCGACTCGAAGACCTCGCGGGCCCCGGCCCCGCGCAGCTCGTCGGGGGAGAAACCGCCGGTGCGGAGCCCGTAGCCGGGGATGCCGGCGTGATCCGCCGCGACCAGGTCCCACACCGAGTCTCCGACCAGGACCGCCGCCGAGCCGCCCACCCTCTCCACCGCCCGCTGCAGGAGATCGGGCTGCGGCTTGGTGCGGTCGACGTCCTTGCTCGTGAGCCACGCCGCGGCCAGGGACCGGCCGTCGAACAGGTCGAGGTAGCTCTCCACGTGGTCCGGGGCGCCCGAGCTGGCGAGCACGATCGTCAGGCCGCGTTTCGCCACGTCGGTGAGCAGGTCCCGCACGCCGTCGAAGGCCTGCACCTCGTGCAGCATCGGCGCGTACTCCTCCGACCAGGCCGCGCGCAGGTCGTCGCCGTGCTCGGCCTCCACGTCGTCTCCGGCGACGGCCGCGACGAGCTGGTCGCCGCCCATCCCGATGGCGCGGTGCAGCCGCCACACCGGCAGCCCGATGCCGAAACGGCGGAACGCGCGGTACCACGCCAGCGCGTGCTGGTAGTTGGTGTCGACGAGCGTGCCGTCGACGTCGAACACCGCGGTGTCCACGGCACCGACCGTCACGACGACGACTTCCGGCGGTCGGCGTCCACCTCGTCGCGCTCGAGCCGGGTCCGGCGCCGCAGCTCCCCGTCGTCGGGGTGCGGCCCGGCCTTCGCCCGCTCGCGGTGGTCTGGGTGCGGCGTGTCGTGCGGCTCGATGACGCTGCCGAGGTCCGGATCGTCCTGGGTCGTGCTCATGCGGGTGAGGTACCCCGCGTGATGGGGTTTCAACCTGATCACCGCTGTTCCCCGTCCGTCTGAACCGTCCCCGTCACCGCTTCGTACCCGGGATCCTGCAGGTCACCGTGATCGACGTCGGCCCGACGCTGCGGGCCCGCGCGTTGACCACCCGGCTCGGCGGGGTCGTCATCGACATCCACCGTGCCGCCGGGGTCGGACCGCGGCTGGGCGTACGCGGGAACGCCCACCGTCAGCGGAGTGGTCCTTTGTCTCGAATGGAGCGGGAGCGGGTAACCAGGATGCGTGCGATCACGGATCCGGGCGGCGCAGCAAGCGACAGCGAGCATCCTGTGCTGAGCGTCGTCCTCGTCGTTCTCGCCGCCCTGTGCAACGCCACGGCGTCGGTGCTGCAGCGGAAGGTCGACCGCGACGAGCCTGTCGACGGGCCCACCGGCCTGTCCCTGCTCTGGGACCTCGCCCATCGTCCGGCCTGGATCGCGGGCATCGCCGCGCTGATCGTCGGTTTCCTGCTGCAGGCGGCGGCGTTGGCCACCGGGCCGATCGTGCTCGTGCAGCCGCTGCTGGTGCTGGAGCTGCCCTTCACCCTGTTGCTGGCCGGCGCCGTGTTCGGTTCCCGGCTGCACGCCCGCGAGTGGACCGCGATCGCCGGGATGAGTCTCGGGCTCGCGGCCCTGCTCTACGCCCTGGCGCCGAGCGGTGGCGATCCGCTCTCCCCGTCGGTGGGTACGTGGGTCGTCGGGCTGGCCGTCACGCTCGGCGTCGCGGGCATCTTCGTCGTGGTCGGTCACCGGTCCTGCGGATCGAGGCGCGCGGCGGCGTTCGGGCTGGCGACGGGCATCGGCTTCGGGCTGACTGCCGTGCTGGTGGCCGCGATCGGGGCCGTCTGGAAGTCCTCGGGCTGGCCCGGGCTGCTCACCTCGCCGTTCACCTGGCTGCTGGTCGTGCTGGGACCCGTGTTCTTCTATCTGCTGCAGAGGACCCTGCAGGCGGGCCCGCTGGTGGCGTCCCAGCCTTTCCTCACGCTGTTCAACCCCGTGGTGGCGGTCGGATTCGGGGTCGCGGTGTTCGGCGAACGGGTCAACGGCAGCGGTTGGCTGGTGCTGGCGGTGGCCGGTGCGGTGCTGATCGGAGCCGGCACCGTGCTGCTGGCCCGTTCGCCCCTGCTCACGCGCACCGAAGGCGGTGACAGCGCCGACGTCAGCACCGACGGCCGGCACACCGACCGCGCCTGACACCCCGTGCCCGAGACCGTGATGACGGCGCTGATCCTGCGAGGGCCGTGAGTAGCAGGTCGACGTGCAGCCGGACGGGGATTCCGGCGTCACGGCCTCCCGTGACCCATGCGTCGGCCCGGTCACGGATCCGGCACCCGGTACCTGATTCCTCGGGTCCTGGACGGGAACCCGCCCATCGACCGAGATTGTTCTCGTCGCGGTGCAAGGCAGCTCTCGGCGTCCCCACAGCACCGTGCGGAAAGACCGACGGGCCCGAGGAGGCGGCGATGGCATCGCAGAAGACGCTCGACCGACCGATCCGTTGGGAGGCCGAGGACAGCGGCCGGGAACGGGTCGTCGCCGTCGGCCTGCTGGCCGATCCCGGGCTTCCCACCGAGATCGGCCAGCAGCTTGCCGAGGAGCTGCCGAACATGTTGGCCGATCAGCCCCGGGACGGGATGCGCTACTCGTTCACCGTGGTCTCGGAGACGCTGCGGCGCTCCGGGGACGCCCGGGGCGAGCGGCTGATCGACCTGGCAGCCGAGCGACGCCGGCGGGAAGGATGGGACATGGCGATCTGTCTGACCGACCTGCCGGTGTACAACGACGGCCGGCCCCTCGTGGCTGAGCTGAGCCAGGACAAGGGAGCGGCGTTGCTCGTCGTTCCGGCGTTGACGGTGCTGCATCCGGCGGAACAGGCTCGCGACATCGTCGCCGGGCTGATCCTCGAGTGGGCGGCCGGCCACTCCGGCGACCAGCCCCTCCAGCGACTCGAGGATCGGGTGACGAACCTGCATCGAGTCGAGCCCGACGACGAGGACATCGACCTGCGTCTGACCAGATCTTCAGGACAACTGCAGATGCTGGTCGGCATGGTGTGGGTGAACCGGCCGTGGCGGCTGGTGCTCGGGTTGCGCAGTGCGCTCGCCGCCGCCCTGGCCACCGCGGCCTTCGGCCTCGTGTCCAGCCCGGTCTGGCAGGTCAGTGCGGCCATGAGCACGGCGCGCCTGTGGGTGGCAACCGTGGTCTCGCTCGCCGCGATCGGCGGATGGCTGATCCTGAATCACGCACTGTGGCAGCACCCGGCAGACAACGACCCTCGGGAACGCCGCCGGATCCGTCTCTACAACGCGGCGACACTGTTGACCCTTGCGATCGGCCTGCTGGTGTCCTACCTGGCGCTACTCGTCGGGGATTTTCTGACCGGCTGGTTCGTGGTGGTCCCGCAGGTGTTCTCCAACGCGATCGGACGGCCGGTCGGCTTTACCGATTATCTCCGGCTCGCCTGGCTGGTCTCCTCACTGGCCACCATCGGCGGCGCTCTGGGATCCGGGCTCGAGTCGACCGACACGGTCCGCAGCGCGACGTGGGGCACCCGGTACCGGAAAGCCGGCTCGCACCGTCGCAAGAGGCGAGCTGATTCGGGGTCGCAGCGTGTGGGCAGGGGGTGAAGCACTCGACCTGTGTGCGCCCGGCGCGCTGTCGAAGGCGACCGGCGCGCACGAGGGCCGGTACGGCCAGATCGCAGGAGACGTGGTCGGTGACGACCTGCTTGATGACCTCGAAGCGTTCGGAGTCGCAGTACGTGGTGATCGGCGGGTCGACCCGGCCGGGGCAGGCCCGGGTCGACCCACTGCGGCGCAGGCCATCCGACCGTATTCGACCGTGCGCCCGGCCCCAGTATGGAGCCCCGGTGCCATTCCCGCTGACCTCGCACGCCTTTCAGGACGCGAGCACGATCAACAATCCGAGTATTCGGAGTGGGTGTCGTACACGTGCGGCCACCGAGGCCGGATCGCTGTGGCCCATCGAGGTGGGTCGGAACGGGTAGCGGCGCTGCTGTGGTCCGCGTTGGTCGAGGCGCCTCACGCCACGGGCGGCTCGTCGCCGGCGCCGCGGGTCAGCTCGAACCACACCTGTTTGCCGCTGCCGTGCTGCTCGCTGCCCCATCGGTCCGCGAGTACGGCGAGCAGCCACATGCCGTGCCCGCCCGCCGCGCCTGGTTCCAGGGTGCGCGGGGGGTCGGCGGAGTCGTCGGCCACGCTGACACGCAGGACGGGGTCGGCCAGGTGCACCCGCACCTGCAGGGCGGCGTCGCTGACGACGTGGCGTAGGACGTTGGTGACCAGCTCGCTCAGCAGCAGCAGCGCGTTGTCGCAGAAGGACTCCGCTGCCCATGCGGCGAGCAGCTGCGCCACCACCGAACGTGCGGCGGGGACACTGCGCGGGTCCGGGGGCAGGTCGATGGTGGCTCGCAGGGTGGTCGGGACGACCGTCATCGCGTGGCGCCGTCGGGTGCGGGCTGCGCTGCGGGGAGCACGTCGAGCTTCTCGAGCAGGCCGAGCGAGGCGAAGACCCGCAGTGCCGACCCGTCGCCCAGGCGCACCGCGAGCCGTCGACCCGCGTCACGGGCCCGCGCGTCGGCGAGCAACACGAGCCGCACACCGGTCGAGTCCACGAACGTGAGCCGGCTCAGGTCCACGACCAGCAGCTCCGGTTCTGCGCTCTCGGCCTCCTCGACGCGTTGTTGGGCCGCGTCGAAGGTCGAGAGGTCGAGCTCGCCGTCGAGGACGACTTCCACGGTCATGATGCCGCCTCCGCAGGACCGAGCACGTCGGCGGTCACGGCGCAGCCTCCACGACGAGCAGGGCGATGTCGTCGCGCGGCCGCCCGTGCTGGAACGCCACGACGTCGGCGAGCAGCCGCTCGGCCAGTGCCTCTGCGCCACCCGAGGCCTGCGTGCTCACGACTCTCGTCAGTCGATCGGCACCGTAGAAACCGTCCACTCCCCGCGCCTCCGTCACACCGTCGGTGTAGAGCACCAGCATGTCTCCCGGATCCAGTCGCACGGTGGTCGCGAGGAGGTCCACCTCGGGGTAGACGCCCAGCAGGGTGCCGGACAACGCCACAGCCTCCACCTGGTCACCGCGTCGGACCAGTGGGGGCGGGTGTCCGGCGCCGGCCAACCGCACGGTGGCGCCCGCCGCGTCGACCTCGATCTGGGCATGGGCCACGGTCGCGAAGCGGGACGCGCCGGCCGCGGTGTCCAGCAGCATCGCCTCGTTGAGCCGCCGCAGGGCCTCGACCGGCCCGAGCCCGTGGGCGATCTCGGAGCGCAGGGTGTGCCGGATCAGGGCCGTGAGCGCGGCGGCTTCCGGGCCCTTGCCGCAGACGTCGGCCACCACGACCGACCAGCGCCCGGGCACCGCACCGGGCACCACGTCGTAGAGGTCGCCGCCGACATGCACGTCCGCGCTCGTGCTCATGCTGCCCTCGACGTCGCCGGCGGTCTGGGCGCGGTACCGGGCGGCCAGGCGCAGCCCCGGCACGACGGGCAGCGCCGCCGGGAGCAGCGCGGCCTGCAGCGTGTCGGCGATGTGGTGCTGCAGCTGGTAGAGCCGCGCGTTGTCCAGGGCGACGGCCGCCATGGTGGCCACCTGCCCGGCGAAGGCCAGGTCGGCCTCGTCGAAGTGCCGCCCGGACTCGGCGTGCACGAGGGTCAGCGCGCCGAGGCTGCGACCGCGGACGAGCAGTGGCATCACCAGGGCCGACGCCATGCCGATGGACCGGATCAGGTCGAGGTGCTCCTCGTCGACGGCCGCGGCGACGATCAGCTCGTCCGGCACGTCGGGGAAGAAGGCCGGCTCGCCGGTGCGGCTGACCGCGATCGCACCGGCCGGGGCATCCGGGTCCGACGGATAGCGCTCCTGTAGCCGGGTGACGAAGGCGACCTTGTCCGGGTCGTCGTGGGCCACCGCGATCTGCTCGACCCGCTCGTTGCGGACGAGGTGCACCGCGCACCAGTCGGCGATCTCGGGCACGACCAGGTCGGCGAGCTGCTGCAACCGCTCCTCCACCGACAGCGGCGCCTCCATGAGGCGTCCGGCGTGCGCGAGGAAGGTCATGCGCGCGAGCTGCTGCTCGGCGACCGCCCGCGCGTCGCGCTCGGCGAGGAGCAGCCGGGCCCGGTCGAGCGCCTGCGCGCACAGCGCGGCGACCGCCTGGAGGTAGTCGCGCTCGTCGGGCGTGAAGGCGCGCGTCTCGGAGAAACTGAACACAACCGCTCCGACGTCGCGGTCCTCGACCCGCAGAGGCAGGCAGGCGGTGGCCTGGATGTCGCCGGACGTGCCCACCGGGGCCATCTCCGGGTAGCGGGCACGCCACTGCGCGGCATCCTCCAGCCACACCGGCGCGCGGTCGAGCACGGCATCGGAGAGCGGACGCCCGCGGCGCAGCGCGATCCGCTCGAACCGGCGCGTGGTCTGGTCCGGCCAGCCGGCGGCGTGCAGCACCTGCAGGGTGTCGGCGTCCGTGCGGGTGTAGGCCCCGGCGGCGTCGGCGCCGAGCAGCGCGGCGGCGGTCGTCACGGCGAACCGGCCGATCTCCGAAGGTGTCGCGGCACCCAGCAGCTCACCGGTCAGCTGTTGCAGGGCGACCCCCCGCTCCCGCGCGCCCGCCACCCCGGCCACGGCGGGGATCCCGTGCAGCACCACCCCGCCCGACAGCGGCACCAGCCCGACGGTCATCGCGGGCTCGACCAGCTCGACGGCGGTGGCCTCGCACCGCTCGAGGACCTGGTCGAGCGCCGGTAGCAGGTGCGGCTGCGACCGGACGTCGCGCAGCGGCCGGCCCACGGCCAGGCCGGGCAACGCGCCCCGCGCGGCCGGGTTCGCCCAGCTGACGACGTGCTGCGGGCTGCGCGTCACGATGATCGGGAACGGCAGATCGCCCTCCGTGGGACCGGCGCTCACCGGCCCACCTCGTCCACGGCGGGCGGCCACCACGACGCGGGGCCCGACGGCGTTGCGGTGGCAGCCGCACCGCTGACGGTGAAGGCGATGCGGGTGCCGGCGGTCCCGGCGTCGAGCGCCACGTCGTCGCCCAGTGTGTCGATGACCGCCAGGCCGCGTCCGCGGTAGCCCGGGTCGGCGGGGGGCTTGCGCCACCGGCCGAAGTCGCGCACCACCACGAGCACGCCGCCCTCCGGCCCCAGGCTCACCGACAGCTCGAACTCGCCCGGCTCGATGTTGCGATAGGCGTGCTCGACGGAGTTGGATGCGGCCTCGCTGACGAGCAGCTGGAGGTCCTCGACGAGCTCCTCGGCGAGCCCCGCGAGCGCACCCCACTCCCGCACGGCCCGCCGCACCGCGGGCAGCACGCGCGGATCAGCACGCCACCTCTGCTGCAGCCGGTCCGCGGTGCCCATGCGCCCACTCCTTGACCGCCATCGTCCGGCCCCGCCGCCGATCGGCCTCGCGCCGAGCCGCGTCAGTGTGCCAGACGCGCCACATGAACGGTGGGTTGTCATCGACGGCTGCTCGGCGGTCGGGTTCCCTCGGCCCGCATCCCGTATCTGCAAGCACCAGGCGACCGCAACGCAGTGACCACGCTTGCCGGCCGCGAGGTGGCGTCGGCGGTCACTCCCCGCCCATCGCCGCCAGCATCACGTCGAGGACCGCCTGATCGGGGCACGGCGGCGGTGTGGTCCCGGCGAGTCTGCCGATCATGTCGAAGGCCTGCTCCACACGTGGCCCGTCGATCACCGGGCTGTGGCCGGAGATGATCGTGGACATCCCGTGGCTCCGCACCTCCTTGACGCAGGCCGCGTAGCGGGTCGCGTCGACCATGCTGAGCCACGGCGAGAGCGCGTGGATGCCGAACATGACCATGCCGCCCCACCACGCCTCGGGGTCGACGTCGGCGATCGTGTCGGCGGGTGCCACGCCCGGGCCGCCGGGCACCGGCGAGGCGAACGCGTCGGCGGCCCAGTAGACGCCGGTGGAGGTGTCGTAGAGACCGCGGGTGGCGGGGGAGTCGTAGACGGGCGGGCGCAGGGCCACGAGCATGCGGTCCCCGGCGTCGAACGACTCGCCGTCGTTGAGCCAGCGGCAGCGCTGCAGCGGGAACTCGTAGGCGTTGGCGAAGCGCTCCACGAGCGTCCAGCTGCAGACGAGCCGCGCGTTCGGGCAGGCGTCCATCACCTGGCTGAGGTTGCCGGTGTGGTCGGAGTCGTCGTGGGTGAGGAACACCCATCTGACGTCCTCGGGCTCCACCAGGCCGAACACGTCCTGCAGCCATTGCTCCCGGTTCCGGGCGCTGCCGGTGTCGACGACGATCGGCTCGGCGCCCTGGATGACCGCGGAGTTGAGGTACACCGACAGAGGCGCGCCGAGTGCGTGCTGGACGTCCTGGATCACGTAGGTGCCGGGGCCGACCTTCTTCGGGGCCTGGTGCACGGTGGGGACGGCATCGAGGAGGGACATGGTCGTCTCGCTTCCGGGTGGCAGTGGTGCTAGGCGCGTGCACGTTCCTCGATGTCGACCTCGGCGGCGGTGCGCTCGGTCGGGAGCTGCTTCTTGGCGATCTTCTGGGTCTCGGTCAGCGGCCAGGTCTCGACGAACTCGACGTAGCGCGGCCGCTTGTAGGGCGGCAGCCGTTCCGCGCACCAGTCCCGGAGCTCCTCGGCGGTGACCTCACCGCCGGGGCGCACCATGACGAACGCCTTGACGTCCTCCTCGGTGAGCGGCGAGGGCACGCCGATCACCGCGCTGGACGACACCGCCGGATGGGCGTCGAGGACGACCTCGACGTCGGCGGGGGACAGGTTCTCCCCGCGGCGGCGGATCAACTCCTTGACCCGTCCCGCAAAGAAGTGGTTGCCGGCCTCGTCGATCCGTGCCAGGTCGCCGGTGTGCAGCCAGCCCCCGCGCAGTACGTCGGCCGACTGCTCGGGCATGCCGTAGTACCCGGGCGTGGTGGCCGGGTTGCGCAGCTGCAGCTCACCGACCTCGCCGGGGGCCACCTCCTCGCCGGTGGACGGGTCGACGACGCGCGAGCTGTTGACCGTGCCCAGGCGCGGGTGCTGGCGCGGGCGGCCCATCGAGCCGTAGGCGGGCGGCTCGTCCACGGGGCAGATCAGCCCGTACGGCGACTCGGACAGCGCGTAGCCGATCACCAGCCGGAAGCCGAACCGCGCCGTGATCTCCTCGTGGCGCTCCCGGTGCGGCGCGGGTGCGGAGTAGCAGTACCGCAGCCGGTGCTCGCGCTCGACCGGCGACGGGTCGCGGGCCATCAGGATCTCGACCATCGCGCCGATCGCGTTGAACACCGTGGCGCCGGTGTCGCGGACCGTCTCCCAGAACGTGCTCGCCGAGAACTGCGGCAGCAGCACGAGCTGCGCGCCGCAGCACCACGACCCGAGGGTGGAGTAGGCCTGTGCGTTGAGGTGCGAGAGCGGCAGTGTCGTGAGCAGCACGTCGTCGCTGGTCAGCTGCAGCCAGTACGGGTAGCCCTCGGCGGCCATCGTGTACATGCCGTGGGTCTCGATGATGAACTTCGGCCGTCCGGTGCTGCCCGAGCTCTGGATGTAGGACGCGGGCTGCTCCGGCGTGGTGGCCGCGGGTGCCGCGGGCTCGGCACACAGCAGCGCGGCGACGTCGGTGCACGCCACACCGTCGGGCACCGCGGTGCCGGCCGGCGCGACGACGAGCCTCGCCCCGGTCTCCTCCAGCACCGCCGCGAGCTCCGACTGCGCCGCCTTCGGGTTGACGGCGACGCTGACCGCGCCGCTCAGCACCACGCCCAGCCAGGCCCGGAGGAAGTCGAGCCCGTTGGGCAGCACGATCACCACGTGGTCGCCGGGCGACACCCCGCGCTCCCGCAGGCCGCCGACGCAACGGAGCGCATCGGCGTGCATCTCCGCCCGGGTCGCCTCGCCGTCGGGCGTGCGGCACCACGGCTCGTCGGGCCAGCGCTCCACGCCCTGGGCGAGGAGCTCGGAGAAGGTCAGGATGTCGGGCACGGGCACTCCTATGCGGCGAAGACGGGCGTGGTGTCGACGTGGATCCGCTGCTCACGGCACCGGCCGTCCGCGGCGAAGGCGAAGAAGCACCCCCCGCGAACGGTCACCTCCTTGCCGTCCAGGCGGGTGTAGACCACCTCGCACTCGAAGGCGATGAGGTCGTCCTCGAGCTGCCACGTGCCGTGGAGGATGTGGCGCCAGCCGCCCACGCTCGCGCGCAGTCCGGTCAGGGCCTCACGGATGCCGTCGCGGCCCTCGATCGGGTCGGCGTTGGCGAAGACCATCCGGGCGTCCTCGGTGAACATCGCCATGAACGTGTCGGTCTCGACGGCGTCGATCGCCCGGTAGTAGTCGCGCAACCAGGCCTGGTACTGCTCGGTCACCTGCATGGTCGTCTCCGGTCTCGGCGAAGGGTTCAGAGCAGGGGGGAGTTGGGCGCCAGGCCGGCCAGCGCGCGGCCGTGGAACTCCAGGCCGGTGGTGGGCGACATGATCGCGTGGACCTTCAGCGCGGCGGCGTCACGCGCGAGGCGCTGCATCGGCGAGCTCTTGTGGATCGCCGAGGCTCCGGACGCGGCGCGCAGGATCTCCACGGCCTCGGCATAGAGCTGCGTGGCGTAGGCGACCTGGCCCCAGATCTGCGCGTGCTCGCCCTCGGCGTACGGGACGTCGTCGGCGGCGTGCCGGTCGACGATGTCGGCGGCCTCGAACGTCAGGGCGTCGGCGGCCCGGATCCGCAGCGCGGCCTCGGCGGCCTGGTGGTGGCGGATCGGGGCCGTGCTCTGGTCGCCGTAGCCGGTGTAGGTGATGGGCCTGCCGGACTTCAGCTTGCCGATGAAGAACTCGAGCGCGGCCTTCGCGACCCCGGGGAGCCCCGATGATCCGGTGGTGAGGATCGTCGAGATGATCGGGGTGCGGTAGAGCGGCGTGCCGGCGTTGCGCACGGTCGCGAACCTGCCCTGCTGGGCGTCCGCGAAGTGCATCATCCGGTCGGCGGGCACCCAGATGTCCTGGCCGGTCACGGTGTTGCTGCCGGTGCCACTCAGCCCGCTGGTCTGCCAGTCGTCGAGGATCGTCATGCCCTCGTAGGGCACGAGGAACATGCCGAAGCCCGGCGCGTCGGACTCGGGGTCGATGACGGCGCTGCGGATGGCGTAGGTGGCGTGTGCGCACCCGGTGTTGAACGGCCAGCGACCCGAGAGGCGGTAGCCGTCGCCGTCGGAGACCGCGACGGTGCCGCCGAGCGGGAACGACACCGTGATCCGCACGTCCGGGTCGGCGAAGACCTCGTCCTGGACGTGGTCGGGGAGCAACGAGGTGAACTGGGTGCCGTCGCTCCACAGCGCGGCGACCCACGCCGTCGACGAGCAGCCCTGGCCCAGCTCCCGGCAGACCTCCACCTTGGTGCGGGTGTCGGCCTCATAGCCGCCGAAGCGGCGGGGGAGCGTCAGCCGCAGCAGGCCAGCGTCCTGCAGCGCCTGGACGTTCTCCACGGGCAGCTTCTGCTCCTGCTCGCAGCGCTCGGCGTTGCGGCGCAGCAGCGGCACCAGCGCCGCCGCGCGGGCGACGAGCTCCTCGCGGCCCGGAACCTCGGTTCCGACCGGGTCGTCGATCGTGGATGTGCTCACGGCGGTCCTCCTCGTCGAGGCGCGGCGAACCGGCCCGGGACCCGCAGCGGTTGCGGGCCGGGCGACGGGTTCGGCGTCGTGGGTCTGGTCAGATGGTGAAGAAGAGCTTGCGGAAGGAGTCGATCGAGTTCTGGTCACCGCTCGCGGCGCCACCCTGCAGGCGCTGGTAGACGTCGAGGCAGAACTCGTTGCAGGGGAAGGCGAACGTCGCGTCGGCATTCTCCGGGGCGCCGGGCGCGAAGGTGAGGGCGTTCTCCTTGACCTGCACGGTCCAGTGCTCGTCGCCGGAGGTGGTGATGTGAACATCGATCGTCAGGTCCACGCCGTCGGCCACCTCGGGGGCGAAGCAGATCTGCATCAGCCCGAACATGAAGGGCACCAGGGTGTCCGACGCCTCGGTGTCGACGAAGGCGTCCCGGCCCAGCGCCTTGCGCAGGTCCCAGGCGTGCACCGAGTAGTCCATGAGCTGGAACGCCGCCATCATGAACGCCGGCACGGGTCCGACCCACTTGTGCGGCACCAGCCGGCCGGCCCACTCGTCCTCGGGGACGTCCTCGAAGTAGCGGAACAGCAGGTCGGTGCAGGCCTCGAGGCGGCCCAGCACCTCCCAGCGGTAGACGCCGCGGTACTCCCGCGCACTCTGCCCCAGCGCGTCGCCGTAGGCCCGCATCCCGCGGGGCTCCTCGGTGGGCCAGCCGTGCTCGCCCTGCTTGAAGTAGCCGAGGTAGCAGTAGGCGGCGTCGAGCAGGTGGCCTGCCATGTCGCGGACCTCCCAGAGGTCGCACGGGGTCTGGGCGTGCCACTCCTGCTCGCTGGCGGCCACCAGCATGTCGAAGCAGACGCGGAACTCCTGCCGGACCAGCCGGATCATCGTGTTCTTGCCGGCGGGCTGGGTCACGTCGACGCGGGTCGGGACGGTCGAGGTCATGGGGACTCCTTCGGGACGGGTCAGCAGACGGGGACGTCGATCTGGCGGAGCCAGTCGTCGCGGTCGTAGAGGGTCTTCACGGAGATGACGGCTTCGCCGCGGGTGCGGATGACGACGACACCGGGCAGCGAGAAGCGCTGGCCCGCACCGCGGTGGACGCGGCCGCGCCAGGTGAGCTCGCCGGTGAACGTGCCGGCGAACACCACCTCGGCGAGCACCGCTCCGTCCCCGGCCGCCGCGGGGGTCGAGACCAGGCCCATGGCGAGGCCCGGGAAGGTGACGGTGGTGGTGCGCAGGAAGTGCGCCACCGCGGCGTCGCGGGACCGCGCGGGCTCCGGGCGGAACATCGAGTGCACCTCGACGTCGTCGCCGAGCACCTCGCGCAGGGCGGGGACGTCGCCGGACTCGTGGGCGTCGTACCACCGGTCGAACACGGCGAGCGCGTCGGCCGGCTCCACGGCGGTGTCGCCCACGGGTGCGGCACTCACAGCATTGGGGTGTTCGGTTCGAGCCCGCACAGCGAGCGGCCGTAGATCTCGATACCGGTGGTCGGCATCATCACGGCGTGCGTCGCCAGTGCCTGGGCGTCGCGGGAGACGAGCTGGATCGGCTGGCTCTCGTGGATGCCGCTGGCCCCGCTGGCGTGGCGCAGCGTCTCGATCGCCTCGCCGTACAGGCGTGTCGAGTACGACACCATGCCCCAGATCTCCGGGATCTCGCCGGGGGCGTAGGGCTCGCCGGACTGCGCGTGGCGGCTGAGGATGTCGGCGGCACCGGACATCAGGTGGTCGCCCGAGCGGATCTTCATCGAGGCCTCGGCCACGTGGTGATGGGTGATCGGCGCCTCGCTGCGCTGCCCGTAGCCGGTGTAGGCGATCGGGCCGCGGGTGGGCAGCCGCTCCATGAACAGTTCGAGCGCCGCGCTCGCCAGCCCCGGGAACGTGCCGCCGCCGCTCGTGAGGACGTAGGGGACGGCCGGGATGGTGTAGATCGGCCGGTCCTTGTTGCGTTCGCTGCGGCCCTGTCCGAGCTTGAGCTCCTCCAGGCGCAGCATGCGCTCCTCGGGGACGAACACGTTCTCCCCGACCACGCTGTTGCTGCCGGTGCCGCGCAGGCCGCTGACGTGCCAGTCGTCGAGGATCGTGAGGTCGGCGTAGGGCATGAGGAACAGGCAGACCTCGGGCCTGCCCGCCTCGAGCTCGACGACGGCGGGCTCGGTGACCCAGGTGCCGTCCAGGCAGCCGGAGTTGAACGGCCATTTGCCGTTGAGCCGGAAGCCGGCGCCGTCGCGCTCGGCGCGGGCCGTGGGGATCAGGGTGGCGGTGCAGTGCACCGACGGGTCCCCGTCGCCGTAGACCTGTTCCTGCACCTCGTCGGGGAAGTGGGCGATCAGGAAGTCGGCGTCGGAGTAGAGGGTGGCCACCCACGCGGTGGAGCCGCAGCCGCGGGCCAGCTCCCGGAAGATCCCGAGCTTGGTGTGGGTGTCGATCTCGTAGCCGCCGTACTCGCGGGCGCGGGTCGCCCGCAGTATCCCGGAGTCCTCGAGTGCCTTCAGGTTCTCCTTCGGCATCCGGCGCTCCGCGTGGGCCTGCGGCGCGTTGGCCCGCAGCATCGGCACCAGGTCGGCGGCCCGCTGGATCAGCTCGGCACCGGCGGAGGCCGCGGTCGGGCGTTCGGCCAGTTCGGTCATGTCCCACTCCTTTGTGGACGTGCGTCGTGGACGTGGCGCGGACGGCGCCCGTCCCCGGGCACGGTGGCGCCCGCCCCGGGACGGAGCGCTGGGTCCCGATGGCTGACACCGCGCGGTGGCTGTCGGGTGATCGCATCCGGGACCGAGAGCGTCGCGGGCACTCGGTGTACCGGCCGCCAGCTTGTGGAAGCGGGTGTATCACCCTGTGTTGTATACGAGCTGACGGTAACGAGGGTCACAGTGGGGCGTCAAGAGCTTCGTGGGATCCGGTTGCGTGAGCGGGTTCGCCCCGCCTCGTGAACAGGTGCAATGCGGTACGGCAGCCTGTCGGCCTCGGGTCGGGATGCTGTGTGGCGACGTCGTGGGCGTCGAGGACGCGCAGGGGTTTCCGGCCGACAGAGAGCCCGACTGTGTACGAACTGCCGTGAACGTAGTCAGGACGAAGACACGAGTTGTGTACGATTCCCGGCGCTGGTGCCGATCAGCTCACGCGCTGGCGAGCCCGCTGTCCCCGAGTTCGGGGGCCTGCCGCTCCTGCTCCATCTGCCGCAGTGACCAGCGGCCGGCGCGCAGGTGGGCGCGCATGGCCCCCTCCGCCCAGTCGCCGTCGCCGACCTCGAGCGCCTCGAGGATCTCGCGGTGCGAGGCGAAGGCCCGCTCGAGGTCGGTGGGGGTGTGGTGGTGGAAGGCCTCGCGGACGAACGGCGTGGCGAGCAGCGTGGGGATGATCGCGATCAGCTGGCGGTTGCGGGACGCCTGGTTGAGCGTGACATGGAAGTCGATGCAGAGCCGGCCGATGTGCTGCAGCTCCGGCTCGCCCGCGCCGGGCAGCAGTTGCTCCATCTCGGTGCACATCACGCTCAGCGCGTCGAAGTCGACGTTGTCGCGGGCCTGCGCCGCGCGTCGCACGCCGTAGCCCTCCAGCAGTACGCGCAGGTCGTAGATGTCGTCGAGGTCCTGCGCGGTCCACCCGACGACCAGAGCGCCGCGGTTGCGCAGGATCTGCACCAGGCCCTCTGCCTGCAGCCGGTGCAGCGCCTCGCGCACGGGCGTGCGGCTGACGCCCGCGGCGGCGGCCACGTCCTCTTCGCGCAGCCAGCTCCCCGGCGGGTACTGGCCGTTCGCGATGCCGCGCTGCAGGGCCTCGTAGGCCGCTGCTCGGGCCGAGCTCGCCATGCAGACCTCCGTCGTCATGCCCTGTAGCCATCCCACCACACCGAGCAGGGACCCTGATTGGATACAAGCGTACGACACGGTGGGGGATCTTGTGTGTCTCGTGGTGGTGGGGAAGTGGCTCTGACGTCGTGATACATCCACTCAGGGATTGACCGACCGGACGACTTCACGGGGAACTCTTGTTCTGGTTCCTCCGCCTCGAATACAATTTCGCCGCCGCTGGGTGGCCGTCTGCCACCCCCGCTCCGTTCCGGGGCCAGGCCACCGCTCCGCCGCACCTGCAGGAGGACGACATGACCGCCATCAACTACGCGGGTCTCAACCACCTCGCGCTCGTCACGAACGACATGGACAAGACGGTGCGGTTCTATCGCGACGTCCTGGGCATGCCGCTCGTCGGCACGACGGGCAACCGCGACGAGAACTACCCGCACCGGCACTACTTCCTGAGCATCGGCCGCGGAGCCTCGATCGCGTTCTTCGAGTGGAAGGACATCGAGCTCCCGGGACGCAAGGACTCCGGCATCCCGGCGTCGGGCATCCAGTTCGACCACGTGTCGATCAGCGTCGACTCCGACGAGGACCTGGAGAACCTGCGCAAGCGCCTGCACGACGCCGGCTCCGACGTCAGCGACGTCGTCGACCACGGCCTGCTCCGGTCGGTCTACGCCACCGACCCCAACGGGATCTCGATCGAGTTCTCGGTGCCGGCCCGCGACCTGGACGCCGACCCCTGGTTCGACGACGCCGACCCCGTGGCCGCCGTGCGGGAGAAGCAGGCCGGCTGACCCCTGATGGCGATCTTCGAGGACGATCACCCGCCGATGACCACGTCGATCGGGCGGTCCACGGCCGACGACATCTGGGTGCAGGGGTACAACCTCGCCGACGAGCTCATGGGGGAGGTCGACTTCGGCAGCGTGTTCTACCTGTTGATCACCGGCCGGCTGCCGACGCCCGGCGAGGCGAGGATCTTCAACGCCGTGCTCGTCGCGCTGGCCGATCACGGCCTGACCCCCACGGCGCTGGCCGCCCGGCTCACCTACACCGGTGCACCGGACTCGATCCAGGGCGCGGTCGCGGCCGGGGTCCTCGGCGCCGGGTCGGTGTTCCTGGGGGTCTTCGAGGACGCGGGCCGAGTGCTCACTGCGGCGGGGCCGACGGAGGCGTCGAGCGACGCCGATCTCGACCGGTTGGCCGCCGCGGTGGTGGAGGAGCACCGGGCCCGTGGGGCGCGGATCCCCGGCCTGGGGCACCCGTTCCACAAGAACGGCGACCCCCGCACGGCACGCCTGCTGGCCATGGCCCGCGAGCACGACGTGCTCGGCCCGCACACCCGGCTGATGCTGCGCGTGCAGGAGCGGGCCACGTCGCCGTCGGGCAAGCCGCTCGCGCTCAACGCGGGCGGGGCCTGCGGCGCGCTGCTGTGCGACCTCGGGATCGACACCGCGGTGCTCCGCGGCGTGGCGGTCGTCTCGCGGGCGGCGGGCGTGGTCGGGCACCTGGCGGAGGAGGCGCGCGCGCCCATGGGCCGCACGCTCTGGTACATGGCCGAGCGCGAGGCCACGTACCAGGCGCGGCGGTGACCGGTCCGCTCGACTGCGTGCTCGTGCTCGAGGGTGTGCCGTTCCACTCCCACGACACCCGCAACACCGGCTACGCGACCGCGGTGGCCGCGGTGCAGGCCGGCGTCCACGTCCTGGACGCCGGCCTCGACCCGCCCGCGCTCCTCGGCCGCGCGGGTGGGTCTCCGCAGCGTGGTGCCCGTGCGCGATGATGTCCGGCGATCGGGAAGGGTCGGACGGCGGGGGAGGGACCGGGATGGCGCGTGCCGCGGACATGGCCTACGAGACCATCCAGAACGCCATCGTCACCGGTGAGTACGCGCCGGGCAGCTGGCTGCGCGAGGAGGACCTGGCCGAGCGCGCCGGGGTGAGCCGCACCCCCGTCCGTGAGGCGCTGCGCCAGCTCAACATCGAGGGCTTCGTGGAGATCGTGCCCAACCGGGGCGCCCTCGTTCTCGGGTGGACCGCCCAGGACCTGGACGACATCCACGACCTGCGGGCGCTCCTGGAGGGTTACGCCGTACGTCGCGCGGCCGAGGACCCCGGCACCGACCTCGCCGCGCTGGGCGAGCTCTGCGACGAGATGGAACGACTTCTCGAGGAGCACGGGGACGCCCGGTTCCCCCGGATCGGGGAGCTCAGCTCCGAGTTCCACACCGCCATCTACCAGTCGTCCGGGAACCGCCAGCTCATCGCCGTCATGCCGTCGCTGATCCAGATCCCGCTGGCGCGCGAGGGCTACCACCAGCGCACGCGCGAAGCGATCGTGCGGAGCCTGGCCCAGCACCGCGAGATCCTCGACGCCCTGTCGGCGCACGACGCGGACTGGGCCGAGTCGGCCATGCGGGCCCACATCCGTGCAGGCCGCACGTCGTTGCGACGGCAGGGCAGATGGGCGGAGGAGGGGACAGGGCAGGAGCAACCGGCCGCCGACGCCTCGATCGAGGCCGGCGAGGTGTGAAGACCTTTCCCCCACCGCCGCGGGGTCGAGCCCGGATGGGGATCCGCTCGCGTTCGGGGTTGTCGAGCGCGGCCTGGTGCGGTGTGCCGACGGGTCATCCCCGACGCAGGTTGGAGGGTGGCTACGTGGACGACGACGTCTCGCCCGTCACCAGGTCACGGGGAGGGCCGTCAGCCCGCCGGTGAGCACGTCCGAGCGCACCTGCAGCTGCTCGACGGGCACCGCGAGCGCGAGCGTCGGGAAGCGCGCGGGCAGGGCGGCGAACACCGCCTGCAGCTCGATGCGGGCCAGGCCCGCGCCGATGCAGAAACGGGGACCGTGCCCGAACGCGAGATGCGGGTTGGCCGTGCGCGTCACGTCGAAGCGGTCGGCGTCGGCGAACACCTCGGGATCGCGGTTGGCGACGCTGACGGCCAGCAGCACCGCGTCACCGCTGCGAATGTGCACGCCTGCGACGTCGATGTCGGCCTGGGCGTAGCGGGGGAGGCCACCCCCGCCGGGCGCGCCGAGCCGCAGGATCTCCTCGACCGCGCCGGCCACGCGGCCGGGATCGTTCCGGAGGGCGTCGGCCTGACCGGGGTGGGCGAGCAGAAGGAGCGTGCCGACGTCGATCCGGGTCACCGTGGTCTCGTGTCCGGCGAACAGCAGCATCGCGCCGAGCCCGGCGACCCGGCCGTCGGCGTCCGGGCCGTCGACGGTTGCGACGAGATCGGAGATCACGTCCTCGCCGGGCTCTGCGCGCTTGCGGACGACGAGCTCGCGCATGTACCCGAACAGCTGGCCGAGCGCGGCGGTCGAGGCCGCCCGGTCGTTCAGGTTGCACGCCCCGGCCGACCACGCGCTGAAGCGGTGGCGGTCGGCGAAGGGCACGCCGAGCAGCTCGCAGATCACCAGCACGGGCAGCGGGAACGACAGCACCTCGTGCAGGTCCGCGGGCGAGCCGTGCGCGGCGAGCTCGTCGAGCAGGCCGTCAACCAGGTCCTCGACGTGGGCCCGCAGCCGGCTCATCCGGCGCGCCGAGAAGGCCGGGGTGAGGACCTTGCGCATGGCGGCGTGGTCGGCGGCCTCGGTGGCCGCAGTGCCCATCGGGCCGCCGAGCACGGCGGACCCGGAGATCCGCGCGGCGTTCTCGGGGTCGGGGTGCGAGCGGCCCAGCCGGGGATCGGCGAACAGCGCCCTGGCCTCGGCGTAGCCGGTCACCAGCCAGGCGACGTCGCCTGCGGCCGTCCGCACCGGGTTGATCGGCGCGGTGCAGGCCAGCGTCCGGTACGTCGGGCCGACGTCGAGGATGTCGGGGCGCGGGAACGGGAGCTGCGGAAGCGCGGACGTGGGCGTGGTGGTCATGAGGGCCTCCCGGCCGGGTCGAGGGAACGCATGCGGGCGGCCCGGCGACGGACGGTCCAGACACCGACCGGGCCGATGAGGACGACGGCCAGCAGCGGTGACGCGACCATCACCGCGCCCGGAGTGAGCACGAACGACAGGGCGATGACGCACGCGGCGTGCACGACGAGAGCCGCCCCCCAGACCGCGGTCATCCGCCGCATCCCGGCGCGGTGCCCTGGCGAGGCCCAGAGGCCCTCGAACGCCGGCCGCTCGGCCGCCGCGGCCAGCTGGCGTCCGATCACGAACACGAGCGGGCGCGACGCGGCCAGCGAGGCGAGGAACACGACACCGATCGTCCCTGTGAGGAAGGCCCCCTGCACCAGCAGGAACCAGGCGCTGTGGAACAGCAGGCCGCCGGCCAGCCCGACGACGATGGCGCTCAGGCTCACCAGCGCCGTGCCGTCGACCCGCCGTGTCCGCAGTGCTGTCGCGGCGATGCCGGCCGCCGGGAAGACCGACCCCACCGCCAGCGCCACCAGCTGGGACGATCCCAGTGCGGTGAGCAGCTCGTAGGCGGCGAGAGGCGCGAGGATGTTGAGCAGCAGAGCAGGGGCCGCGGCGCGGCGGAGATGGCCGCCCGCGGCCGGTGAAGCGGTGGTGGTCATGACGAGAACGCTAGGCAGCGGGCACGCCATGGGCGTCCACCCACGGTTCGGACCCCGCCTCCACCCGCGGGTGGACGTTCACCTACTCGCTCACGGGGCGACGAGGTACAGGCTGTAGGCGACCACGAGCTCGCTGGCCAGGAAGCACGGCGCGGCGGCGGTCAGGCGCCGCCGGGCGAGGTGGACGGCGCCGTCCGGCCGGTGAACACCAGCGGTCCGGTTGGGCGTATCACCCTGCCCCGAACCAGCCGAGCACGGTCTGGACCAGCAACAGCAGCGACATCGCCGCGACCGCGACGACCGCCAGGGTGGCGGCGATCCGGAAGACGCGGCCGTTTGCGGCGTCACCGAGCACGCTTCGCCGGTTGGCCAGTACCAGGATGTAGATCAGCACGATCGGGCTCACGATGCCCTGTAGCACCTGCGTGCCGATGAGCAGCTGGATCAGGTTGACCGGGGTGAGGGCGACGGCTGCGCCGAGGATCACCTGGAAGGTGAACACACCCAGGAAGAGCGGTGCCTCGCGGAAGCGCCGGGTCACCGAGCGCTCGACGCCGACGGCCTCGCTGATGGCGTAGGAGGTGGACAGCGGGACGACCGCGCCGGCCAGTGCGCTGGCCCCGAGCAGCCCGAACGCGAAGAGGATCTCCGCTCCCGTACCGGCCACGGGGCGCAGCGCCCGGGCCGCCTGGGCGGCGGAGTCGAGTGGCCCCTGGCCGCCGATCGTGGCACCGGTGGCGATGATGATCATGATGGAGATGATGCAGGCGAAGATCGCACCGGTGACCGCGTCGAAGCGGGCCGCGGGATGGTCCTCCGGGCCCGCGCCCCGGTCCACCACCGCGGCCGCGGCGTAGAGCTGCATGTACGGGCTGACCGTGGTGCCGATCAGGGCGACGCCGAGCAGTACGAAGTCCTTGTCGCCGCTGAAGTGCGGCAGCACCAGGTTGGCGCCGACGTCCGCCCAGTTCGGGCGCGCCAGCACCGCGGCGACCGGGTAGGCCAGGAAGGCCAGCGAGAACAGCAGGAAGATCCGCTCGGCCCACTTGTAGGACCCGAAGACGACGAGGCCCCAGATGAGCACGGCGAAGATCGGGATCACCACGTAGCGGCTGATCCCGACCAACTCGAACGCCGCCCCGATGCCGGCGAACTCCGACACGACCAGACCGGTGTTGGCCAGCAGCACGCACAACAGGGCGACCGCGGTCCAGCGCAGGCTGAACTGCTCGCGGATCAGGGCCGCGAGCCCCTTGCCGGTGTGGGTGCCCAGCCGGACCGCCATCTCCTGGACCAGGACCAGCGCGATGGTCACCAGCACCATGAAGAACAACGTGCGGTAGACGAACTGCGAGCCTGCCGAGGAGTAGGTGGCGATACCGGCGGCATCGTTCCCCGCGTTCGCCGCGATCAGCCCCGGGCCGGCGATCGCGAGGTAGCCGAACAACCGGTGCCGGCGAAGCCGGTCCCACAGCGACGGGTGCGGGCGTGGAGCCGCCATGGCCTCCGGATCCAGGGTGCGGCTCACCGCAGCAACCTCGGGAAGTGGAGCCGGTCGGTCTCCCGCAACAGCGCGTCGACGACGTCGTCGGCGAGGATGCGGCCCAGCGGGCGGCAGTCCCCGTCGACCACCAGCAGCGACGAACGGCGAGCCTCGACCAGCGCCTTGGCGACCTCGCCGACATCGGCATCCGGTTCGACCACCACCGGATCGAAGTCCGGGTGGTCCCGGATCAGCTCACCGAGGGTCCGGTCGTCGGCGGCGGTGAACAGGTCGAACAGCGGGACGTCGGCGATCACGTGGTGCTCCCCGTCGCGGACCACCACGGCGTCGATCTCGTTGCGGTGCTCGGCCTGCTCGGCCGTCCGGGCCCGCACGCCGGCGATCGTGTCGCTCTCGTCCACGGCCACCAGCAACGTCGTCATGAACCCGCCGGCCCGGTTCGCCGGATAGTCCAGCAGCTCAGCCAGACGCGACCGGGTGGGCTCCGGCATCCGCTCCAGCAGCTCCACGCGCTCCTGCTCGCTCAGGTCGCGCAGCGCGTCCACCGCCTCGTCCGGCTCCATCGCCGCGACCAGCTCGGCCGCCCGCTCGGGGGACGACTCGCGCAGCAGCCTCTCCAGCACACCCGCGTCCATCTCCTCCAGGGCGTCGGCCGCCGTCGCGGGTTCCAGCGAGGCGAGCAGCTGCTGGCGGCCGGGCCGGCCGAGATCCTCCAGCAGGTCGGCGAGCTCGCCGGGGCGCAGCCGCCCCAGGGCCTCCTGGCTGCGGCGCAACCGCACCGTCGAGGGCGCATCGGTCGCCTGCTCGTCGAAGGGCGCCACCGCGTCCCAGTCGATCACCTTGTCCGGGGTGGGACGGGTGCGCAGCCGCCGGGGTCCCAACCGTCGCAGCAGCGAATGGGCGCTGACGTCGACGCCGACCAGCCGGGTCCGGTCGCCCACCGGGGCCAGGTAGAGGTCCGCGGCCCGGATCACCTGTACCCCGTCCACGTCCACGAGCTGGTGGTCCAGCACGTCCCGCGCGAGCAGCACCTCGCCGGGGCGCCGGACGTAGTCGCGCAGGTCCAGCCGGGCGGTCCGCAGTGTGACGCCGTCGCGGGTGATGTCCGCGATGTCGGAGGCCTCGACGAAGGCGTGCCTGCGGCCGACGCGGACCACCAGCCCGGTCACCGGCGGGTACCGCTCCTCGCCGTCCATCCGGACCACCACGTCCACCAGGCGCCCGACCTCCTGACCGGCCTGGTTGCGCACCGGGCCGGCGATCAGCCCGGCCACCGACACGATCGCCCGCCTCACCACGCGGTTGGCGGTGGCCCGCTCGGCGCGTACCCGGCTGCGGCCGCGCAGCGCGTCGGTCGTCAGCACGAGCGGGCGTTTCGGCACCACGACCTCCTCACCGATGCGGTGGATGCGGCGGTGCGAGCTGTAGGTACCCCTCCGGCTCGGACCCAATCCGCCGACCCCGATCCCCGCAGCGGTTCCGTCCGTCGCAAGCAGGTGGGTGCCGCCGGGCCGCCGATGGGTAGTCCGCGCTGTGGTCGATCCGAGGAGGACACGATGGCCCGGAACCCGAAGAAGTCGTCGGAGTCGGCGAAGCTCAGCTCCGTGGACGATTGTTCCAGCAGGTCGGACACCACGCCCTTCAGGTGGCCACAGGGCGGCGAGGACAGCCTGGACGTGCTCTCACACCTGCCCGACATGAGGGTCGACGACAGCGACGAGGGCGATCCGGTCCTCATCGGTCCCGACGGTCGGCCGGTCGAGACCTGGCGCGAGGGCTATCCGTACGACGATCGCATGTCCCGGGAGGAGTACGACCGGCTCAAGCGGCCGTTGCAGATCGAGCTGCTCAAGCTCCAGTACTGGGTGAAGGAGACCCGTCAGAAGATCGTCATCCTCTTCGAGGGACGGGACGCGGCCGGCAAGGGCGGCACCATCAAGCGGTTCATGGAGCACCTGAATCCCCGGGGTGCCCGCGTCGTGGCGCTGGCCAAGCCGACGGAGCTGGAGCTGGCCCAGTGGTACTTCCAGCGCTACGTCGCCCACCTGCCGGCGGGCGGGGAGATCGTGCTGTTCGACCGCAGCTGGTATAACCGCGCGGGCGTGGAGCGGGTCATGGGCTTCACAGATCCGCGCGACTACATGGAGTTCCTGCGTGAGGTGCCGGAACTGGAGCGGATGTTCGTGCACAGCGGCATCCACCTGATCAAACTGTGGTTCTCGGTGTCGCGCAGCGAACAGCGGACCCGCTTCGTGATCCGCAAGATCGACCCCGTCCGGCAGTGGAAGCTCAGCCCGACCGACCTGGCCTCGCTCGACAAGTGGGACGAGTACACCGAGGCCAAGGAGGCGATGCTGTTCTACACCGACACCGCCGACGCCCCGTGGACCGTGATCAAGAGCAACGACAAGAAACGGGCTCGGATCGAGGCCATGCGCTACGTGCTGAGCCTCTTCGACTACCCGGGCAAGGATCCGGAGATAGTCGGAACGCCCGATCCGGAGATCGTGGGCTCGGCCCTGTCGATCTTCGAGCACGACGAGCACGAACGCTTCCCGCCGCTGAACTACCTCAATCCGACGAGGTGAGCAGAGTGCCTCGCAGCGGTGCACCCGAGCCGGGACCACCGGCAGAAGCCGTCACCGCTCGTCGACGGGGGCGGCCGTCGGAGCCCACCCGGGGGTGAACAGCTGAGGAAGCGCGGACGGAGGCCGCGCAGAACGTCCTGTTCGGACGGTCTCGGGGGGGCCAGGGACGCGACCCGTCCGACGCCGGCTCCTTGCGCAGCCACCCGGGCGACGAACTCGTCGCCGGGCATCTTCTCGACCCGCTCCCGGCTCGCTTCCGCGACGAGTGGCTGGTGGTCCCGCGGCAGGTCCCCTCGACGTCGACGGGTTCCCCGGCCGGGGTCCGGGGCCCGTCCCGGGCCGATGGGCCCTGGCGACCGACCGGCGCAAGGCGGAGGGTCGGCACCATGCGCGCATGGGTGGTGGATCATCCCGGTCCCGTCGATCGGGGCCCGTTGCTGTCGGCGGAGCTGCCCGACCCGCGGCCCGGCCCTGGTGAGGTCCGGGTGCGCGTGGCCGCGTGCGGTGTCTGCCGCACCGACCTGCACCTGGCCGAGGGCGATCTGCCGCCGCACCGGCCGCGGACCGTTCCGGGGCACGAGATCGTGGGCGTCGTCGACGAGGTCGGGCCCGGGGCCGGCCGGTTCGCGGTCGGGGACCGGATCGGCGGCGCCTGGCTGCGCGGGACCTGCGGGCGCTGTCGCTGGTGCCGGTCGGGCCGGGAGAACCTCTGCCCGTATGCGACGTTCACGGGCTGGGACGCCGACGGCGGGTACGCGGAGCTGGCCGTCGTGCCGGAGGCCTACGCGTACCGGCTCCCGAGCGGTCTCGACGACGTCGAGGCCGCCCCGCTGCTGTGCGCGGGCATCGTGGGCTATCGGGCGCTGAAGCGAGCCGAGCTCCCGCCCGGAGGCCGGTTGGGGCTGTACGGCTTCGGGGCGTCGGCGCACCTCGTCGCGCAGGTGGCGATCGCGCAGGGGGCGATGGTGCACGTGCTGACCCGCTCGGCCGCCGCCCGCGCTCTGGCACTCGAGCTGGGCGCGGCGTCGGCGGGACCCGCGGACGCCGCACCGCCGGAGCCGCTGGACTCGGCCGTGTTGTTCGCGCCCGTGGGGGAGCTCGTGCCGGTGGCGCTGCGTGCCCTGGACCAGGGCGGCACCCTGGCGGTGGCGGGCATATACCTCTCCGACGTGCCCCGGCTCGTCTACGCCGAGGAGCTGTTCCGGGAGAAGCAGCTGCGCAGTGTCACGGCGAACACGCGCGCGGACGGCGAGGAGTTCCTGCGGCTGGCCGCGACGCTGGGGGTGCGGCCGACGGTGTCGCTCCGCCCGCTGGGAGAGGCCGACCGGGCGCTGGCGGACCTGGCCGCGGACCGCCTCATCGGCGCAGCGGTGCTCGTGCCCTGACCGCGCCACGCCCGCGACTGCCGGGCGATTCCTCGCAGCCCTGGGCCGTGAAGCCGGCAGCGATGAGCACTTCGGCACGACTGGCAAGCCGGATTCCGCGGGAAACGGGACATCGAAGGAAAGGTACCAGCCGGCGACAGCGGCCCTGGAACGTCTCCGGCTCCGACGGCCTGACTGTGAGGAGCAGAAGACAACGTCGGGCGCGGCATGGGGAACGGCACACTCTCGACGCTTCGCCGGCTTCTTGGCGGCGAGTGGACTTCCGCGACACCTGATCGTGTGAGCGGCGACTCGTCTCGGCTCGACATTCCCAGCAATCTGTGGATAATTGAGGATATAACTCCCCGCACAACCATGGATGGACGTAGGAATATGGCGCAGGTTACAGAGGTCAGGCTCGTCGATGACCTCGACGGTGGCGCAGCCGCCGAATCGATCGCCTTCGGGCTCGATGGGAAGACGTACGAGATCGACCTGAGCGAGACGCACGCGGCCGAACTGCGCGACGCGCTCGCCCCGTTCGTGAGTGCAGCGCGCCGTGGTGGTGCAGCCAACGCTCCGGCGACGCGGCAGAAGACCGTCTCCCGGTCCTCGCGCTCTCGCGAGGAGACCGCCGCGATCCGTGAGTGGGCCAATGCCAACGGCCACGAGGTGTCGAGCCGCGGACGGATCCCGTCCAGCGTCCTCGAGGCTTACGAGAACCGGGGGAGCGTTCCTGCTCCTGCTCCTGCACCGGTCGAGGAATCGGAGCCCGAGGTCGTGGCGGAGGCGCCGAAGCGTCGCTCCCGCAAGAAGGCTGCTGCTGCCTGATCGCATCGGCATCGAGGAAGGGGCCCGGGCTACGGCTTGGGCCCCTTCTGCCGTTCTGTGACCAGTTGGTGCATGTCGGCCTGAGTCACACCGGCCGGCCGCATCGTTCCTGATGGTGGCGGGCTCTGTGAGGAAGCGTTTCAGAATGAGCATCGAGAGTTCGTGGACATCAATCGCTGCGCGGCGGACTCGGCGCCCCCGGGTGCGCATTATCGTGTCGGCGATGAATGGGAAACGGGCTGCGACATGCGGCTGGAGGGCGGGGTCGAGAGCCGCGGCCGGCGACCCGGTCGTCGCTACCACGGGCGGGTGTCCGCTCCCGGTTCCGACGGTGGATGCGTTGTTCCCGGTGGTGCTGGTCGTAGATCCGGAGCATGGCGACCTGGGACGTGCCCGCATTCGCGGCCGCGGTGGCGGCGCCCGCGTCGCCGTGGTGTACGACGGCGGCGACTCCTGGGGAAGAGTGCCTTCGGGTGAAGATCAGGCCGGGATGAGTTCGGCGGCGGCTACCGGCGCACGGGTCGGGGAAAGACCGCTGGAATGTGATCGCCGGGCGACGGGTGCGATTCTCGACACGGGTGGTTGCCGACAATGCCGTTACGCGTGTCGAGGCACCGTCCGCCATTTTTCTCTCGACGCTACGTGACCGGAACTGTAGGGCCGCTCAGCTGTTGGCAGCCGTGGTGGGTTGCAGGCCTGCGTCGGCGGGTGTGCGGTTGATTTCCGTGCCCCTGGTCAGCGGGGTCGCGGCGAGCGTGACGAGGGAGGCGCCGAGAACGAGCGTGGACCCGGTGGCGAGGAGCTGCGCCGGACCAGTGAACTGGGCGCTGAACGGGCCTCCGGGCATGGCGAGGCCCCAGGCGGCGGCGGCCACGAGTGCGGTCCCGAGCTCGAGCCAGGGTGCTGGTCGTTGGTTGCCTGCGCTGGCGTTGGTCTCGGACGGGCTTGCCGCAATGGACTTCTGGCGGTAACCGATCACTGTCGCGGCCGCGGTGAGACCCAGGAACCCGAAGAAGGCCCACCATCGGAAGGGTAGGTAGCTGTGCGGGTCGCTGCCGACGGCCGCGGTGACGACGGCGATGAGCGCGGTGTAGGCCGCGAGTGGCTCGGTCGGTATCGCGCTGGTCAGGGCGTCGGTGAAGGACTGGGGCACTCCTGTCGCGGCCGGCCCGGGGGAGGTCCCGTTGGTCTCTGCCGCCGTGGGGGAAGTCGTGGGTTCCCCTCCGCGTGAGCCGCCCAGTGCCGGCGTGCCCGCGTCCGCCCGGTCGCGTTCGACGGCGAGGGCAGTGAGTGCTCGGATGCTCATCGGCTCGTCTCCACCGGTGCGTGGGCGGGGAGGCTGTCCGGCTCGGTGGAGGGAGCCGCCCGTGTGATGACGCCGGCCAGTGCGGGGATGAACTCTGCGGAGTTGTCCCAGTAGTTGTGGGCGGCCAGGCCACCTCCGCTGTGAGCGACGTTGTTCACGTGCAGGTCGGTCACCGGGCAGTTCACAGTGCCGCGGAGCACCGACTGATCCGGGTGTGGCATCTGCATCAGGGTGTGTGGGGACGGGTCGGGGAGCGCGTCGTCCGCGCGCCATTCCCCGGAGGGTTCGAGCGGGTCCGCGACCGGGTCGAGTGGGTCGTAGATGTTGAGCCAGAACTCGTCGGTGACGATGTCCTGGAGCCGGCCCACACGGTTGCCCCAGGCGAACAGGTCGACGTACTTGCGCAGGGGGCTTCCGGCCGTGACCAGCGCTGTGACCTTCGTCGGGGCGTAGCGGCCGAGGACGTCGACGGCGAGCACGGTGCCTTGGCTGTGGGAGTTGACGACGATCGTGTCGACGTCGTCGCGGGCGACGAGCCGGGTCAGGGCCGTTTGGACGAAGCCGCGCACTCGCTCGCGGAGGTCGTTGCGGCAGACGTAGCTGGCGACGTCGTGTTCGAGGGTGTCGAACAGGTTCAGCCGCGACGCCGGCGTCAACGCCGTGGCTCCGCCGGGCGCGGGCGGCGCGGCCCTGTGCAGCAGGTTCATGAGGTGGAGTCGATGGCGCGGGGCTGCCCCCGCTGGGCCGGGGTCGAGGTCGCGGCGCGGTTGCAGGCCGCTCGGCGGGGCTCCTGCGGGGCCGGCCGACCGACGGAGCATGGCCGCGATGTCGGCGGCCAGGAGGTGTGCCGCACCGAGCGGGTGGGCGTAGGCGTCGAGCGAGAGGGCGGTCCGGGCCAGGGTGTCGAGCGCGGAGCCCAGCCGGGGCCCGCCGACCTCCAGCCCGGAGTAGATCAGGGCGACGTGGGCGACGCGGCGGTCCGTCGGAGCGTCGCCCTGCTCGGTGACGAGTGGGCGGTGGGGGTCGAGCCGGCTGAGCCCGTTCTCGGGCTCGTTCCACGGGGACTGCACGTAGACCGGGCCGTGTACGCCGTGCTCCAGACGTTCGGGGTCGTCGCCCAGGCCGGGCACCAAACCGGATGCCTGCAGCAGCCTGTGCAGCTGGTCGGCGTATCCGGGGCGCCGGCCGCCCGGATCATTCGGGTTGTCGGTCGGCGGCTGTTGGAAGCCGATGCCGTGAACGGTGACCACACACGTAACCCCAGCCATGTCCGCGCTCCTCTGCATCACGACACGTTCCACGAACCTGATGCCGCCGGTGTTCGCCGAGATACATGTGGTGTGATGAATGCTGTTGCGCTGCGAGGACAGACCACGTCCATGTCGTCGGTCCGGCTCCGACCGCGACCGTCGGCCGACCGGTCGCCCGTGAGCGGGTCATCGTGCGCGGCGTGGGTACACCGGCCCGATGAGTACCGACATGAACCCCACCACCGCGGTCGACACGACTGAGGTCCCCCAGGTCGAGCCGGCCGATGCCGCCCGGCTCGTAGCCGACGGCGCGCTGCTGATCGACGTCCGCGGTCCCGACGAGTTCGCGGCCGGCCACGCCCCCGGAGCGACCAACATCCCGCTCGACACGTTGGACCCCGCTGCCCTGCCCCGTGACCGGGCCCTCGTCACGACCTGCCGGACGGGGCGCCGGGGCGCACAGGCCGCGGCCCGGCTGCAGGCCGCAGGCTTCAACGTGCACAACCTCGCCGGTGGGATGACGGCGTGGGCCGCCGCTGGGCTGCCGGTCGTGCGCGATGACGGCAGCCCGGGAACGATCCTCACCCCCACGACGTAGCCGGGCCGAGCGTCTCCCACCCGTCGCGTGCCTGATCGTCGGTCGCGTGCCTGATCGCCTGTTCGCACCCGTCGGATCGATCTCCCACCGGTGACGTCAGCTCGTCTTCTTCCTCAGGTGCCGGTTGCTCTTGGGCTCCCGCACCGACTTCTCGTCATCGATCTGCCGGATCACCTCGCGCTTGGCTTCGGCGAGCGCGTGTTCGAGGTTCCGGTCGGTGGCGCCCGCCACCAGCGGCGGGAAGCCGGGGATGTCCACCCGCAGGGTGACGTGCTGCTCCTTGCCGTCCCGGTCCTTCACCGCGACCTCCACCGACACCTCGTCGGGGTTCCAGCGCGCCAGGCGCGGCCCGAGGGCCGAGAGCGCCGCCAGCACCCAGGGCTCGTCCCCTTCCCGGAACCCGGCGCCGAGGCGCAGCACGTCCTGGAGGAGATCGTGTCGCCGATCCTCGGTCTCGCTCACCGCTGGCCTCGTCTCTCCTGGGTCTGCCGGTTCGCACTACCCCGCGGCCCCCGCGGCAAACATGCCTCACAGGTGTCCGACGCGCTGATGCACGGCCATGGAGCGGGACACCGGTCTGCCCGGCGAACGGGTTCGGCCCGGTGGGGCCGTCGACGGTGAACCGGGGGCGTGGTGGCCGACCGCGCCGCCGTCGTCGTGGGCGCCGCTGACGAAGGGCGCGAACAGGGTTGCGGCGGTAGCCGTGGTGGCGGCACCCGCGGCGATGGTCCAGCCGAGAGGTCCCAGGGGCGTGCAGCCGAAGAACCGGCTCACGCCGGGGGTCTGGATGATCGCGGCGAGGGCGGCGGCGGAGCCGATGCTGCTGGCGAGGACGGCGGGACTGGGCCCCCCGATGACCAGGGTCTGACCGAGCTGGCTGCCGACCAGGGCGGCGAGCGCGACGGTGCTGGCCCGCCGGGCACGGCCGGTGACCCGGGCGGCAGCCCAGGCAGCAGTGGCTGCGGCGGAGGTAATGATCGCCCTTCGGGTGATCTCGCGGGTGAGGGCGACGCCCAGGGAGGCCTCGGGGCCCTCGGTGAGCAGCGCGGCCGCGTTGGGCCCGGGCGGCCGCAGGGCGATGGCGAGAGCGGGTGCGAGGTCGGTCAGCAGGTTCACCAGCAGCAGTTGGCGGGTGTTGAGCGGGGACTGCCCGGTCAACGAGGCTCCCAGGACGGTGAAGGCGATCTCACCGAGATTGCCGCCGACGAGGATGCCCAGCGCCTGACGCACCGACGCCCACATGCCGCGCCCTTCGACCAGCGCGGCGAGGATCGTCTCGAGCCGATCGTCGGTGACGACCAGGTCGGCGGCGGCCCGGGCGGCGGGGGTCGCGCGGTGTCCGAGCGCGATGCCGACGTCGGCCAGCCGGATCGCGGCAGCGTCGTTGGCGCCGTCCCCCGTCATGGCGACGGTCCGGCCCAGGCGTTGAAATGCGCGCACCACGCGGACCTTGTGCGCGGGGGTGCCCCGGGCCACGACGGTGATGTGGGGGAGAACGGCGTCGAGGGCGGCGTCGTCGAGGTCGTCGAGTTCCGGCCCTGTGATCACTTGCCCCCCGTCGACGACGTCGAGGCGGCGCGCGATCGTCTCGGCAGTGCCGGGGTGATCACCGGTGATCATGATGATCTGGACCCCGGCCGCGCGCAGCGCGGACACCGAGGCCCCGGCCGCGGGTCGGACGGGGTCGGACAGGGCCAGGAACCCGAGCATCGTCAGGTCGGTGACGTCGGGGTCGGTGAGCCGACGACCTGGGTACCCGGTGCGTTCGGCCACGGCCAGCACGCGGTAGCCCTGCGCAGCGAGGTGCGAGGCGCGCTGCTGTATCCGGCGCCGGTGCCGGGCATCCATGCCGACCCGGCTGTCCCGCTGTCGGACGTGGGTGCACCGCGGGAGCACGCTCTCGGGAGCGCCTTTCACCGAGAGCAGGACCTCGGGGGAGTTCGTGTGGGCGGCGTCATCGGCGGGGCTGGTGGTGGCGAGGGTGGCGTGCAGGCCGCGGGACGGCTCGAAGGGGAGCATCGAGAGCCGGCGCCATCCCGGGAGGTCGTGCTCCCGGGTGATCCGGGCGGCGCGTGCGCCCTCGGCCACGGCACGGTCGGTCGGCTGCGCCAGTGGCTGCGTGCCGCGGCGGTCGGGGGTCGCCCGCAAGCCCGCGGCCAGCACGTGCGCGTGGGGCGCGGCCGGCTCGTCGGCCGGTGTGGTGGCCGCGAAGGTGGTGGTGTCGTCGATGGCGGCCAGCGCGATCCGGGCCTGGGTCAAGGTGCCGGTCTTGTCGAAGCACAGCGTGTCCACGCGGCCGAGGGCTTCGATGGTGCGTGGATTGCGGACCAGTGCCCCGTGGCGCGACAGTCGCCGGGCCGAGGCGAGCTGCGCGGCGTTGACCAGGAAGGGCAGACCTTCGGGCACGGACGCGACGGCCAGGCTGACCCCGGTGCCGAGGCTGTCGCTCAGGGGGCGGCCGTGCAGCAACCCCACCGCCACCACGGCGCCTGCCGATCCGAGTGCGATCGGGAGAGTGGTGGCCGTGATCGCGTCGAGGCGGGCCTCGACCCCCGAGGACGGAGCGGCGCCCCGGGTGGCGGCCATGCTGCGCCCGGCCTCGGTGCAGTCGCCGACCGCGACGACGGCGGCTCTGCCGCGCCCGCCGGCCACGCTGGTGCCCTCGTAGAGCATGCACGTGCGCTCGACGAGCTCGTCGGCGATCACGGGTTCGGGCTGTTTGGGCACAGGGAACGGTTCACCGGTCAACGCCGCCTCGTCGACCTGCAGCCCGGCCACGTCCAGAACCCGGCAGTCGGCCGGCACCACCTCGCCGGAGCGTAGCTCGACGACGTCGCCGACCACCGTGTCCTCCGCGGGCACGATGATCGGCCGCCCGTCGCGCAGCACCCGGGCCCGCACCGCCGAACCGGCCGTGAGCTCGGCGACGGCGTGCTCGGTCCGCAACCGCTGGACCCCGCCGATCATCGCGCTCAGGGCGGTCACGCCGGCCACGAGACCGGCATCGGTCACTGAGCCGACCGCCGCCGAGACGGCCGCACCGCAGGCGAGGATCGGGGTCAACGGGTTGTTCAGCTCCGCGACCACCGCGCGCAGCAGGCTGGGGTTCGGCAGCGCCGGACCGTGGCTGCGGTACCGGTCGCGAGTCTGGACGCTGCTCAACCCGTCGGGTGCGGTGTCGAGCTGGTCGAGTACGGCGTCGATCGGCATCGTGTGCCAGCTGATGCGCGGGACCGGTGGGGCGAGCGGACGCTCACCTATCTGCCGCGCGGCCCAGGTGCCCTCGGCGAACGCGGCCGCGGCGGCCGCGTTGACCGCGAGCATCGCGGCCTGCCCGGGCCGTGACCCACGTCCCCACCCCCGGTTCGACAGCACCCCGACTCCGCCGAGCACCGATCCGGCCATGGCCAGCCGCACACCGTGCCGGCTGACGACAGCGGCCGGTCCGCACGCTTCGATCAGCAACGCCGCGAGGTCCAGGTTCCGCCCGATCAGCACCTGCGCAGCCCGGGGTGGGTGGCCGTCGACGGCGTCGACGCCCACCCCGACGTCGGCGTTGCCCAATGCCGTGCTGCGTCGCGACACGAGCAGCACCACCCCGCCGTCGGCCTGTAGTCGCCGCACTGTGCCCAGCAGGTGCCTCCCGCCCGGCAGGACCGCATCGGGCAGAACCCCGTCGGGGAGCCCGCCCGCGACGACCGGCGGGGCTCCGGCGACCACCAGCCGGGTACCACTCCTGCGCGCGGCCGCAGCCAGCGCCTCCACCGAGTCCGACGCCTCCGGGATCACCCCGGCCACCGCGACCACCTCACCGCAGCGCGAAAGACCCAGGACGTGCAGGGCGCCGGAGTGCCTCGGTCGGCTCCCTTCACGGCGTCCGTGCGAGCCCCAGCCCTCGGGGAGATCGGGCGCGTCGCCCTCCCCGAGACGGGCCAGTTCCCACTTGCCGGAGCGCTGAGCTGACGTCGGGCAGCTCGGCTGGAACAACCTGTGCAGTTGTCCGGCGACCTCGGTCGTGTCGCTGCCGGGCCGAGCGACGATCTCCCCGAGGACCAGCCGCCCGGTGGCCAGCACCTCGGCGTCCAGCACGACGGTGTCCACCCGGTCGAGCCGGCGCAGGACCATCGGGTCCAGCACGACGGCGCCACGCCGTGCGAGCAACCGGCCCAGCCCGACCGCGAAGGCCTCCCGTCCCATGCGCGCCGCTTTCGGTGTCGCGGCCAGCGCCAGGTTCACCGCCCGGCGAGGGTTCCCGGTCAGCGGCAGCGCGAGCGCCCACGCGGCCGCCCCGGCCAGCCCGGAACGGTCGGCGTAGATCTCCACCGGGCCCGCGGGCAACGGACAGGGACGCTCCACAACCACCGGGGCCGCCGTGGCCGGGTCGGCAGGCAACTCGGCCTCACGCGCCCGCCACACGGCTTGCGTCGCCCGCGCCTCCGCGGCGACGCCGATCCGGTGCGCCCCGTCCACGACCAGCCCGAGCCGGCCGCCCGACAACCCCTGCGCCAACGCCGACAGCCCCGCCAGACCCAGATCGGCGCCCGGCCGGCCCACCACTGACTCCAGAGCGCGGCGCAGCCGGGGATGGCTGTCCACCGCGGTCACCATCGCGGCCAGCTCCGCTGGAAGCGGCGTGCGTCCGACGAGCGCTCCGGCCCCCGACAACGCCAGTCCAGCACCGGTCGCAGCCACGGCCAGCACCGCACGCTCGACGCTCGCGCGGTCCACCTGCGGCAGCGGGACCGGTGCGGCAGTCTCTGGGTTGCCGTCCGCGCCGTGTGCACGCTCCACCTGGTCGACGACCGTGATCAGCTCTGCCAGCCCCGGCCCGTCCTGCTCGAGGGCGACGACGACCCGGCCCAGCATGTGGTTGACACCGGCCCACTCCACGCCCGGCAGGCGCTGAACCTCCGCGACGACCGCCCGGCCGAGCACACCGGCACCGACACGATCCAGGCCCTGGACCTCGATCATGGCGCACTGATGACGCCGGTTCGCGCGACGGCCATCCACCTGCTCACGGTCCACGACGTCCAACACCCGGCGAGGTGCCTCGACGGCCGCGCGCAGCACACGACGCGAGCTCAGCACTGCTGCGGACAGCACGCCCACACCGACACCTCCTGACCCGCCGCCACCTGCCCCGGTGCCACCCGGTCGGCGAGGTCCTGCTGCCGTCGCTCCCGAGTGCTGCGGGATCCCTGCGGGGTCCTATTCGGGGATCCGCGGTCCAGGGGCAGGGGGCTGCGCGGCGCGCTCGCGGGCCAGGCGCTCCGCCACCACGCTCCCCACACCCACCGCCAGGGCGACCGGCCACTCGAGCAGGCCTACCACGGTGGCCGCCCCCAATCCGCCCCACCACAGCAGCCGCTTGGCATCCACGTCAGGCAGGCCCGCCGGCAGCGGAAGCCGGATGCCCCCGCCGACCGCCACACCGTGGGGGTCGCCGGATGCGTTGACACCGGCCTCCACCGGCGAACGACGCCCTGCCGTTGCCTCATCGTGTGCGGGGGAAGCGACATCGGATCGGTCGGACGCAGTACGTGTGCGTGGTGGCATTGCTCCTCCTGAGCCGCGTACA
>NZ_JAOPWR010000422.1 GCF_025965585.1 Pseudonocardia sp.
CCGAGCACCCGACGACGACGCCGAGCAGCAGGACCGCGAGCATCGCCCACACGCCGATCACCAGAGCGAGAACAACGGCCGGTACCCCCGCGGCCGCCGCCACCGCCACGCCGGGCCCACCACCGGGACGCCTGGGAAGCCCCGGGGGCCCCGCCGTCGCGGCGCCACCAGACCGGACCCGTCCACCTCGGCGGCGAGCGATCGCCGGTCCACACGCGCGTCCATCACACATCTCCTGTCCATGAGCCGCTCGGCCATCACGACAAGACTCGCCTCGCTCCGCGCGGACCGGCCAGGGTCCGCGGTCCCCCACCGCCGGCCGAAGGACCCGCGACCCTCAGCCGGGCCACCCGCTCTGGGACCGACCACCGGACGTCGTGCACCCAATGCCCGGCCGGGACCGGGGCACCGTCCCGCGGTGCACCCGGCCCCGGTTCGCGCCACTCGCCCGCTCCCCAGCGACGAGTGGAGGTCGTTGCATCCGGCGGCGGGCAGCGCAGCCGCGCGTCCGACCGGGGCACCACGAGCGACTCGTGGTCGTCGTCGAGCCACCGCACCCGGAACGGCGGCGTCCCGTCGGGGTGCAGGAGCGCGACGACACGGCCGCGGCGGCCACCCGGATGTCCGGGTTCGGGCGGGACGATCAGCCAGTCCCCCACGTGCGCTCGCATGATCATTTGCGGCTCCCCCGTTCGTTGAGTGCCCGTTCCAGCAGGACGCGGCGCTCCGCCGAGGCGAGCGCGCGGCGCACCGCGGCGGTGGCGTCGGGGTTCACCGACACCGAGGTGATGTCGGCGCGGACGAGCCGCTCGACGAACTCGGGGTGCGCCGAGGGCGCCTGCCGCACAGCGACGACGCGATGCCCAGCCGTCGGGACGTGGCCACCATGCGGTCGATGGCGTCGAGGATGGCAGGGTCTCTCTCGTCGTAGATCTCGGCGCGCACTCCGCGGAGTCGCGGTCGACGCCAGCATCAGCTGCGTCAGGTCGTTGGTACCGATGGAGACGCCGTCGATCCCCAGCCCGACGTGGTCCGGCAGCGAGTAGAGCACCGACGGCACCTCCGCCATCACCCAGCGGTGCATCCCGCGCAGGTGCCCCAGCGGACTGGCGTCCACCAGTTTCAGGCAGGCCTCCAGCTCCCAGCGGGTGCGGACGAACGGGAGCATCAGGTGCAGGCCCGCGGTACGCTCCCCGACCCGCGGCAGCGCACGCAGCTCCAGGGCGAACACCTCTTCGACCGGCCCGGTCGGGGCCGGGACCGCGGCCCCGCGCCGGTCGGTCCAGATCAAGACCGTCGTGCCGGCGGACGTTCCCGAACCGGCAGCACGCTCCCGGTACGGGCACTCCGGTCCGGCGCCACCCACCGGGAGGTCACCAACGCCTGCCCGCTCGATCCACCGCCCTCCCCGATCAGCACCGGCACGTCCTCGAGCAGCACCGCGTCGATCCGCGTTCGTGTCGACGCCCCATCCCGCCTGCGTGCCGACGAACACGGCCGCGAGGACGCCCGGCGGGCCCGCGGACAGCAGACCCACGCCACGAGGTCCTCGACCGCGTCGATCGGCCGTCGCGGCAACCGGTCACCCATCGCGGCTTCCTCCCCGCACCCAGTCCATGTCGGCACCTCGCTTTCCGCCCACGCACCAGGGTTCGGATCGCTGCGGGTCGCGGACACCACCAAGCGGCACCCGGGGTGCGGACCGATGGTCCCGATCCGGCAGGACCGACGGCGCTGGCGACGTGGTCCTTTCCCGGGCAGTGCCTGTCGCTACCGTGCCCCTCGGCAACACGCTGCCCGCCCGACGGGCGGCGGAGGGGCGGGTTTCTCCGGGTCGTCGTCGAAATGGTCGTCGTCGCCATAGAGCGACGCGATGGCCAGCATGGCTCCCGAGTTGTCCCACGCCTGCGGTGCCGCGTCGGCCGTGGGACGGGCGGAGCGCCGGGGGCCGGGGCCGCTGGACCTCACGGCCGAGTGCTGAACATTGGGAGACAACATGATCACACCTTCCGGTTCACGTCCTTCTCCCTCCTGATGCTCGGCACCGCTCCGGGGCCGGCACAGGGTCTTCGGACCCGGGACTCGACGCCCGGTCGGTCCGGGCCTGACCAAACGGGGTCACGCCCAGTGGCCGTCCGGCCGCGGTCGCAGCCGACCGACCGCACATGGCCGCCGCAGCCGTCTCCACGCGGCCGGGAGCCGGCGCTCGGCCCGTGCGGCGCCGGCCTCCTCGGCGGCGTGCCGGGCTTCGAGCCGGGGGCGCAACCTCTCCGCGGGCCTGCCGACGACCGGGACCGCCGGCTCCGTGGCGTAGCGCTACCGCTGGCGGCCTTGCGCGCCGCGTGCAGGGCGAGCCGAGCTCGCCCGCTCCGGGCACCGAAACGCGGGCCCTTCGGCACTGCTGCGACCGGGCCACCACCCCGACGATCGCAGGACACCCGAGACGGAGGCCGGCCGCGTGTCCACCACCCGTGATCACGCGACGACCACGACGGTGGCCGCGTGCCCCCGACAGTCGGGGCGACCCCTGCTGGTGAAGGACACCGCGCACGTGGGCGGCCCCCATCCGGGGCCGGGCGGCGCGGTCGTGCTGGTGGACCGGCCGGAGCCGCAGCGCTGCGGTCCCCCGCGGGTCGTCGCCACTGTCCGCGACCTGCCCGACGAGCGCACCTGAACGCGTGACACGCGCCGTCACCGCGGGTGCCGTCCGATCCGCCGGGACGCCGGTCGCCCGGCAAGCGCGGTCCGACCCCGGAGGGAACATCATGACGGCACGCGTGGGTGCGGGACTGCGCCCGGGCCTGGCGGCCCTGCGTGAGCACGACGTGACCGCGCTGCGCGCCGACGCGCTCGCGGGGTTGACCGTGGCCGCGTATCTCGTGCCCCAGGTGCTCGCCTACGCGGCCGTGGCCGGGATGCCACCCGTCGCGGGGTTGTGGGCGGCCGTCGCCGCGCTCGCTGTCTACGCGCTGCTGGGGTCGTCACGGCAGCTCTCGGTCGGGCCCGAGTCCACTACCGATCGTCGTCGCACCGCTCGCCGCGGGGGATCCGCGCCGCCACGCCCTGCTCGCCGCGGCGCTCGCGGTGCTCGTGGGCGTCATCTGCCTGGCCGGCCGGGTCGCGCGGCTGGGTTTCCTCGCCGACCTGCTCTCCCGCCCCGTGCTGGTCGGCTACCTCGCAGGGATCGCACTGACCATGATCGTCGACCAGCTTGAGCGGGTGACCGGCGTGCCGGTCGACGGCGATACCGTCCCGGCCCAGCTCACGTCGTTCGTGTCCGGCGTCGGAAGGGTCCACCCGCCCACCGTCGTGATGGCCGCGACCGTGTTGCTGTTCCTGCTCTTCGCGCGTCGCGTCCTGCCGTGGCTCCCCGCGCCGCTCGTGGCCGTGGCCCTCGCGGCCGCCGTGTCCGTCACCGTGCTGCCAGCCGGGCTCGGCCTGCACCTGGTCGGCACCGTGCCGCTGGGCCTGCCGCGCCCGGAGCTGCCGCTGGTGTCCGGGACCGATCTCACGGCCCTGCTGCTCCCGGCGGTCGGCGTCACCGTCGTCGCGTTCTCAGATACCGCGCTGACCAGCCGCGCGTTCGCCTCGCGGCACCGCCACCCCCTCGATGCCGACCAGGAACTGCTCGCGCTCGGCGCCGCGAACCTCGCCGCCGGGGTGCTGCAGGGCTTCCCGATCAGCAGCAGCGGCAGCCGTACGGTCATCGCGGACGCAACGGGCGCCCGTAGCCAGCTGTCCTCGGTGCTGACGCTCGTCACCGTGGTCGTGGTCCTGCTGGTGGGCGGGCCGGTGCTCGCTGCCTTCACGACGGCCGCCCTGGGTGCGCTGGTGGTCTACCCGGCCATGGGCCTGGTGGACATCGGCGAGTTCCGGCGGTTCGCCCGATTCCGCCGCTCCGAGCTGGCCCTCGCCACGGCCGCGGTGGTCGCGGTGCTGGCCCTGGGCGTGCTCTACGGCGTGCTCGTGGCCGTCGGGCTCTCGGTGCTCGACCTGCTGCGCCGCGTCTCCCGCCCGCAGGACGGGGTGCTCGGCTTCGTGCCGGGTGTCGCGGGGATGCACGATGTCGACACCACCCCGACGCCGCGACGGTCCCCGGCCTGGTCGTGTACCGCTACGACGCGCCCCTGTGCTTCGCCAACGCCGAGCACTTCCGGCGCCGCGCGCTGCACGCCCTCGACGACGCCGAACCCGCGCCCCGCCGCCTCCTCCTCAACATGGAGGCGGTGCTCGAGATCGACATCACCGCCGTGGACGCGCTTCTCGGGCTCTGCGACGAGCTCGACCACCGCGGTGTCCAGCTCGCCATGGCCCACGTCAAGCACGACCTCCGCCAGGACCTGCGCCGCAGCGGGGGGGTGGCCCAGCGGATCGGCGAGCAGCACATCCAGCCCACGCTCCCGACCGCTGTCGAGGCCTTCCGCCGCAGCGAGGGCGAGGTCACGATGACGAAGCCCGTGACGTCGACGTCGCCTCGCACCCGAAGGACAGCACCAGATGGCCCCGAAGGAGTACCCGTCGTGACCTGCCTGATCGACCCGCCTGCGGTACGCCCCCCGGACTCGGCACCATGACCGGGACGACCGGGAGCGGTTCGGTGTTCGCACCTCCGCGCCGCCTCGCGGTGGTGCACGGCTCCACCCCGGACGACGTCAGGGGTCCGCGCCGCCGGACCGCCCGCAGGATCACGGTGATCGTCGACGGGTCCGCGGTCTGCGACGGTGTCCCGCTCGCGGTCGACATCGTGGCGCGGGCCCATGCCGCGGGTCTGCCAGGGGTGAGCGTGTTCCGCGGCATCGGCGGGACGTCCCCGCAGGCCCCCGACGACCAATCGTTCATGATCGTCATGGTCGCCGACCCGGAGTCGGCCGACGACCTCGTCCGGCAGATCGCCCCGCTGCTCGACGGCGGGCTCCTCGTCACCGACGACGTCGTCGAGATCGTGCACGACCGGGCCGGGGAGCGGTGATGGTGCTCTCCCGACGGGTGGCGCGGTTCAACCGGGCGGTCACGAACCGGACCATCGGCCGGGTCGCGCCGTGGGTGCCCGGCTTCGGGGTGATCCACCACCGGGGCCGCACGACGGGGCGCGAATACCGCACCCCGGTCAACGTGTTCCGGACCCCCGGCGGTTACGTCGTCGCGCTCACCTACGGGCCCGGCGCGGACTGGGTGCGCAACGTCGTCGCTGCCGGCGGATGCGACCTGACCACGCACGGGCGCGTGGTGCACCTGACCGCGCCGTGCGTCAGGACCGACCGCACCCGTGGCGACGTGCCCCGTCCGGTACGAACAGTCCTCACACTGATCGGTGCCGACGAGTTCCTGGTCCTGTCGACCTCGGGCCCGGCGCAGGGCGGGTGAGGGAGGAGCCTGCGGGTTCATCCGGTGGGGACCGGGCACCCGTCGTCGACGTACGGGTCCGGGTGGTGTCCGCCACGACCTCGTAGGACACCGAACCGGGGCAGGTGACCGGGCGTGAGCACCTGGCGCAGCCGCTCGGCGTACCGGACGGCGCCGCGGACGTCGTCCCACTCGTAGAGGCCCCGGTAGACGCCCGTCGCCTGACCGGCGTCCACGTCGCGGGGACCATCGAGTTGTCGATCAGCACCACCGGGACGCCGCGCAGCGCCACCCGTCCTGGGGTTACGTGGAGCTGCCCGCCATCGGGCACGTGCCGCCGGTGCAGGTGCCCGACCGGCTGGCCCCGATCGTGCTCGGCTGGCTCCCGCCGACCAGCCCGTCGGGACGCCCTGACCGCGCCGACGCGGTCCGGCAGGGACCACCGGCCGCCGGGAAGGGACTTCCGGCCGGTCGTCGGCAGCGCCGGCGGGCGAGACCCTCGGTGCGCCGCCCGGCGGGGCGGCCGAGTCGCGAGGAGCGGGCATGAACGAGAGCACGGGCCGCATCGTCGTCGGCGTGGACGGCTCGGTCGGCGGGCACGCCGCGCTCCGCCACGCGCTCGCCGAGGCCGGGCGGCGCCGTGCGGTCGCCGAGGTGGTCACCGCGTACACCGACCCCGACATGCGGGCCGGAGTCCTCGGCGGTGTGCCGATCGGCGCACCCGGGGCGTTCCCGCAGGTGCTGCGCGGGTTGCTGCGGGACCACACAACGGCCGTGGTCGAGCAGGTGCTGGCCCAGCTGCCCGGGCCTCGTCCGCCGGTGACCGTGCGTGTCGCCGAGGGCAGCGCCGCCGACGTACTGCTCGACGGCGCCGCCGGAGCGGACCTGCTCGTCGTCGGCACGCACCGGCACGGCCGTCTCGCCGGCCTGCTGCTCGGCTCGGTCGGACGGCGCTGCGTCCTGCACGCTCCCTGCCCGGTGACGGTGGTGCACGCGCCGCAGCCGCGGTCAGTGACCCGCCATGTCCGCCCTCGCGTCGGCGGGGGCGCGGTGGGCGGGCGGTGAGGGGCGGCTGCGGGGCCGCCGGATCATGACGACCGCGGTGGCGGCCAGCCAGACCAAGTACAGCGGGTATGGCGCGAAGGAGTACCACCCCGTCGGAGCCGGGGGTCCGGTGGTGACGACGATCCCGGCCCGCAGGCCGAACTGGTCGACCCCGGCGACGGCGCACCATGACCGACGCCGAGCTCAAGCAGGCGATCGTCGACGAGCTACTGGACGCCGGAGGTGGACGCCGCCCACATCGGGGTGGCCGTCACCGACGGCGCGGTGACCCTGTCCGGTGAGGTCACCAGCTACCCCGAGCGGTACCACGCCGAGCAGGCGGCGAAGCGGGTGCGCGGCATGACGGCGGTCGCCGAGGAGATCGCCGTGCGCAGCACCTGGGTGACCCTCAACGACACCGACATCGCTCGGGAGGCGGGCGAGGCCCTCGACCGGTCCGTCGACGTGCCGCCCGGTGCGGTCACGGCGTCGGTCCACGACCACCGGATCACGCTCCCGGGACCGTCACCTGGCAGTTCCAGCGCCGGGCCGCCGAGCGCGCCGTGAAGTACCTCAAGGGTGTGACCGCCGTCCACAACGGGATCCTGATCCGGCCCGCCGCGGCGGCGAAGGACATAAGGAAGTCGATCCGCCTCGCCGCGCGATCCGCACCCCGATCCCGCGACGGGCCAGGTAGCGGCGGCATCGGGGGTAGTCGTAGCCCTTGTCGGCGTGCAGCTTGTCCGGGCGCCGGCGAGGACGACCGGGGCGTCGGGCGTGTTCGCGGACGCCCGGGTTGGTATCCAACAACTCCGCGAGCATGCGGCTGTCGTGGGTGTTCGCGCCGGTGACCAGGGCGTGCAGCGATAGCCCGTTGCGGTCGCACAGCACGTGGTACTTGCTGCCGGCCTTCCCCCGGTCGGTCGGCGACGGGCCGGTGGCCTCGCCGCGGCGCTTGGCCCGCACGCTCACGCTGTCCACCGCCGCCCGCGACCAGTCCAGCAGACCCTGCTGGGCGAGCCGGTCGAGCACCACCCGGTGCAGCCGCTGCCACACCCCGGCCTGCTGCCACTCGCGCAGCCGCCGCCAACAGGTGACCCCTGACCCGCACCCGAGCTCTTGGGGCAGGGCGTTCCAGCTGCTCCCGGTTCTGAGCACGAACACGATCCCGGCCAGCGCCGCCCGATCCGAGACTCGCGGTCGCCCGGTCCGTCCTCGCCTGGCCTTGCGCGGCTTCGGGATCAGCGGCTCCACCAGCTCCCACAGCTCGTCGCTGACCAATCGCTCGACAGAAGATCGTCTCGCCATCGACGAACATGATCAGCGACCAGCACAGATCCACACAGGACCGACACGCCGACTTCTGAAACGACGTCTTATGGCCCCGGTTGCCCGGATGAGTTGCGCCGCCCGCCTCGCCCTGGTCACCGGGTTTTCGCCGCGTCCGGCCGCGACGGTCGCCACCGCGGGAGAGCGTCCCTGCGGCAGCCATTCCTGCGCGGTCACAGCGGGCCATCATGACGGTGTATCCGGACCTCACAAGCGATGAACGATGGTGACCGATGGCACCGATAGCTGCAGCATCCCGAAGGGCGTCGGTCGCCGGCCGGCCCAC
>NZ_JAOPWR010000423.1 GCF_025965585.1 Pseudonocardia sp.
GCGTGTACGTGGGCGACCGTCCCTACGACGACATCAGCGGCGCCAAGGGCGCGGGCATGCGGGCGGTGCTCGTGCCGCACTCCGACATCCCCGCCGTGCAGCAGGTGCCGGTGGACGTGCATCCCGACGGAGTGATCCAGCGCCTCTCCGACCTGCCGGAGCTGATCGCGGGCTGGTAGCGGGCGGCATCTGTCGAGCAGCCCGACCGAGCCGTACCCGTCCAGAGTGTCGCCGTCGTCGCCGAACAGCCCTGCCTCGACCGGGGTGCGGTGGCGCTCCCGGACCGGGGCGACGGCGTCGGAGAGCTCGATCTGCGGGTACTTCTTCCGGTTCGTCATGACGACACGATCGGTCGCCGCCCCGACAGGAACGGGCGGGCGACCGGTGTCGGAGGCGAGTTGTCCACAGGCGGATAGGCTCGTGGGCATGCTCGTGCTGGCCCTGGACACCGCGACGCCCGCGGTCACCGCCGGCGTCGTCGAGCTGACCGCCACCGCCGTCGTCCCGCGCTCGGTGCGGGTCGCGCACGACGCCCGCAAGCACGCGGAGTTGCTCATGCCCGGGGTCCTCGCCGCGTGCGCCGATGCCGGGGTGGCCCTGCGCGACGTCGACGCCGTCGTCACCGGCACCGGTCCCGGCCCGTTCACCGGGCTGCGGGTCGGCATGGTCACCGCCGCCGCGCTCGGTGACGCGCTGGGCATCCCCGTCCACGGCGTATGCACGCTCGACGCGATCGCCGCCGACGCCGCAACCGGCGAGCCGCTGCTCGTCGTCACCGACGCCCGCCGCCGCGAGGTGTACTGGGCGGCCTACGACGCCGCGGGCCGCCGCACGGAGGGCCCGCACGTGGACGCGCCCTCCGTCCTCGGGGACACCGTCGCGGACGCGGACGCGGTCGCGGTGGCCGGGGGCATGACGGCCGCCGTGGACCTGCCCGCCGTCGGCCCGGAGTCGCCCACGCCCGCCGGGCTGGTCGCGGTGGCGGCGGACGCGCTGCGCGCCGGCGTCGAGCCGGGCCCGCTGGAGCCGCTCTACCTGCGCCGGCCCGACGCCGTCGAGCCCGGGGCGCGTAAGCAGGTGACGGCGTGATCCCCACGGCCTCGATCGACGCCCTCATCGTGGCCGACGCACCCCGCTGCGCCGAGCTGGAGCGCATCCTGTTCCCCGGCGACGACCCGTGGAGCGCCCAGGCGTTCCGTGACGAGCTCCGCTACGGCCACCATTACCTCGCCGCGCGCGAGGACGGAAAGCTCGTCGGCTACGCAGGTCTCGCGATCGTCGCCTCCCCGCCGCACGCGGAGGCCGAGGTGCACACCATCGGCGTCGACCCCGTCTACCAGCAGCGCGGCATCGGCCGGGCGCTGCTCCTCGGGCTGCTGGCGGTGGCGGACGACGCGCACGCCACCGTGTTCCTGGAGGTCCGCACCGACAACGCCGCGGCGCGGGCGCTCTACGAGTCGGAGGGGTTCAGCGTGGTGGGCCTGCGCAAGCGCTACTACCGCCCCAGCGGCGCCGACGCCCACACCATGCGCAGGCACGCCCAGTGAACGGATCAGGCGAGTGATCGTCCTCGGTATCGAGACCTCCTGCGACGAGACGGGCGTCGGGATCGTCCGCACCGACGGTGCGACCTCCGAGCTGCTGGCCAACGAGGTCGCGTCCAGCGTCGAGGAGCACGCGCGGTTCGGCGGGGTCGTACCCGAGGTGGCGTCCCGGGCGCACCTGCAGGCGATGGTCCCGGCGGTGCACCGTGCGCTCGGCACGGCCGGCGTCACCGCCCGCGACGTGGACGCGGTCGCCGTCACCGCCGGCCCCGGGCTGACCGGTGCGCTGCTCGTAGGCGTGGCCGCGGCCAAGGCCTACGCCGCCGCCTGGGACGTGCCGCTCTACGGCGTCAACCACCTGGCCGCGCACGTCGCCGTCGACACCCTGCAGCACGGCCCGCTGCCCCCGTGCCTGGCGCTGCTGGTCTCGGGCGGGCACTCCAGCCTGCTCGACGTGCCCGACCTCGCCGGCCCCGTCACGCCGCTCGGCGCCACGATCGACGACGCCGCGGGCGAGGCGTTCGACAAGGTCGCGCGGCTGTTGGGGCTGCCGTTCCCGGGTGGCCCACACGTCGACCGGGTGGCCCGCGAGGGAGACCCGAAGGCGGTCGCGTTCCCGCGCGGGCTCACCGGCCCCCGCGACGCCCGCTTCGACTTCTCCTTCTCCGGGCTCAAGACGGCCGTCGCGCGGCACGTCGAGGCGCTGGAGCGGGCGGGCACCCCGGTGCCGGTGGCCGACGTCGCCGCGAGCTTCCAGGAGGCCGTGGTCGACGTCCTCACCGCCAAGGCCGTGCGCGCGGCCCGCGAGCGGGGGATGGAGACGCTGCTGCTCGGCGGTGGGGTCGCGGCCAACTCCCGGCTCCGCGCGCTGGCGCAGGAGCGCTGCGAGGCCGCGGGCATCGTGTTGCGCGTCCCGCGTCCGGGGCTGTGTACCGACAACGGCGCGATGGTGGCCGCCCTGGGTGCGCACCTGCTGGCCGGCGGGGCGACCCCGTCCTCGCTGGACCTCCCGGCGAACTCCTCGATGCCGGTCACCGAGGTGCTGGTCGACTGACCTGGCTCCGGCCGCCGATCAAGGCCCCGATGTCGTTCATGGATCCACGGGCGACATCAGCGCCGTGATCGCGGCATGTTCGGCCGGGTGCTGCCGCCGTCCGTCTCAGCCGCTCGCGGCCGTCAGCGCCGCCAGCTCGTCCGAGGTCAGCTCGAGCCCGAGCACCGGCAGCAGCCCGTCGAGCTGCTCGGACGTGCGCGCGCTCGCGATGGGCGAGGCCACCGTCGGCTGCTCGGCGAGCCAGGCCAGCGCCACGGCGCCGAGCGGAGCGCCCCGGTCGGCGGAGATGCGGTCCAGCACCGCCAGCACCCGCTCGCCGCGCTCGTCCAGGTAGGCGCGGGCGCCCTCGGCCCGCACGCTCTCGACATCGGCGGCAGCGCCCGTGCGGTACTTGCCGGTGAGGAAGCCCTTCGCCAGGCCGTAGTACGGCACGCAGGCGATGCCCGTCTCCGCGAGCAGCGGCGCGAGTGTGTTCTCGAACTCGCTGCGTTCCATGAGGTTGTAGTGCGGCTGCAGCGCGACGTACGACGCGAGGCCGGCCTTCGCGGAGACCTCCAGCGCCGAGCTCAGCCGCCCGGCCGAGAAGTTCGACGCACCGAGCTCGCGCACCTTGCCCGCGCGCACCAGGGCGTCGAATGCCTCGGCGGTCTCGTCCTGCCCGGTCTCGGGGTCGTCCTTGTGGGCCCAGTACAGGTCGATCCGGTCGGTGCGCAGCCGGCGCAGCGAGTCCTCGCAGGCCGCGGCGATGTTCGCTGCCGACAGGCCCGGACGGGTGGGCAGCGAGCCCACCTTCGTGGCGACGACCACGTCGTCGCGGTTGCCGCGGGACGCCATCCACTCGCCGATGATCGTCTCGGACTCGCCGCCGGAGTTGCCGGGCGCCCGCCACATGTAGGAGTCGGCGGTGTCGAGGAAGTTCCCGCCCGCGGCGGCGTAGCCGTCGAGGATCGCGAACGAGGTGTCGCGGTCCGCGGTCCAGCCGAACACGTTGGCGCCCAGGCAGAGCCGTGAGACGTCGAGGTCGCCGATCTTCGCCATGAACCAAACCTACGCGCGGGACCCGACCTACGCGGGGCGGAGCAGGTTCACGATCGCGACGAGTCCCACGACGACGATGACGCCGCGCAGGACGGGCTGGGGGAGTTTGCGCCCGATCCGGGCCCCCAGCAGGCCGCCCGCGGTCGACCCGACCGCGATCAGCCCCACGACGCGCCAGTCCACCTGGCTCGCCGCGATCACCAGGAACGTCACGGCGGCCACGGTGTTGACGGCGGTGGTGAGCCCGTTCTTCAGCGCGTTGAGGCGCTGCAGCGACTCCGACATCAGCACCCCGAGCGCCCCGACGAGCAGGATGCCCTGGGCGCCCCCGAAGTAGCCGCCGTAGATGCCGGTCAGGGCCGTCGCGAGCATCGTGGCGGGCCGCGCGTCGGGCCCGGTGGCCCGTCCGCGCCGCTCGCGTCGGCGGGTCAGCGCCCGCTGGATCAACGGCTGCGCGGCCACCAGCACGATCGCGATCCCGATCAGCACCGGCACGACCGCCCGGAACGCCGACGCCGGCGCGGCGAGCAGCAGCACCGCGCCGATGACGCCGCCGAGCACCGACATCGACCCGAGCACCAGCAGCCGGCGCCGCTGATCGGCGAGCTCGCGGCGGTAGCCCCACACGCTCGCCAAGCCACCGGGGACGAGCCCGATGTTGTTGGAGATGTTCGCGGTCACCGGCGGGATCCCGAACGCCAGCAGCGTGGGGAACGTGATGAGCGATCCCGAGCCGACCGCCGCGTTGATGGTCCCGGCGGCCGCGCCGGCGAGGAGGATCAGCGCGCCCTCGAGCAGGTCCATCCCTGCACCTTCCTCCGCGGGCTGGGGGCGCGGCGTATGGCCTGCGCCACTACCCACGAGCCGGGGTGGCCGTCCCACGCGTCGGAGGGTGGTCGGTGGCGAGCCGCGGCCGCGGCACCACGCCGTCGGGTGCCGGTTCCCCGGGCGCTCCGCAGGGTCGGTCCCGCTTTCGGGCGGAACACGGCTTCGAGGCGCGTCCGGGAGAACCGCGGACCGTCCCGTCCTGCGTCCGGGCTCGTCAGGAAAGGTGCGGGGCGCCGTTGAGGAGTTGGCACTCTCGTGGGTAGAGTGCCAGACGCATGGCCCGGACCGGACGCTCCGGCACCCGCGACGACGGTGCGCCCGAGGGCTGTGCAACCCCAAGAACACGTCAGAGCAGCGCACGTACCCCAGGAAGGGGAGGTCATCAAGTGGCGAACCTCAAGCCGCTCGAGGACAAGATCGTTGTCCAGGCGAGCGAGGCGGAGACCACCACCGCGTCCGGCATCGTCATCCCGGACACCGCCAAGGAGAAGCCCCAGGAGGGCAAGGTCCTGGCCGTGGGCCCGGGTCGCTTCGATGACAAGGGCAACCGCGTCCCGATGGACGTCTCGGTCGGCGATGTCGTCATCTACTCGAAGTACGGCGGCACCGAGGTGAAGTACAACGGCGAGGAGTACCTCATCCTCTCCGCGCGCGACGTCCTCGCGATCGTCAACTGACTCACCCCAGCTGTAGTAGCCGCCGCCCCGGTGGTCCGTCGACCAAACGGGCCCCGGGGCGGCGGCATGTCTGTTCGTACCCCTGAGAGAGGCACAGATGCCGAAGCAGATCAGCTTCGACGAGGAGACTCGTCGCGCACTGGAGCGCGGGGTGAACCAGCTGGCCGACGCGGTCAAGGTGACCCTCGGCCCGCGCGGCCGCCACGTCGTGTTGGACAAGAAGTTCGGTGGGCCGACCGTCACCAACGACGGCGTCACCATCGCGCGTGAGATCGACCTCGAGGACCCCTTCGAGAACCTCGGCGCCCAGCTCGCCAAGACCGTCGCCACGAAGACCAACGACGTCGCGGGCGACGGCACCACCACCGCCACGGTGCTGGCGCAGGCCATGGTGGCCGCCGGGCTGCGCAACGTCGCCGCAGGTGCCAACCCGATGGCACTGGGCATCGGCATCTCCAAGGCCGCGGACAAGGTGGCGGAGGTGCTCAAGGAGAAGGCCATCCCGGTCAACGACAAGGAGCACATCGCCCAGGTCGGCACGATCGCCTCCCGCGAGGAGGAGATCGGCAACCTGATCAGCGAGGCCCTCAAGGCCGTCGGCAAGGACGGCGTGATCACGATCGAGGAGGGTTCGACGCTCTCCACCGACCTGGAGATCACCGAGGGCCTGCAGTTCGACAAGGGCTACCTCTCCCCGTACTTCGTGACCGACGCGGAGTCGATGGAGGCGGTGCTCGAGAACGCCTACGTCCTGCTGCACCGCGACAAGATCGGCGCCATCGCCGATCTGCTGCCGCTGCTGGAGAAGGTGCTCGCCGACGGCAGGCCGCTGCTGATCATCGCCGAGGACCTCGAGGGCGAGGCCCTGTCCACCCTGGTGGTCAACTCGATCCGCAAGACCATCCGGGTCGCCGCGGTCAAGTCGCCGTTCTTCGGCGACCGCCGCAAGGCGTTCATGGACGACCTCGCCATCGCCACCGGCGGCACGGTCATCAACCCGGAGGTCGGGCTCAAGCTGTCCGAGGCCGGGCTGGACCTGCTGGGCTCGGTCCGCCGTGCCGTGGTCACCAAGGACGCCACCACCCTCGTCGAGGGCGGCGGCTCCAAGGAGGCCATCGAGGCCCGCGTCGCGCAGCTGCGCCGCGAGATCGAGGAGGCCGACTCCGACTGGGACCGCGAGAAGCTGCAGGAGCGGCTGGCGAAGCTGTCCGGCGGCGTCGCGGTCATCAAGGTCGGTGCCGCCACCGAGACCGCGCTCAAGGAGCGCAAGCACCGCATCGAGGACGCGGTGGCGGCCACCCGCGCCGCGGTCGAGGAGGGCATCGTGCCCGGCGGCGGTTCGGCACTCGTGCAGGCGGCCAAGGCGCTGGAGGACGGCCTCGGCCTCTCCGGCGACGAGGCCACCGGCGTGTCGGTCGTCCGCAAGGCACTGTCCGCGCCGCTGTTCTGGATCGCCGCCAACGGCGGTCTCGAGGGCGCGGTCGTGGTCGGCAAGGTGTCGGAGATGGAGTGGGGCAGCGGGTTCAACGCCGCCACCCTGACCTACGGCGACCTCGTCGCCGACGGTGTCATCGACCCCGTCAAGGTCACCCGGTCCGCGGTGGTCAACGCCGCGTCGATCGCGCGCATGGTGCTCACCACCGAGAGCGCGGTCGTCGACAAGCCGGAGGACGCCCCGCCGGCCCCCGCCGGTGGCCACGGCCACGGGCACGGCCACTGACACATCAGTACCGCACGGCGAAGGCGGGCCGCCCTGACGGGTCGGCCCGCCTTCGGTGTTCACGGGTCCGGCGCGGTGTCCTCCGCTCAGGACCCGGGTCCGTGGGGAGCGTCAGATCCGCGGGACCATCGTGGGACGTCCCTGCACCCGCAGCGTGCGGTCGCGGTCGCGGATGATGTCGTCGCGCTCCGACTCCGAGAGCCCGCCCCAGACACCGTAGGGCTCGTGCGCCGAGAGCGCGTGCCTGCGGCACTGCTCCAGCACGGCGCAGCCGTTGCACACGTGCTTCGCCTTCGCCTCGCGGCTGGCTCTCGCGGGCCCCCGCTCTCCCTCGGGGTGGAAGAAGAAGGCGCTGTCCATACCTCGGCACGCGCCCTGCATCTGCCAGTCGTAGATATCCGTGACCGGGACCGGAAGTCTCCGAGTGTCCGCCACGATCATCACCCCACCCTTGTTCGCCTCCGTCTTGTACGTCGGCGGGTTACCCCACCATAGAACCGCGCCAAACCTTGTTCAAGGAACGAGTCGTGAAACACTTGCGGCGTGGGCGCGCCAGGTTGCCCACGGTGGTTCCGCCCCGCACGATGGGACGATGCAGCCCGACCCGAGCGCGGTCCCGCCCGGCCCGCCTCCGCCCGGGCCGCCCGCCACCGATCCGGCCCGCGTGCAGGAGCCGCGGCTCAGCGTCGCCGCGGCCGCGCGCAGGCTGGGCATCGCCCCGGCGACGCTCCGCACCTGGGACCGCCGCTACGGCATCGGCCCCACCGACCACGCCCCGGGCAGGCACCGCCGCTACTCGCCGGACGACCTGGCGCGCCTCGAGCTGATGCAGCACGCGCTGGTCCGTGGTGCCGGGCCCGCCGAGGCGGCCGCGCACGCCCTCGCGGCTGTGCTGCCCGGGCCGGGTCGTCATCGGTCCGCCGGGGCCCCCGTGTCCGGTACCCCCGCGGTGACCGCGATGTGGGAGCTGGCCGCACCCGCCGCGCCCATGCATGACGGTTCCGCCGTCGCCCCGGCGGCGGGCGGTCTCGTCGTCGCCGGCGAGGCGTCCGGCCGCGTCCGGGTCGGAGGTCAGACGCTGCGGCTGCCCGGGG
>NZ_JAOPWR010000441.1 GCF_025965585.1 Pseudonocardia sp.
CTCACCGACCGCGCAAAGGCCGACCTGATGGGCCACGCCAAGTTCCTCGAGGACACATACGTCAGCCGCGGCGAACTTCATCCTGACGCGGCGGTTTTCCTTGATGCTCGTTGCGGTCGTGCAGCGCCGTGAGGTAGACGTTCTTGAGCAGGTCGGTCGGCTGGGCCCGGTACTGCCGGTACACCCGCCGCTCCTGCTCCTCGAGCGTCGTGACCACCGGCGGCAAGAGCCCGTCCAGCCCGAGTGCCGCCCGCTCTTCCCGAGTGAACGCCGTCCCCTTGTTCAACCGCGGCGTCCGCAAGACCCCCAGGCCCCGCGCCGTCGTGACGTAGCCACCGTCCGGCGCTTCCTGAAAGCTCCGCTCCTCCACGGGCTGCTTGCCCGCAGTCTCCACTGACATGGCGCACTCTCCTTCCGCGCTTCCCGGAGACGCGGCGCGGCGGTAACCGGTCGGGAGCAGCCTCACCACGCCTCCGCGCGTTCTCCCGATGTACATCCGGCCAACCTGCCCCTCCCGACCGCGACGGGGTCGAACGGCCCGGCGACAGGAGGTCCCGGCCAGTCACAGACCAAGATCATCCCCTGCGACCGAGAAGGCGCCCGTCACCTGGGCTTTCACCCGATCGCCGATGTGTGCCCAGATGCCTGGTCATCCCGCGAGGAAGCCGAGTAGCTCGCGGTTGACCTCCGCGGCGTGGGTCCAGCCGATGTTGTGCGGGCCGCCGTCGATCTCCACGAAGCGGGCGTCCTTGATGAGCGCGGGCAGCCGCCTGCCGGTGGCGTCGATGGGCAGGATGCGGTCCTCGGTGCCCTGCACCACCAGCATCGGGACGTCGATCTTGGGCAGGTCGCCGCGGAAGTCGGTCAGCCAGGTCGGGACGCAGGCCCAGGTGGCGTAGGCGGATGCGCCGGCGGCGACGTTGAAGCTCGCCTGCAACGCCTGGTCGCTGATCCGGGTGCCGCGGAGCTTGTCGACGTTGTCGAAGTTGTCGAAGAAGTCCTTCAGGTACGCCGGGCGGTCGGCGGTGACCGCCGCCATGATCTGGTCGAAGACGCTCTTGTCGACGCCCTCGGGGTTGTCGTCGGTCTTGAGCAGGTAGGGCGGGATGGGTCCGAGCAGGACGGCGGTGCGGACCCGGTCGGAGCCGTGGGTGCCCAGGTAGCGGGTCACCTCGCCGGTGCCCATCGAGAATCCGACCAGGGTGGTGTCGCGCAGGTCCAGGGTCTGCATCAGGGCGTGCAGGTCGGCCGTGAAGGTGTCGTAGTCGTAGCCGACGGTGGGCCGGCTGGAATCGCCGAAGCCGCGGCGGTCGTAGGTGATCACCCGGTGGCCGGCGTCGAGCAGCGGGCGGAGTTGTTTCTCCCAGGAGTGCCCGGACAGCGGGTAGCCGTGGATGAGTACCACCGGGCGGCCGCCGCCGTGGTCCTCGTAGTAGATGTCGATGTTGCCGGAGTTTTCCTGACCGACGGTGACGAAGGGCATGGGCTTGCTCCGTTGAGTACTGCGATCTCCGGCCGCCGGTTGACAACCGGAGGTGGCGGCGTCGCCCGCGCGCATCCGCGTCGTGCGCGGCCCCCGACACTGCCGCCCGGCCATCGTCGACCGCCTCGACGGCGGTGTCTACGGACCGGTGGCGGCAATCTGCTCCGCTGTTCGCGCGCCGCGACGGCCGCCGGCCGCGCCGATCGCAGGACCGCGCCGCGAGTCGGTGCGGTCACGGCGACTGCTGGTGGCAGGCGGTCGGGCTAGGGCGCGAACACGATCCCCGGCCACCGCCGCGCAGTCGTCAAACCGACGGCGTCCGGGGTAGCGGTACCGGCGCGGCGGAGCGGGCTGCCATTAGTCCAGTTGCGCGTCGTCTGATCGGCAGCCCTTCGATGAGCTTGTCAGCGACGCCCTCGTAGAAGCCGTCCTCATCGAATACGTACTCGACCACGCGTTCCGTCACTGCAGGCAACCTCGCCCGAAGCTCGCGTCGCGCGAGCTTCCGTGCTTCGGTTATGGACTCCCGTACGCGCTCCCTGGTCGTCTGCCACGGCGACTCGTCCATCGCGGGCTGAGGACGAGGAGCTGGCTTCGTGGCCTCGGACTCGGTCGCGGTGTAGGGAGGCCGATCTTCGGTCGTGGGAGAGATCGAGCGACAGCCGGCCGAACCGTCGATTGTCTGACCATCACTCGAATGAACAGCATCAGAATTTCCGAGTGGAAGAGCTTCATTCAATGCGGATCCGCCCATTTCTGGAGTCAGACGATCGATTCCTACCCTTCGTCGTTGGTGGAGCAAATATCGTTACACGTGTAACGAGTTTCGACGGGTTGATGTAGCGATCGTAAGTGCCGTTCAATCACACAGGTCGCGGGGTGTGTCGATCAGCACCTGACCCTCGTAAGGCAAGTGGCTCCACCGTCGATCGGGCGTGCGTAGCAAGGCCCCACCGCCGGTGGGGTTAGCCCTTTGGGCCGGGGAACCAACGCGAAACTAGCCCCCGGCGCGGGCCGGAGGCCAGTTTCACTTCGAAACCCCGCCGCAGGGACCGATGTCAGAGCAACGGTTCGGGGCGGCTACGCATTACCCGAGGTACCAGCATCACGACCACCGAGGTCGACTGCCCGAACGCTTCGAAGAGATGCGTCCTTACATGTCCTTACATGTCCCACGTCGTACCGGGCAGAAGCACGCGCTCGGTGGCACTGACGCAGAAGAAGCTGTGTGCCTGTCCGCCAATAAGGCGTGTAGCCGTACCACCGGTCACGTCGCCGAACGCCTCGACCTCTTCCGGGGAGGTCGACGGGCACTGCGAGGGCGTGATCACGATCTTCGTGTCCGTGCCCGTCGTAGTCAGCCCGGTGTTCCACGTGACGACGAAGGTGCCGGTGCCGGTTGTTTGCATGGCGCCACCGCCCGAGAT
>NZ_JAOPWR010000471.1 GCF_025965585.1 Pseudonocardia sp.
GTGGTGTGGGCCGGCCCGGTGGTGTGGGCCGGCCCGGTGGTGTGGGCCGGCCCGGTGGTGTGGGACGGGCTCGCAGGGCCCGTCGCCGGGGCCCGGTTTCCCGGACCCACCGGCCGCACGGAGGACGCCGCTGCACGTGGCACAGGATCCGCAGCCACCCGCGGCGGCTCCGCCGCCAGGACCGACGGGGCGCTCGGCCCGTCGGTGGGGACGGGGCGGACCGCCGGCCCAGGCGGTACCGGGCCGGTGGCGTCCGGCACCGGGGTCGCCCCCGTCCGGTAGGCCTCGGCCCACGCCAGCACGTCGGCGCCGTACACGGCCGAGCGGTTGTAGCGGTAGAGCGCGGCCGCCACGTCCTGCGGGTCGCGGAGGTCGCCACCGCCCGCGCAGAGGTAGCGGGCCGACCCGAAAGCGGCGTCGTCGACGTTGTTCGGGTCGGCCAGCCCGTCGCCGTTGCCGTCGGCACCGACCGCCCGCCAAGTTCCCGGGAGGAACTGCATGGGGCCGGTGGCCCGGTCGAAGCGGGCGTCGCCGTCGAGCGTCCCGCCGTCGGTGTCGGGGACCACCGCGGTGCCGGGCGGCGAACCGTCCAGCACCGGACCGAGGATGGGCCCGCGCGTGGTGCCTGCGGCGTCGACGCGACCGCCGCTCGCATGCCCCGACTCGATGCGCCCGATCCCCGCCAGCAGGCTCCAGTCGAGGTGGCAACCGGCATCACCGGCGGCTTCGAGCTGCGCCGCGTGCCGGTAGGCGGCCAGCACGCGGGCCGGTATGCCCCGGGTACCGCCGGGGTCGGTGGCCAGAGCCAGCCGCACCTGCTCCGGCGACAGGGCCGGGGTCGCGCGCGTCGGGGGCGCGGCAGCCGGCGGGGTGGTCGTCGGCGGGGTGGTCCGACCTGGGACCGCCGCCACCTCGTCGCGCTGCAGCGCACCCAGCACGACGTCCGGGTACGGAGGATCGGCGAGTGCGATGGCCGGCGAGGCGGTCGTCGGATTCTGGCTCTGCGGGCTCTGGCTCTGCGGGATCACCAGCACCGCCGCCGCCACCAGCGTCGCGGCCGCCACTCCTCCGTATCGCCGCAACCGCACCCCGTGGACCTCCCGCGCGTCACCCGACCGCCATCGTTCACGGATGACTGTCCCACTGTCGGGCGGGTGCACGCGAGGGTCAGCGGCCGGCGAACTCCGAGGCCGCCTGGTCCGGATCCAGCGCCCGGCCGGCCGGAGGAGCCACACGAACGCTCGCGGTGGGTTCCTCCAGGGAAGCGGTGACACGCGGCCCCGACACGCGGATCGGGCCTCCGGCCTCCGGCGCGCGCACGGCCTGGCCTGCTCCGCGCGCACCGGCCGGGTCCGCTCCCCCGCACGTCGGCCCGCATCGCCTCAGCGGCTCGGTGCCTCGCACGTCATCGCGGGCTCGGCACCTGTTCCGACGCGATCCCGGTCGAGCGGACGGGGCCACCGAAGCCGTCGGCGAGCAACGCGGCGAGTGCCAGGAACGCGTCGAGCGTCGGCCGGCGGAGGCGGTCCAGCCGGATCCGGCCGCCGGTGGCCAGGTGCGGGTCGTGCGGCACCTCGACGACCGCGCGGCAGCGGGCCTGGAAGTGGCTGCGGACCCGCGTCCGGTCGACCTCCTTGCTGGTCCGGTCGCAGCTGAGCACGATCACCGCGTTGGCGACCTGCGCCGCGTGGCCGTGCGCGATCAGCCAGTCGAGCGTCTTGCTGGCGCGGCCGGCGCCGTCGACCGTCGGGGAGCCGACCACCACCAGGCTGTCGGCCAGCGCGAGCGTTCCCTCCATCGCCGAGTGCACCAGCCCGGTGCCCGAGTCGGTGATGACGATGTTGTAGAAGCGCGTGAGGACCTCGCACACGCGCTCGTACTCGTCCCGGTTGAACGCCTCGCTCATCGCGGGGTCCTGCTCGGAGGCCAGCACCTGCAGCCGGCCAGTGAGGCTGGTGTAGCGCGCGATGTCGGTGAGCGAGTGGGTGGCCTCGATGTTGTCGATGAGGGTGCGCACCGTCACCGACGTCTCCGCGGTGAGCCGGTCGGCGAGCGTGCCGGCGTCGGGGTTGGCGTCCAGGGCGATCACGCGGTCGCCGCGGTTCTCCGCCAGCACCAGGCCCAGGCAGGCCGCGACGCTGGTCTTGCCGACCCCGCCCTTGAGCGAGCTGACGGCGATCTGGTGCGAGCCCGGCAGCGGCCGTCGGATCCGGCGCAGCTGCTCCTGGCGCGCCTTCTCAGCCGGCCCGATGCCCGGGTTCACCAGGCCGCCCGACGCCTTGTACATCATCCCGCGCCAGCCGCTCTGCGGGCGATCACTACGGAACCGCACGATCGCGTCCTCGGTGAGCTCCGCGGCGCTGCCGGCGTCCGGGCGGGGACGCGGCCGCACCCACGGCTGGACGGGGGCCTGCGCGGGGGCCGGACCGGTGCCGGGCCGCGGTGAGAACGGGGCCGGTCCGTGTCCCGCGGGCGGCGCGGCCGGGCCCGGGAACGGCCCCGGCACCTGCGCGACGGGGCCGGTGACCGGCTCCCCATGGGGGGCGTCCTGCGCATGCTCCGCCGAGGGCGAGCCTCCGGACCCGGGCGTCTTCGCGGGTGCGGCCGAGTTGGCGCTCTCGATGTCGGCGTCGTCCACGGTGGGCACCTCGGGCTCCGCCGCGGCGGCAGGGGCCACCTCGTCCTCGTCGGCCACCCGCCCGTCGACGTCGTCCGTCGACGCTGTCTCCCGGCTGCTCGTCACGACACTCCCCCACATCACGGACGTTCCACCCGAACCCCCGCGGGCGCGGGCGGACTGTCTGGGTCTTGATCGGGCTCCTGGCGCTCCAACCCCCCGGTCAGGGGACGAAGAGGTCCGCCATGTGGGCCGCGAGCGCGTGAGCCGCGTCCCGGGTGGCCGGGCGGAGCCGCGCGAGCTCCACGCGTCCGCCCGTGGCCAGGTGCGGGTCGTGCGGGATCTCCACGACCGCCCGGCACCGTGACGCGAAGTGCTCCCGGATGCGCGCGAGGTCCACGTCGGAGCTGGAGCGGTCGCACGAGAGCACCGCGACCGAGTCCCCGGCGAGAGCGCCGTGGCCGTGGGCGTGCAGCCAGTCGAGCGTCTTGCTCGCCCGGCCGGCACCGTCGACCGTTGGCGCCCCGACGATGATCATGCTGTCGGCCAGCTTCAGCGTGCCCTCCATCGCCGAGTGCACCAGCCCGGTGCCGGAGTCGGTGACGATCACGTTGAAGTACCGGTCGAGCAGCCCGCACACGCGTTCGTACTCCTCACGGTTGAACGCCTCGCCGGCCGCGGGGTCCTGCTCGGAGGCCAGCACCTGCAGGCGTCCGGCGAGGCTCGTGTAGTGCGAGACCTCGGTCCACGAGCGGATCCCGTCGAGGTCGCGCAGCAGCTCCCGCACGGTGACCGCGGACTCGCCCGTGAGGCGGTCGGCCAGCGTGCCGGCGTCCGGGTTGGCGTCCATGACGAGCACGCGGTCGCCGCGGTACTCCGCCATCACCAGACCGAGCAGCGTGGCCACCGTGGTCTTGCCGACCCCGCCCTTGATCGAGCTGACGGCGATGCGGTGCGCCTGCTGCAGCGGCCTGCGGATGCGGTGGAGCACCTCGCGGCGGCGCAGCTCGTCAAGGCCCGGCCCCGGGTTGACCAGCCCGCCCGTGGCCCGCAGGACCGCGCGCCGCCATCCCGCGGACGGTTCGTCAGGGCGCTCCCGCACGATCGTCTCGCTGCTCAGCTCGTCGACCGCGCTCGACACCCCGGTGCCCGACACCGCAGTGCCCAACACCGCAGTGCCCGACACCGCCGCGTTCCCCGTGCTTACCGCCACCGCACCCCCTGGCTCTCCGCTCCGCGGCCTGGCGACCTCCGGGGATGGCTCGAGACGGTGTCCGTACCGGGCCCACCACGTCGAAGGATCGGGCTCCACCGGCTGCCGCCCCACGGCGCGAGAGTACCCCGACAAATGGGGCCGAACGGAGCAATCGTGACCACAAGGTGATCACGCGACCCATGGAGCGTCAGTCGATCAGGTCCATGCCGGTACCGGTGCCCGTCCGGCCGTGCAGGGTCGCACCCGCGGGCGCGCCGTTGGGGGCCGCACCACGCCAGAGCTGGCTGCGGCCGCGCGTGACGGTGCCGAGCGCCTTGGAGAGAGTCTCCTCGAACTCGGCGAGCTTGGCGTCGACGTAGCCGTCGCACTCGCGGCGCAGCCGGTCGGTCTCGCTTGTGGCGGCGTCGACGATCCGCGCCGACTCGTGACGGGCCGCGTGCACCACCTCGGTCTGCGACACCAGCCGGGCCTGCTCGGCCTGCCCCTCGGTGATGTAGCGGTCGTGCGTGACGCGGCCGGCCTGCACCAGCCGCTCGGCCTCGGCGCGGGCGCGGTCGGTGAGGTCGTTGTACTGGGCACGACCGTCGGCGATGGCGCGCTCGGCCTCGTGGCGGGCGTGGGCGAGCGTCTGCTCGGCCTCCGCGCGCGCCTCGGACACCAGCCGCTGCGCCTCCTCGCGGGCCTGGGCCAGCATCTCGTCGGCGTCGGCCTGCGCGCTGGAGCGCGTCTGCTCGGCCTCCTGTGTGGCGTCGTCCACGAGCTCGTCGCGGCGGTCGAGCACGTCCTGGGCGTCGTCGAGCTCGCCCGGGATCGCCTCGCGGACGTCGTCCAGCAACTCGAGGACGTCCCCGCGGGGAACCACGCAGTTCGAGGTCATCGGGACGCCCCGTGCCTCCTCGACGACCGTGACCAGCGCGTCGAGCGATTCGAAGACCCGGTACACGGGAGCGATCCTCTCACCGCGTGACCGCCACATCGCGTATTAGGCGCAGCCCGCGCGTGTCAAGTTCCGTTCGGGTGATCAGGCCCGCTCCGCGATGCGCTCCAGCAGGCGGTGATGTACGGACTCGGGGAGCAGGTGGGCCACGTCACCACCGAAGATGGCGATCTCCTTGACCAGCGAGCTGGCGACGAAGCTCCACTCGGGATTGGTGGACATGAACAGCGTGTCCACGCCGGAGAGCTGTTTGTTCATCTGCGCCATCTGCAGCTCGTAGTCGAAGTCCGTGACGGCGCGCAGGCCCTTCACGATGGCCCGGACGTCGTGCTCGCGGCAGTAGTCGACGAGGAGCCCGGAGAAGGACGACACCGTCACGTTGGAGAACGGCTTCACGACCTCCTCGAGCATCGCGATGCGTTCCTCGACCGTGAACATCCGGTTCTTGCTCTTGTTGATGCCCACGGCCACGACGACCTCGTCGAACAGCCCCGACGCGCGGCCGATGATGTCGAGATGGCCGTTCGTCGGGGGGTCGAAGGAGCCGGGACAGACGGCGCGCCTCATGAACCGGAACCGTAACAGTGCGCAACGTGCAGCACCGTCTCGCCGTAACGGCGCTCACGGCCGGCCTCCAGTGGCGAGGGCCACGGGAAGGCGCCGCCGCCGGACCGCCGCTCCACCACCACCGTCACGTCCTCGGCGAGCCACCCGTGCGCGGTCGCCGCCGTGAGCCAGCCGGCGATCTCGGCGTCGGGGACGTCGTAGGGCGGGTCGACGAGCACGACGTCGTAGGCGCGGTCGGCGGCGCCGGCCAGCACCGCCGCGGCCGGGGCGGCCCGCACGACGCCGCCGAGCCCCAGGGTCGCGACGTTGCGGCGCAGCACGTCGGCGGCGCGGCGGTCGGACTCCACGAACAGCGCGTGCGCGGCGCCCCGCGAGAGCGCCTCCAGCCCCAGCGCGCCCGAGCCTGCGCACAGGTCGAGCACGGCGACGCCGTCGAGGCCGGGATCGTGGTCGAGCGCGGCGAACAGCGCCTCGCGCACCCGGTCGGAGGTGGGCCGGGTGCCCTTCGGCGGGACCGCGAGCCGCCGCCCACCGGCCACCCCCGCGACGATCCTGGTCATGCGGCTCCGCCACCCGTCATTCCAGCTCCAGGAGCAGGTCGCCGCCCTCCACCTGCTGGACCTTGCCGATGGCCATGCGCCCGACCGTGCCGCCCTGCTGGGCGGTGATCGACGCCTCCATCTTCATCGCCTCGATCGTGGCCACCGTCTGGCCCGACTCGACCTTGTCTCCCTCGCCCACCTGCAGCGTCACCACGCCCGCGAACGGCGCCGCGACGTGCTTGGGGTTCGCACGGTCGGCCCGCTCGGCGGCCTTGACGTCGGTGGTCACCGACTCGTCGCGGATGGAGACCGGGCGCATCTGGCCGTTGAGGGTGGCCAGCACGTTGCGGTAGCCGCGCTCGTCGGCCTCGGAGATGGCCTCCAGCTCGATGAGCAGCGTGACGCCCTGCTCCAGCTCCACGGTGTGCTCGAGCTCGGGCTCCAGGCCGTAGAGGAAGTCCTTGGTCGACAGCACCGAGGTGTCGCCGTAGGCCTCCTGGTGGGCCTCGTACTCGCGCGTGGGCGCCGGGAACAGCAGCCGGTTGAGGGTGCGGCGGCGGTCCTCGCGCAGGCCGCGCCGGTCGTCGATGGTGAGCTCGACGCCCGCCTTCTCCGGCGAACGGCCCTCCAGCGCGCGGGTGCGGAACGGCTCCGGCCAGCCGCCGGGCGGATCGCCCAGCTCGCCGCGCAGGAACCCGATCACCGAGTCCGGCACGTCGAACTTCCCGGGCTCGGCCTCGAAGTCCTTGGCCTCCACACCGGCGCCGACGAGGTGCAGCGCGAGATCCCCCACCACCTTGGACGACGGCGTGACCTTCACCAGCCTGCCCAGCATGCGGTCGGCGGCGGCGTAGAGGTCCTCGATCAGCTCGAACCGGTCGCCCAGGCCGAGCGCGATGGCCTGCTGGCGCAGGTTGGACAGCTGCCCGCCCGGGATCTCGTGGTGGTAGACGCGCCCGGTCGGCGACGCGAGCCCCGACTCGAACGGCGCGTAGACCTTCCGCACGGCCTCCCAGTACGGCTCCAGGTCACCGATGGCGGTGAGCGAGAGCCCGGTGGCGCGCTCGGTGTGGTCGGTGGCCGCCACCAGCGCGCTCAGCGAGGGCTGCGACGTCGTCCCCGCCATCGACGCGACGGCCGCGTCGACCGCGTCCACGCCGGCGTCGATCGCCGCGACCAGCGTGGCCAGCTGGCCGCCGGCGGTGTCGTGGGTGTGCAGGTGCACCGGCAGGTCGAACCGCTCCCGCAACGCCGTGACCAGCTTCTTCGCCGCAGGCGGGCGCAGCAGCCCGGCCATGTCCTTGATCGCCAGGACGTGCGCCCCGGCGTCGACGATCTGCTCGGCCAGGCGCAGGTAGTAGTCCAGCGTGTAGAGCGACTCGTCGGGGTCCGACAGGTCGCCGGTGTAGCAGAGCGCCACCTCCGCGACGGCCGTGCCGGTGGCGCGCACCGCGTCGATCGCAGGGCGCATCTGCGCGACGTCGTTGAGCGCGTCGAAGATCCGGAAGATGTCCATCCCGGTCGCTGCGGCCTCCTCGACGAACGCGTCGGTGACCTCGATCGGGTACGGCGTGTAGCCGACGGTGTTGCGCCCGCGCAGCAGCATCTGCGTGCAGATGTTGGGCACGACCTCGCGCAGCGCCGCCAGCCGGTCCCACGGGTCCTCGTTGAGGAACCGCAGCGCGACGTCGTAGGTCGCCCCGCCCCAGCACTCCAGGGACAGCAGCTCCGGTGCCGTACGTGCGACGTACGGGGCGACGGCGAGCAGGTCGCGGCTGCGCACGCGCGTGGCCAGCAGCGACTGGTGGGCGTCGCGGAACGTCGTGTCGGTGACGGCCACGGCGGTCTGCTCCCGCAGGCGCCGGGCGAAGCCCTCCGGGCCCAGCTCGCGCAGCAGCTGCCGCGACCCGTCCGGGGCGGGGGCGCCGACGTCGCACTGCGGGAGCTTGTCCACCGGCTCCACGACCTCCGGCCGCGGCCCGTTGGGCTTGTTGACCGTGACCTCGGCCAGGTAGGTGAGGATCCGCGTGCCGCGGTCGGCGGGCTGGCGGGCGCGCAGCAGCTCGGGGCGCTCCTCGATGAAGCTGGTGGTGACCCGTCCCTCCTGGAAGTCCGGGTCGGCGAGCACCGCGGCGAGGAACGGCAGGTTCGTCGACACGCCCCGGATGCGGAACTCCGCGATCGCACGGCGCGCGCGGCGCACGGCGTTGGGGAAGTCGTGGCCGTAGCAGGTGAGCTTGACCAGCATCGAGTCGAAGTGGGCGCTGACCTCGGCGCCCGTGTGCGTGGTGCCGCCGTCGAGGCGGACACCGGGGCCGCCCGGGGAGCGGTAGTTGCTGATCGTGCCGACGTCGGGGCGGAAGCCGTTGGACGGGTCCTCCGTGGTCACGCGGCACTGCAGGGCCGCGCCCGTGCACGTCACCTGGTCCTGGGTCAGCCGCAGGTCCGGCAGCGACATCCCGGACGCGATGCGCAGCTGCGCGATCACCAGGTCGCGGTCGGTGACCTGCTCGGTGACCGTGTGCTCGACCTGGATGCGGGGGTTCATCTCGATGAACACGTGCTCGCCGCGCTCGTCGAGCAGGAACTCCACCGTGCCGGCGTTGACGTAGCCGATGGCGCGGGCGAACTTCACCGCGTCGTCGCAGATCCGCGCCCGGATCTCCGGGTCCAGGTTCGGCGCGGGCGCGATCTCGATGACCTTCTGGTGGCGCCGCTGCACCGAACAGTCGCGCTCGTAGAGGTGCACGACGTTGCCGGAGGCGTCGGCGAGGATCTGAACCTCGATGTGGCGCGGGTTCACCACGGCCTGCTCGACGAACACCGTGGCGTCGCCGAACGCGGACTCGGCCTCGCGCATGGCGGCCTCGATCGCCTCACGCAGGTCACCGGGCTCCTGGACGCGCCGCATGCCGCGCCCGCCGCCGCCCGCCACGGCCTTGACGAAGATCGGGAAACCGATCTCATCGGCCGACGTGACCAGCGCGTCGACGTCGGTGCCCGGTTCCGAGGACTGCAGCACGTTGACGCCGGCCTCGCGGGCCGCGGCGATGGCGCGCGACTTGTTGCCCGTCAGGTGCAGCACCGACGCGGGCGGGCCCACGAAAGTGATGCCCGCGTCCTCGCAGGCCTGCGCGAGGTCGGGGTTCTCCGACATGAACCCGTAGCCGGGGTAGATCGCGTCGGCGCCTGCCTTGCGCGCCGCCTTGATCACCTCGTCGACCGACAGGTACGCGCGGACCGGGTGGCCCGGCTCGCCGATCTGATAGGACTCGTCGGCCTTCGCCCGGTGCAGGGAGTTGCGGTCCTCGTACGGGAACACCGCCACCGTGGACACGCCGAGCTCGTAGGCCGCGCGGAACGCACGGATCGCGATCTCGCCGCGGTTGGCGACCAGCACCTTGCGGAACACGGTGGCTCCCTCCTCTGCTCTGCCGACGACGGTGATCGGCACGCCGAACCGTACCGTCGGACACTCGATCGGACCCGTGCGAGCGACCGCCGACTTCCGGTACCAAGGAGAGGTGCGCCACCACACCGGCAGGCCGGCCTACGGAAACCCGATGCCCGCAGGCGGCTTTCCGCCGGGCCAGGCGTCCGCGTTCGCGGAGGGAAGACGGCTGCGGGAGAGCTCACGACGGCGCCGTCAGCAGCACGGCAGGCACCCGTACGTCGCGGGCCGGCGACACCGCCCGCACGCTGTGCTGCCCCTCCTGCTGATCGTGGTGGCCATCGCCATGAGCAGTGAGTCGTTCGAGCCGCTGCTGCTCGGGGCGGCAGGGGTCGGCCTGTTCGCCACCATGCTCGTCTGGCTGTTCTCGCCGGTGCTGCTGGTCGGCGCGCTCGCGTTCACGCTGGTGCGGCGCGGCCGCCGCCGGGAGTCCCTGCGCCGCGGAGGCGCCCCCGGCACCGCCCCGCTGCCCGGCAGGCCCGCCGCCGCGCCCCGCCCGGACCTCGTGTGGGCCCACGCCCAGCGCCGGTTCCACGGTCTGCGCGGCGAGTACGCCGCCTACGAGTGCGACGCCATGCAGGTGCTGCGGCTGCCCGCCCTCGCCGACGTGTCGGTGGCGAGCACCGCGCGTTTCGTCGACGCGTTCGCCGAGGCCCAGGCACTGGAGACCGACGCGTACCCCGGCGGCACCCACGCCCCGCAGTTCGTGGCCGCCGTCGACCGCGCGGAGCGGGCCTGGCGCGCCGCCCATGACGCCGCCGAGCGCATCCGCCTCTCGGGTCTCTCCCCCGCCGAGCGCAGCACCGTCGAGCGGGTGATCAAGCTGCTCACCACGGCCCGCGACTCCGACAGCGACGCCGAGCGCCTGACGGCCTACGCCCGCGCCCGCTCGGAGCTGGCGAAGCTGGACAAGGCCGGGGTCGTACACGTCCCGATCCCGGCCAGAACGGCGCTGGACGAAGCGGCCCGAGGCGCCCTCCCCGCCTGACGGGGGTCCGAGCCCCGGGAGTCGACACGACCCGGCGCGCGAGTCGACACGCAATGGCGCGCGGTCGGCACCACGCGGCGCGCGAGGTGACACGAACCGGCCGGCGGGCCCGTCATGATCGGCGCCACCGGGGCGTATCCGATGGTCGTCGGAGCGAAACGCCCACCTCGCGGCGGTCACCGGCCCGACGGCCTCAGACCTTGTCGAGGTAGGCCGCGCGCTCCTCGTCGCCCACCGTCTCACCGACCAGCGCGAACAGGCCGGGATGGGTGTCGAGGCTCGGGTCCTCCTCCACGATGTGGCCCGCGTACACCTGAGCCTTGGAGATGATCTCCTCGTGGCGCAGCAGGGACAGCAGCCGCAGGCCGGAGCGCCGGCCCGACTGCATCGCGCCCAGCACGTCGCCCTCACGGCGCAGCTCGAGGTCGAGGCGGGCCAGCTCGAAGCCGTCGGTGGTGCCGGCCACCGCGTCGAGGCGCTCGCGGGCCGCGGTGGCCGCCGGCATGTCGGTGACCAGCAGGCACACCCCCGGCGCCGATCCCCGGCCCACGCGGCCGCGGAGCTGGTGGAGTTGGGAGAGGCCGAAGCGGTCGGCGTCGAGGATGACCATGGCCGTGGCGTTGGGGACGTCGACCCCCACCTCGATGACGGTGGTGGCCACCAGCACGTCCAGCTCGCGCCGCTCGAAGGCCCGCATCACGGTGTCCTTCTCGTCGGGCGGCAGCTTGCCGTGCAGGATGCCGATGCGCAGGCCCTGCAGGGGGCCCTCCTCCAGTTTGGGCCCGACGTCGAGCACCGCCATCGGCGGACGCCGCGCCGAGCCGCCGTCGTCCGAGTCGGCGCCGATGTCCGGGGCGTCGTCGACGAGCTCCTCGTCCTTGCCCGCGGCGTCGCCGACCCGCGGGCACACCACGTACGCCTGGTGCCCGGCCGCGACCTCCTCCCGCACCCGCCGCCAGACGCTGCCGAACCAGCTGGGCTTCTCCGCCAGCGGCACGACGGACGTCGAGATCGGGGACCGCCCGGCCGGCAGCTCGCGCAGGGCGGAGATCTCCAGGTCGCCGTACACCGTCATCGCGACGGTGCGCGGGATCGGCGTGGCCGTCATGACCAGCATGTGCGGCGCGAGCTCGCCGCGGCCGCGCAGCGCGTCACGCTGCTCGACGCCGAACCGGTGCTGCTCGTCGACGACGACGAGCCCGAGGTCGGCGAACCCGACGGTGTCCTGGATGAGCGCGTGGGTGCCGACGACGATGCCGGCCGCGCCGGACTGGGCGTCGAGCAGCGCCCGGCGCTTGGCCTTGGCCCCCAGCGACCCCGTGAGCAGCGTGACGCTCGTGGCCTGCTCGGCCGTCCCCAGCTCGCCGGCGTTGCCCAGCGGCCCGAGCATCGACCGCAGCGACCGCGCGTGCTGCGCGGCGAGCACCTCGGTGGGTGCGAGCAGTGCGGCCTGGCGGCCGGAGTCGACCACCTGCAGCATCGCCCGCAGCGCGATGATCGTCTTGCCCGCGCCGACGTCACCCTGCACGAGGCGGTTCATCGGGTGCTCGTGCGAGAGGTCCCCGGCCACCTCGGCGCCGACCTCCCGCTGCCCGGCCGTGAGCGTGAACGGCAGCCGCGCGTCGAACGCATCGAGCAGGCCACCGGGCTTCGGCGGGCACGCGGCTGCCGGCCGCGACACCGTGGCGTGGCGACGCAGAGCCAGCGCGAGCTGGACGCCCATCGCCTCGTCCCACACCAGCCGGTTGCGCGCCGCGTGGTAGTCGGCCTCGGTCTCGGGGACGTGGATGCGGCGCAGCGCCCGGCCCAGGTCGGCGAGGCGCTCGCGCTCCCGCAGGAACTCGGGCAACGGGTCGGTCGGGTCGTCCAGCACGTCGAGCACCTGCCGCACGCAGCGCGCGATCTCCTGCGAGGTGATCTTGCCCGTGGCCGGGTAGACGGAGATGAACGGGCGGATCTCGTCGGCCTCGTCGAGCGGGTCGAACTGCGGGTGCGTGAGCTGCAGCTTCCCGTTGAACATGCCGACCTTGCCGGAGAACACCGCCCGGACGCCGGGATGGATGACGTACTGCACCTTCTGCCCGTTGAAGAACGTGCAGTCGAGCTGGGCGCCCTTCTCGTCGCGGATGACGACGTTGAGCAGCTTGCCCCGGCGCTGCCGCATGTCGCGGAGCGTGGCCTTCTCCACCAGCGCGACGAGCGTGGCGTGCTCGCCCATCTCGAGCCCGGCGATGTCGGTGAGCTTGCCGCGGTCGACGTAGCGGCGCGGGTAGTGGCGCACGAGATCGCCGATGGTGTGCAGGTCGAGCTGCTTGGCCAGCGCGTCGGCCGCCCGGCCGAGGACGGGCCCCAGCGGCGAGAGCATGTCGATCGCGGTCGGATCGACGTTTCGCGAGGTCATTCCACCCCCAGCACCAGCGGATAGTCGGTCTGCCCACCCCGGTGGACGACGACGTCGACCTCGGGGTGGGTGCGGCGCAGGTCGGCCGCCAGCCCCTCGCCGAGGTCCTCGTCGGCCCCCTGCCCGAGCAGCGCGGTGACGATCTCACCGCCCGCGAGGAGCATGCGGTGAGCCAACCACAGGGCACCGACAGCCAGGTCCGGGGCGATCAGCACCACCTCCCCGTCGGCGACGCCGAGCACGTCACCGGGCTCGCACCGGCCCACCCACGTCAGCGCCTCGGACTCGGCCACCATCAGCCCGGCCGTCCGGGTGAGCGCGGCGGCCTCGGCCATCGCGACGACGTCGTCGCCTGGCCGCCGGTTCGGGTCGTGCACGGCGAGTGCCGCGAGCCCCTGCAGCACCGACGCGGTGGGCACCACCAGCACCTCCTGGCCCTCCCGGCGGGCCACCGCGGCCGCGCGTTCGGCCACCGCGGTGAGCTCGGAGTCGTCGGGCAGCAGGACGACCTGTTGCGCCAGCGTCCCGGCCAGCGCCGCCACGAGCTCGGCCTCCTCGATCGACTCGCCGGACTCCCGCTCGATCACCGACGCCCCGGCCGACCGGGCCAGTTCGGCGACCTCCGCACCGGTCACCACCATGAGCACGGCGCGCGAGCGCACGAACCGGTCGGCACGACCGGGGGTCGCGTCGGGCCCGGTCTGGTCGGCGAACCGGATCACGGTGATGCGGTGCGGACGGCCCGCCGCGACGCCCGCCTCGATCGCGGCGCCGACGTCGGTGCAGTGCACGTGCACGTTCCACAGCCCGTCCCCGTCGCCGACGACGGCCACGCAGTCCCCGAGCGCGGCGAGCGTCACCCGCAGCACCGCGACGGCGGCGGCGTCCGCGTCGAGGAGGTACATCACCTCGTACTCGAACTCCTCCGAGCCGGCCTCACGCTCGGCCCGCAGCGCCTCGCTGCCCCGCGCGGCGACCGCGGCGTCGACGGCGGGCTCGGGAGCGACCGGCAGCACGCTCGCCGACGGGTGGCCGTTGAGCAGTCCGTCGAGTGCGTCGAGGACGAGGTAGAGGCCCAGCCCTCCCGCGTCTACGACGCCGGCGCGGGCCAGCTCCGGCAGCTGGCCGGTGGTGGCCCGCAGCGCGAGTGCCGCGCCGTCGGCCGCGGCGGAGGCCACGCGGTCGAGCAGCCGCGAGCCCCTGGCGGCCTCGGCGGCCTCCGCCAGGACCGTGAGGACCGTGCCCTCCCGGGGGTGGTCGAACGCCGCGACGGCCAGCGCCCGCGCCCGCGCCAGCGCGTCGGAGAGCACGGCACCGTCCAGCGGGGCCCGCGCCGCGGCCACGGCCTCGGCCATGCCCCGCAGCACCTGCGAGAGGATCACCCCGGAGTTGCCACGGGCCCCCAGCAGGGCGCCCCGCGCAAGCGCCGTTGCCACCGCCGAGGTGCCGTCGCCCGGAGGCACACGGCAGGCCGCGTCGAGCGCCGCACGCATCGTGAGCAGCAGGTTCGTGCCGGTGTCGCCGTCGGCGACGGGGAAGACGTTGATCCGGTCGACCTCCGCGCAGTGCCGCTCCAGCGCCTCGGTCGCCGCGCGGGCCCAGCCGGTGAGGAGCGCGGAGTCGAGCACGGGGGGCACAGCCGCAGAGGGTAGCGACCGGGTGGTGTGCACCCCGCCGGACGGCGCAGGTACCCTGGCTCATCGCGACCGGGAGACTTCCCGGCTTCCTGTTCGTCTACCCGAGGAGTTCGACGTGGCTGCCGTCTGCGACGTCTGTGGCAAGGGTCCGGGCTTCGGCATGTCCGTCTCGCACTCGCACCGCCGCACCCACCGCCGCTGGAACCCGAACATCCAGACCGTTCGGGCCCGTACCGATGGTGGCAACCGCCACCGCATGAATGTGTGCACGTCCTGCCTGAAGGCGGGCAAGGTCGCTCGCGCCTGAGCGCGAGCACCCCGAACACCCACAGCACCCCCGCCCGGCACGTCCGGGCGGGGGTGCTGTGCGTCGTCCCTGGGCTAGGGCAGCTTCCAGTCCACCGGGTCGCCGCCGATCTCCTCGAGCATCTCGTTGGCCCGGCTGAAGGGCCGTGAGCCGAAGAAGCCGCGGTCGGCCGACATCGGGCTCGGGTGCGCCGACTCCACCAGCGGGACGTCGGGCATCAGGGGCGCGAGCTTGCGGGCGTCGCTGCCCCAGAGGATGGCCACGAGCGGCTCGGCGTCGCGCTCGACGAGGGCGCGGATGGCCTGCTCGGTGACGGCCTCCCAGCCCTTCCCGCGGTGCGACGCGGGCTCGCCCGGCGACACCGTGAGCACCCTGTTGAGCAGCAGCACGCCCTGGTCGGCCCACGGCGTGAGATCGCCGGTGGCCGGCGTCGCGTGGCCGAGGTCGTCGGAGTACTCGCGGAAGATGTTGGCCAGGCTGCGCGGCACCGGGCGGGTCTGCGGCGACACCGAGAACGACAGTCCGACGGCGTGCCCCGGCGTCGGGTACGGGTCCTGGCCCACGATCAGCACGCGCACGTCGTCGAAGGGCTGGGTGAACGCGCGCAGCACGTTCGCGCCCGCCGGCAGGTAGCGGCGGCCCGCGGCGATCTCGGTACGCAGGAAGTCGCCCATGTCGGCGATCTGCTGGGCCACCGGGGCGAGCGCCCGTGCCCACCCGGCCTCGACGACCTCTTCCAACGGCTTGGCCATCAGTCGTCCAGGCGGCGCAGTTCGGAGCGGAAGCGCTTGCCCCGCTGGACGTAGCTCGTGACGGCGTAGGCGAACGCGCCCTCGGGCACCTCGTAGCCCTCGCGGACCCGCGCCGGGATGCCCAGCGCCATCCGGCGCGCCGTGACCTCCGCACCGGGCGAGACGACCGCGCCCGCGGCGACGATCGCGCCCTCCCCGACCCGGGAGTCGTTCAGCACCACCGAGCCCGACGAGATGAGCGCGCGGTCGCCGATGGTGGCACCCTCGATGTGCACGTTGTGGCCGACCGTGACCTCGTCGCCGATGATCGTCGGCTGCGTGGCCGTGCAGTGGATGATCGACCCGTCCTGGATGCTGGAGCGGGCTCCGACCACGATCCGGCCGTCGTCGCCGCGGAGCACCGCGGTGGGCCACACCGACGACTCAGCGCCGATCGTCACGTTGCCGATCACAACGGCGTCAGGGTGGACGTAGGCGTCGGGGTGGATGTCCGGTTCGGAGTCACCGAGGGCGTAACAGGGCATCCCCCAACCTTATGAGGGCCGGTCCTCGGGCCTGTCCTCGGCCAGCTCGTCCACCACGAGCACCTCCGGGCGGATGCCGCCGCTGCGGTGCACCGACCGTCCGACGATCTGCGAGATCACCGGCGCGGTGATCACCTGGAACAGCCCCACCAGCAGCAGCGTGGCCGCGCTCTCCAGCGGCACCCGCAGCGCCGTGCCCGCGAGGATCAGCAGCAGCCCGAGCGTCTGCGGCTTGGTGGCCGCCTGCAGCCGGGAGAGCAGGCTGGGCAGCCGCACGATCCCCAGCGCGCCGAGCAGGCAGGACAGGGCACCGACGAGCATCAGGACGGCGGAGAGGACGTCGGCGATCACCGGTGCCGCCTCCGCCGCTCGGCCAGCCGCGCCGCGGTGGCCGACCCCACGAACCCGACGAGCGCGACGGCCGCGAGCAAGGGGATGTTCGAGCCGTCCTCGTAGTACGCGACGTACACGGCGGCGCCCGCGACGATGAGCACGACGAACACGTCCAGGGCGACGATCCGGTCCAGCGTCCCGGGCCCGCGCAGCAGCCGCACCAGCGTCAGCAGGCCGGCCGCACAGAGCATGACCAGCACGATCGTGAACACGATGGTCATGGCTCAACCCTGTCGAGCGGGTATCGCGCCGTCACGAGGCACGCTCCAGGATCAGCCGCTCCGCGCGGCGCAGCTCATCGGGCGTGCCGAACGTCGCGAGGACACGCCGCTGCATGTCCATCGTCCGCAGCCAGGCCTTCCGGACGCCGGCATCGTCACGCGGGCCGAGCGCGTAGACGTACCAGACACCGTTGTCGTGGTCGATCTCCAGCGCCATCGCGCCCGGGGCCAGCGAGAGCGCGCTGGCCATCAGCGCCACCACCCGCTCCGACCCGCTCAGCAACGGCACCGACATGATCGCGCCGCGGGCGTCCGGGCCGCGGCGCAGCACCTCCCAGCTCACCTCGGCCCCGGACACGACAAGGTCGTACAGCAGGTACGCGACGAGCCCGAGCAGCCGCACCGGGCGCAACGGCAGCCGCTCCGACGCCGGCGCCTGCCGCGAGATCACCGTGACCAGGACCGCCACGACGAGTCCGCCCACGACGGTCAACGGGGTGAACACGCCCCACAGCAGCACCCACACCACGGTCAGCCACAGCAGCCCGGTCCACCGCGACCGCGGCACCCGGGTCATCGCGCTGCCCCCAGTACCGCCGTCACGTAGGGCTCGCGGGCGAGGAGGTCCGCGCCCGCGCGGCCCGTCAGCGCCGAGAGCGGGCCCGCGAACACCGCGATCGCGAGGCTGGCGACGATCAGGCCACCGGTGGCGAGGTACATCGGCACGGACGAGCGTGCGGTGCCCACCTGCACCTCGTCGTCCGGGTCGTCGTCGGGGAGCGGCGGCGTCGGCTCGCCCCAGAACACGCGCACCCATACCCGGGTGAGCGCGTAGAGCGTCAGCAGGCTGGCGAGGATCACCACGCCGGCCACCACCGCGGGCCACGGCCCGGCCGCCGCACCGGCCTGCAGCAGCCCCAGCTTGGCCACGAAACCGGCCGTGGGCGGGATGCCGGCCAGCGTCAGGGCGGGGATCGCGAACAGCACGGCGAGACCCGGCGCGTCGCACAGCAGGCCGCCCATCTCGTCGAGCTTGACGGTGCCGGTGCGCCGCGTGATGAGGCCGCTGACCAGGAACAGCGTGGCCAGCACCGTGATGTGGTGAGCCGCGTAGAGCGTCGCCCCCGAGATCGACGCCGGGTCGAACACCGCCAGCCCGAACAGCATGAACCCGATGTGGCTGACCAGCAGGAACGACAGCAGCCGGTTGAGGTCGTTCTGCGCCAGCGCGCCCAGCGCGCCCACCAGCATCGTGAGCACGGCCAGCACCAGCATCAGCGTCCACGGGCTCTCGCGCGGGAACAGCAGCGTCTGGGTGCGCACCAGCGCGTAGAAGCTGACCTTGGTGAGCAGGCCGGCGAACAGCGCGGCCACGGGGCCGGGCGCGTTCGGGTAGCTGTCGGGCAGCCAGAAGTGCAGCGGCACGATCGCCGCCTTGATCCCGAAGACGACGAGCAGCATCAGCCCGAGCACGGTGCGCAGGCCCGGTGGCAGCGCCCCGATCCGCTCCGACAGCGCCGCGAGGTTCACGGTGCCCGTGGCCGCGTAGACCATCGCCACGGCCGTCAGGAACAGCAGCGACGACATCAGGCTGACGATCACGTAGGTCATGCCCGCGCGGATCCGTCTGGCGCTGGTGCGCCGCGTGATCAGCACGTATGACGCGGTGAGCATCAGCTCGAACGCCACGAACAGCGTGAACAGGTCCCCCGTCAGGTACGCCAGCGAGACGCCCGCGCACAGCATCAGGTACATCGGGTGGAACGTGGTGCTGGCGGTGCCGCGGCCGTAGTCGGCGATGCGCTGGTCGATGGCGTAGACGAGCACCGCGAGCGTCACGAGCGTGGAGACGAGCAGCAGCAGCGCCGAGAGCCGGTCGGCCACCAGCGCGATGCCGACGGGCGCCGCCCAGCCGCCCAGCGCCTCGACGATCGGCCCGCTGCGGTCGGCGACGACGAGCAGCACCGCCGCGATCACCGCCACCGCCGTCAGCACGACGATGCCCACCGCCCGCTGCAGCGTGGCGGAGCGACTGCCGACCACCGTGAGCGCGGCGCCCAGGATCGGCAGCAGCACGGGCAGCGTGAGGAGGGTGCTCACCGGTCGGACACCTCGCCGGTGTCGGGGTCGTCGGTGTCGTCGTCGGACTCGAGCGCCGCCGACGGCACCTTCTGCCGGGCGATGCGGGCGTCCTCGAGGTCGTCCTGCACCTCGTCGCGCCCGACCAGGACGTAGGACCGGTAGCCCAGCGCGAGCAGGAACGTGGTGAGCGCGAAGGTGATCACCACGGCCGTCAGCGCGAGGGCCTGCGGAAGCGGATCGGCGAACGTGGACGGATCGGCCAGCCCGATGACCGGGGCCCGACCGGGAGGGCCGCCCGCGAGCTGGAGCAGCAGGTTCGTGCCGTGCCCCAGCACCACCACGCCGATGAGCACGCGCATCAGCGAGCGCTGCATGAGCAGGTAGAAACCCACCGCGTAGAGGACGGCCACCACCAGCGCCATCGCGAGGTTGATCGTCACGTCGCTACTGCTCTCCCGCGTCACGCATGTCGCGCTCGATGCCTGCGCCGAGCGACCGCAGCAGGTCGATCACCACGCCGACGATGAGCACGTAGACGCCGATGTCGAGGAACAGGCTGGTCTGCACCGCGATCGGGCCGAGCACCGGCAGGGACACGGACAGCTTCGTCGACGCCAGCACCGGCGCCCCGAACGCGACGGGGGCCAGCGCCGTGAGCACGGCGATGAGCAGGCCGGAGCCGATGATCACGGGCGGGCGCACCGGCACGAGCGCGCGCACCTCGGCGCCCCCGAGGGCGATGTGGCGCAGCACGAACGCGAGCCCGGCCACCAGCCCTGCCGCGAAACCGCCGCCGGGCCCGTAGTGACCGACGAGCAGCAGGTAGAGGGAGAACACCAGGACGGTCGGGAACAACGCACGCGTGGCCGCCGCGAGCATCAGGCTGGGCTCGGCGGGCTCCGGGTCGGGATGGGTCATCCGAGGACGTCCTCCTCGTGCTCGGGCGAGCTCTGGCCGCTCTCGACGGGCCTGCGGCCGCCGCCGCGGTCGTAGCGGGTGGCCAGCACGAGGCTGGCCACACCGGCGGCGGCGATGAACAGCACGCCGATCTCGCCGACGGTGTCGAGCGCGCGGAAGTCGACGATGATCGCGGCCACCACGTTGTCGGCGCCGGCCACCTCCGGGGCCAGCCGGATGTAGTCGGCGCTGCTCACCGCCGGCTCGGTGCGGGCCCCGGAGAGCACGACCGCGATGCCCGCCACCACGATGCCGCCGACCGTCGCGATCACCGCCTTGGGCAGCTGTGCCCGGCGCGACGACCGCTCCTCGGTGAAGTGCGCGGGCAACCGTCGCAGCACGAAGACGAACACCACCAGTGACAGCGTCTCGACGAGGAACTGCGCCAGCGCCAGATCGGGAGCGCCGTCGAGGATGAACAGGCCACCGACGGCGTACCCGATGACGCCGACGAGCAGCACCGCCGTGAAGCGGCGCCGCGCCCGGAGCACGGCGAGCGCGGAGACCACCACCGCGAACCCGAGCGGCAGCTGCATCGCGGTGGAGAACAGCGGCTGGTTCTCCGGCCACACCCCACCCGTCAGCGTGGCCAGGCCGGGGAGCAGCACGACCACGACGAGGATCGTGCCCAGGTACACCGGCAGCGACCCGACCTGCGTCCGCCCGGTGACCGCGACGGCGATGCGGCCGAGGCCGCTGATCACGTGGTCGTAGGCGCGCTGGGCGTCGAGCGGGAAGCGACGGCGCGGCAGGGGCGCGCGGAACAGGAGCAGACCGCCCACGATCGCGACGGCCGAGAACAGCAGCGGCAGGCCCAGGCCGTGCCAGAGCGCGAGGTGGTACTCCTCGCCGGGGTAGCCGGTGGCGTACGGCGCGTCGAGGGCGTCGACGAGCGGGTAGCCGATGCCGAGGCCGAGCCCGGCCAACGCGCAGAGCCAGGTGGGCCAGGTGAGCAGCGGCCCGGGAGCATGCACCGGGGTCGCCGCGACACCCGGCTTCCGCGCGAACGCCCCCCAGAGGAACCGCGCGCTGTAGGCGACGGTGAACACCGACCCGGCCAGCAGCCCGAGCGCCGTTATCCAGCCCCGCGCGCCGCCGGTGCCGAGGAACGCCTCGAACGCCGCCTCCTTGCCGACGAAGCCGAGCACCGGCGGGATGCCGGCCATGGACGCGGCGGCCAGCGCCGCGGCGACGGCGGTGCCGGGCATCGCGGTGCGCAGGCCGGAGAGCTTGCGCAGGTCGCGGGTGCCGGTCGCGTGGTCGATCGTGCCGACCGTCATGAACAGCGGAGCCTTGAACAGCCCGTGCGCCAGCAGCATCGCGATGCCCGCGTAGGCCGCGACCCGCTCCCCCGTGCCGAACAGCACCATGAGGAACCCGAGCTGGCTGACGGTGCCGAACGCGAGCACGCGCTTGAGGTCGTGCTCCCGCAGCGCGCGGAACCCGCCGATGAGCATCGTGCCCAGCCCGGCGACGACGATCGGCACCCACCACACGGCGACGTCGGCGAAGCCCGGGGACAGCCGCGCCACCAGGTAGACCCCGGCCTTCACCATCGACGCGGCGTGCAGGTAGGCGCTGACCGGCGTGGGGGCCGCCATCGCCGCCGGCAGCCACGGGTGGAACGGCAGCTGCGCCGACTTCGTGAACGCGCCCAGCAGGATCAGCACCAGCGCGACGGGGACGAGCCCGCCGGTCGGGGGGTCGGCGAGGATCGCCGAGATCCGGTAGGTGCCCGCGGACTCGCCGAGCAGGATGAAGCCCAGCAGCATCCCGAGCCCGCCGAACACCGTGACGAGCAGTGCCTGCACCGCGGCCCGGCGGGCCTGCCTGTCCGCACCCGACTGCCCGACCAGCAGGAACGACGCCACCGACGTCAGCTCCCAGAAGACGTAGAGCGTCAGCAGGTCGTCGGCCAGCACCAGCCCGAGCATCGCGCCGGCGAAGGCCAGCAGCAGGGCGGCGCTGCGCGTGGCGTCGGGGGAATCGCGGCCGAAGTAGCCCACGCAGTACACGAGGATGACGGCGCCGACCCCGGACACCAGCACGATCATCGCGAGCGCCAGCGCGTCGAGCCGGAAGCTCAGCTCCAGGCCGAGCGAGGGGGCCCATGCGATGGTGGCGTCGATGCCACCGTGCAGCGCCGGGCCGACCTCGAGCAGCGCCCACACGAGCGTCGCCGCAGGTAGGACGGCCGCCACTGCGAACGCGGACCTCCTGCTGCGGGCGGACACCAGGGGCAGCAGCGCGGCGACGACCAGGTGTGCGACGACGAGCGCGAACACCTGCACCTCTCCTCCACCGACCGACTTCGATCCCCCACGACCCTATCGGCGCCGGCCGACGCGCCCCGGGCGTGAGGGCCCTCACCTGATCATCTGGAACGATTCAGCTCCGTGAGGCGATGAACATGACGTACGAGCACGACACGACAACCGGAAGGGAATGATCGTCACCATGACCGACCGTCTCCGCCGCGCCCTGCGCCGCTTCGACGACTGGACGCTGGTCGCGTTCAACCCGCGTCTGCCGGTGCACGAGCGCTGACGCTCTCCGGGCGTGCGTCACCGCCGACGCACGTCCGCCCTCACTCCTCGGCCGGGTCCACCACCGGCGGCTTCAGCGGCCGCCACAGCGCCCAGGCCACGAACAGCACACCGATGACGATCATCACGATGCCGGACCAGAGGTTGATGTCGATCCCTCCGGCCTTGGCCAGCTCCTCGGGCGTGTCCGAGACGAAGCCCATCACCGTCAGCACGACGCCGTAGACCAGGAAGAGGATCGCGATCACCGTGCGCAGGTCGAACAGCGCCGACGACGCGCTCTTCACCGCCTCGGTACCGGCCTCGTTGTCCGACATCTCTTCTCCTTCGGTGGTGCCGGCCATCAGACGACGATGTACAGGACGACGATCAGCACGAGCACGATCACGCCGAGCGTCACCGGCGAGCGGTACCAGCCGGCGTCCTCACCGGTGTTGGCGTGGTCGCGCGACTCCCGCGGTGTGAGCGACCACGTGAGGCCGACCAGCTCCGCGTCGGGCTTGGGCTGCGTCACCATCGAGACCCCTACCGACACCGCCACGCCCACGACGAACGCGGCCGCGGCGCCGACGAAGCTGCCGGCCTGGCTGGAGAGCGAGAGCACGTGCGTGCGCACAAGCACGTCGACGACGATGGCCGCGACCGTGCCGGCGATCAGGCCCGTCCAGCCCGCGGTGCCCGTCATCCGCTTCCAGAACAGGCCCAGGATGAAGATCGCGAACAGCGGGGCGTTGAAGAAGCTGAACAGCGCCTGGATGTAGTCGGTGATGTTGGAGTAGCTCCCGGCGAGGAACGCCGCGCCGATGGCGAGGACGCAGCCCACCACCGTGACGAGGCGGCCGACCTGCAGGTAGTAACGGTCGCTGCGACCGGGGCGGATCCAGTCCTGCCACAGGTCGTAGGTGAACACCGTGTTGAGCGAGCTGACGTTGGCCGCCATGCCGGCCATGAACGAGGCCAGCAGGCCCGCGAGCGCCACGCCGAGCAGGCCGTTCGGCAGCACCTCGTCCATCAGCAGCGTCAGCGCGTTGTTGTAGGTGACGCCGCCGGAGTTCCCGCCCGCCTTGAGCGCCGCGATCTGTGGCACCAGCACGCCCGCGACCATGCCGGGCACCACCACGACGAGCGGGATCAGCGCCTTCGGGAAGGCCGCGATGATCGGCGTGCGCCGGGCGGCGGACATGTTGCGGGCCGAGAGCGCGCGCTGCACCTCGGCGAAGTTCGTCGTCCAGTAGCCGAACGAGAGCACGAAGCCGAGACCGAACACGATGCCGATCACCGACAGCGTCGGGTTGGCGATCTGCGTGAGCGACGTGCCGGGCCACGACGAGAGCTGGTCGGCCCCGCCGCCCGCCGCGGCCGTCACCTTCTCCTTCAGCCCGTCCCAGCCGCCGACGCGCGCGAGGCCCGCCACCGTGAGCGGTACGAGCAGCGCCAGGATGACGAAGAACTGCAGCACCTCGTTGTAGATCGCCGCCGACAGCCCGCCCAGGACGGTGTAGGCGAGCACCACGACCGCGGCCACCGGGATCGCGACGTAGAGCGACCAGCCCAGCAGCGCCTCGAGCACGAGCCCGAGTGTGAAGAGGTTGACGCCGGCGATGAGCACCGACGCCACCGCGAACGTCACCGCGTTCACGCGCTGCGTCGTGGCGTTGAACCGCTTGCGCAGGAACTCCGGCACGCTGCGCGCCTTGGAGCCGTAGTAGAAGGGCATCATCACGATGCCGAGGAACACCATCGCCGGCACGGCGCCGATCCAGTAGTAGTGCACCACCGGGAGGCCGTACTGGGCGCCGTTGGCCGACATCCCGACCAGCTCGAGCGCCCCGAGGTTCGCCGAGACGAACGCCAGGCCCGTCACCCAGGCCGGGAGCGAGCGGCCGGAGAGCAGGAAGTCGAGGCTGGACGACACGGAGCGACGTGCGACCACACCGATCCCGAGCACCAGCACGAAGTAGAACGCCACGAGCACGTAGTCGATGGCGGTCGTGCCCAACCGCAGATCTGCTTGAGCCAACAGCACCGTCGGAGCCCCCTCATACCGTGCGTCCTGCGTGTACCGCGCGAATGGTGCGCCCGCCGGCGTTTCGGCGCCACACCTGACACGCCGACTGCCCCGATCGGGCGCGGATGATCACGCAGGGGCGTCCACCGTGAGCGCCTTGGCGTAGCACCGGCTGCTCGGGAAGTCGCGGTAGGCGCCGAACTTCGGCATGGGTGCGTAGCCCGCGCCGACGTAGAGAGCGATGGCCTCGGGCTGGCGCGTGCCGGTCTCCAGCACCACCCGCCGCCTGCCCGCCGCGGCCGCGGTGCGTTCGAGCTCGCCGAGCACGGCGCGCGCGTACCCGCGTCCGCGGTGGGCGTCGTTCACGTACATCCGCTTGACCTCCGCGTCGCCGTCGGCGAGCGCGCGATCCTCCCCGCCGGCCCGGGCGCGCCAGCCACCGCACGCCACCGCCGTGCCGTCGACGTAGCCGACGATGAAGAACCCGAGCGGCGCGGCGAACTCCGCGGGGTCGACGGGCGTGACGTCCTCGTCGCCGTAGCGCTCGCGGTAGAACGCCTGGACCTCGGAGATGAGACGCACCGCGTCGGGATGATCGAAGGGAACGGGGCGGAGATCGAGCACGTCCCGACCCTACGATCCGCCGGCGACGTCCTGCGGGTGACGGTGGTCGCGTCCGGAACGGACGCCGTACCGCGCGG
>NZ_JAOPWR010000506.1 GCF_025965585.1 Pseudonocardia sp.
GGCCGCGTCGGCGGCGGCGCGGGCGGCGACGGCGGCCGCCGCGGAGTCCCCGACCCCGTCCGCCACGGCGACGCCCAGCCCGTCCGGCCCGGCCTTCACGGCCACGGCGTCGGCGGCGTGCCGGCGTCTCCCGCGGTCGCTGGCCGATCCCGTGGCAGGGCGGTGTGGGGACGGGGCGGGTCGGGTGGCCGGGCGCACGGCGGACCTCCTGCGGAGTGGGGCGTGGCTCCAGGGTGCGCCCGATCTCTGGGAGGAACCTGTGGATCTCCCCTGATCTCCCTCCGCGGCGGTACCGTCACCCCGTGGAGCGCTCACGGACGGTCGTGTTCGATCTCGGCGAGGTCCTCGTGCCGTCCACGGGCGTGCTGCCACTGCTCGCCGCGGAGCTGGGCGTCGCCGACGAGGAGCTGGCCGCGGCATACTGGCCCGCCCGCGCGGCGTACGACCTTGGCGGCCCGTCCGACGTCTACTGGACGGCCGTGGTCACCGCGCTGGGCCGCGACCCCGAGCCCGCCCTGCTCCGGCGGCTGGAGCACCTGGACTCCGCGAAATGGTCGACGCTGCCCGCGCACAGCGCCGCCCTGCTCGACGGCCTGGCGTCCGACGGGGTCCGGCTCGCGGTCCTGTCCAACGCCCCTGCACCGCTCGCGGCGGCCGTCCGGACGGCCCCGTGGAGCTCCCTGATCGGCCACTTCGTGTTCTCCGCCGACGAGGCACTCGCCAAGCCCGACCCGGCGATCTACACCCGCGCCGACGCCGTCTACGGAACGGCGCCGCAGGACGTGGTGTTCTTCGACGACCGGGCCGACAACGTCGCGGCGGCCCGCGCGCACGGCTGGGACGCCCACGTCTGGACCGACCCGGCCGCAGCGCTGGACCGGCTGGCCTGATCCACGGCAGGCTGGGTCCCGTACTGCTCGACCATTCCCAGGAGACGCCGATGTCGACCGATCCCCGTGCCGGAACCCCCGCCCAGCCGGGCGACCTCGTGGACGTCGAGAAGCTCCTCGCCGCCTACCACGATCTGCACCCCGACCCGGCCGAGAAGAGCCAGCGGGTGGCGTTCGGGACCTCGGGGCATCGCGGCTCCTCGTTCTCCGCCACGTTCAACGACGACCACATCGCCGCCACCAGCCAGGCGATCGTCGAGTACCGCGCCGCGCAGGGCACCGACGGCCCGCTCTACATCGGGCGCGACACGCACGCGCTCTCGGAGCCCGCATGGGTCACGGCGTGCGAGGTGTTCGCGGCCAACGACGTGCACGTGCTCGTCGACGCCGCCGACGGCTACACGCCGACCCCGGCGGTGTCGCACGCGATCCTGCAGTACAACCGCGGCCGCACGTCCGGGCCGGCCGACGGCGTCGTCGTCACGCCGTCGCACAACCCGCCCGCCGACGGCGGCTTCAAGTACAACCCCCCCCACGGCGGCCCCGCCGACACCGACGCCACGAGCTGGATCGCGAACAGGGCCAACGAGCTGCTGGCGTCGAAGCTGGACGGAGTGAAGCGCCGGTCGCTGGATCGCGGGGCGCTCGGCCGCTACGACTTCCTCGGCGAGTACGTGTCGGACCTGCCGAGCGTCGTCGACCTCGACGCGATCAGGAACGCCGGCATCCGCATCGGCGCCGACCCGCTCGGTGGCGCGAGCGTGGCCTACTGGGGTGCCATCGCCGAGCGGCACGGCATCGACCTGACCGTCGTCAACCCGGACGTCGACCCGCAGTTCGGGTTCATGACTCTCGATTGGGACGGCAAGATCCGCATGGACTGCTCGTCGCCCTACGCGATGGCGTCGCTGGTGGCCGGCAAGCACCGCTACCCGATCTCCACGGGCAACGACGCCGACTCCGACCGCCACGGCATCGTCACCTCCGACGCCGGGCTGATGAACCCCAACCACTTCCTCGCCGTCGCCATCGGCTACCTCTACGCGAACCGGCCCGGCTGGCCTGCGGGCGCCGGCATCGGGAAGACGGCCGTCAGCTCGTCGATGATCGACCGGGTGGCCGCGGACCTGGGCCGGACGCTCGTCGAGACCCCGGTCGGGTTCAAGTGGTTCGTGCCCGGGCTGCTCGACGGCTCGCTCGGCTTCGGCGGCGAGGAGAGCGCGGGCGCGTCGTTCCTGCGGCGCGACGGCGGCGCATGGAGCACCGACAAGGACGGCATCATCCTGGCGCTGCTGGCGTCGGAGATGCTGGCCGTCACCGGCGAGAGCCCGTCGCAGCGCTACGCCGCGCTCACCGAGAAGTTCGGCGCCCCCGCCTACGCGCGCATCGACGTGGCCACCACGCCCGAGGCGAAGGCGAAGCTGGGCAGGCTGTCGGCGTCGGACGTGACGGCGGAGGAGCTGGCGGGGGAGAAGATCACGGCCCGGCTGACCGAGGCCCCCGGCAACGGCGCGGCGCTCGGCGGGCTGAAGGTCACGACCGACGGCGGCTGGTTCGCCGCGCGTCCGTCGGGCACCGAGGACGTCTACAAGGTGTACGCGGAGAGCTTCCACGGGCCCGAGCACCTCGCGCAGATCCAGGAGGAGGCGCAGCAGGTGGTGGCCGCGGCGCTGGGCTGAGCCCGCGGGCTCACCGGAGCGAGGCGACCCCCGCCGGAGCGCGGTCGAGGTCGGCCACCGAGGTGCCCGGACCGGCCAGACCCGCCAACGCGATCATGACCGCGAGGACGGCCACCACGGCTCCCCAGTCGTGGTGGCCGTCCCGGGGCGCCGTGACCGGCGCGGGAAGGGGTATCGGGAACGTCGTCGGAGGCGCGTCGCGCTGCGCGGGCACCGACCATTGCTTGGGTGCGCCACCCGGCTCGAACACGTACTCTCCTCGGCGCTCGCGGACGAAAGTGTTCGTCCACAGTGGTAGTCGGTGGTGGAGCCCTGAACGTGACCTGCGCGGGGCCGTTTTCAACAGATGTGATGAAACCCGTCCCCCATCAGGGGCGGGTGCGCACGTCGCACTCGACACGCGGCTGGGCGCCGGCGGCGGCGGCGCGGTACCCGGCGGTCACCGAGCGCCGCTGCCGTGCCACCTCGCGACCGGGGGTGCCGGTGCGCGCGAGCGCGAACAGCGCGAGCTCGCGGTGCACGGGCTCCTCGGCCCGCTGCAGGTAGCGCAGGATCTCCTGCGCCGCGCTGCGCCGGTTGCGGAACTCCACCCACGCGGTGAGCTCCGCCTCGGCGACGGCGGTGCGCAGCGCGGCGCACCGCACGACGACGTACTCGATGTCCTCGTCGGCGAACTCCCCGACGAGAGGGGCGTGCACGCCCTGCTCGGTGAGCATCTCGTGCACCGCCCACAGCCCGAGCGGGGTGAGCGCGACCAGCGTCGGGTCCGGGTCGTCGCGCCCGGCCAGCTCGGCGAGCTCGGCGTGGTTCTCGCCGTCGAGGCTCTCCTCGAGGTGCACTGCGCCGAGCAGCTCCAGCGCGTCGAGCAGCGCGGTGACGTCACGGCGCCACAGCCGCTGCTCGACGTCGCCCGCGAGGTCGTCGACGACGCAACCCATCCGCTGGTTCACCTCGTCGCGCACGGCGCGGTGGAACATCTCGACGGGGATCGCGTCGCCACCCGCGGCGTAGAGCTGGTGCAGCAGCATCGGGAACGCCTCACCCAGGCTCATCCCGAACAGCGACGGCGCACCGAACACGTTGGACCCGCCGAAGTGCTCGCCGATGCCGCCGACCGCCTCGAACGCGCGGCGCCACATCTCGATGGGGCGCGACAGCAGCGGCGCGGCGCTGCGCACCTGCACCAGCCGCCCGTGCACCACGCGCACCAGCCGGGCCTGCCGCGCCCATGCCAGCAGCAGCGTGATCTCCGGGAGGTCGTCGGCGGTGCGGGCGCGGTCGCGGGAGAAGTGGTCGAGGTCCAGCGCGTCGGCCACGGCGCACGCGTCGCCGAGGAGCAGCCTGCCGTCGCGGGTCAGCGCGCGGCCGGCCCGCACCCAGCGGGTGAACGCGCGCAGCCGGGCGAGCGCGACGCTGGAGTCGGCGGCGACCAGCATCGTCGCCGCGCCCGGGAGCAGCACGGGCGGCAGCGGCACGGACACCGGCTCGGGGGTCTCCGCGGCCTGCCTGCGGATGATCTCGGCCAGCGCGGAGCGGTCGACCTCCACCTCGCCCGCGTCCACGCGCTTGAGGAACAGGGCGACGGCCGACGGGTCGGCGGTCGGCACGCCGTGGCGCAGCATCTGCACCGCCCAGAACGTGCCGAGGTCGTGGTTGCGCTCGTCGTCCAGCGCGTCGTGCAGGGCGGGCGTGGAGTCCTCGATCTGGGCGTGCAGCTCCTCGGGCGTGTCGGAGCGAGAGTCCAGCCAGTCGTTCTCGGCGAGGAAGCCGATCAGCGCGTGCAGTGCGGCGGGGACGGTGTCACGGTCGTCCTCCAGGAGGGCGACGGTGCGGGGGAACCACACAGCCAGCGCCTCGGCGACGTGCGCGCGCGTCCAGTGGCCGAGCCTGCCGTCGACGCCGTGCTTGTGGTCCAGCGCCGCCGCGACGAGCGAGGGCTCCACCTCCCGGCCCTGCCGGCGGGCACGGGCCACGATGTGCAGGCGCAGCCGATCGCGGACAGACGAGTAACCGTCCATGTCATCGGGGCCGAACACGAGTCGCACTGGGCCCACCTTCTCAGCCGCCGGATCCTCCCGAACGAGGGGGAGGGGGTGATCGCCCACCTCGCTGATGTGCTCACCCGGGGCGACCAGAGGGGTACCAGGTCGGACGCCGGACACCCGGGCGTGTGGACCTTCGTGAGGTCGTCGGCTTCAGCTCCTCGTCGGTCCGCGGTCCGCCGTTCCGGGTCCACCACGCCATGGCGCGCCCACCCCACCTCGTCCGACCGGTCCGCGGAACGCCCGGCCCCCGAGATCCCGTCCGCGGATCACGGAAAGTAGCCGAGAGCGGGGTATGCGGGATACCGCCGTCCGGTCAGCACGGGATCGGCTGCCGGGCCTGGTGCACGACGCGGGCGGGATGGTGCGCCACACCGTCCGACCGCTGACGACCTCGGCGAGGTGCGCAGGTCGGCCGCGGAGGCGAGTGCCGGAGAGCTGGGCACGACGGCCGCGGTGTGCAGCGGGTCGCGCGCGAACGCGCGGAGGAACAGGGCGGTGTCGGCCGGGCGCGACATGGGCTCGACCGGAGGAGTCGCAGGTGAACGTCCGGCGTCCCCGGACCGTAGGGCAGGGGGCCTTCCAAGTCGATCGCCGCCCGCCTACGGTAGACGTGAGTGCGATCACGTAACCACGATCACAACAAAGGGGACGCCGTGCACCCACACCGGCTCCAGCAGCTCGTCGCCTCCGTGCCCGACACCGCCGACGCCGAGCAGCGCGCGAAGCTGCTGGCCCACGTCCAGACCTCCGACGGCTGCCGCACGCGCATCGAACGCGTGCGAAGCGAGCTGGAGGAGGTGCTCGAGGGCGGCGACGTGCCGAGCGGTGACCGCGCTCTCGACCTGGCCTGCCAGCTCGACGGCCTGGAGCGCGTCCAGCAGCGCGTCGACGGCTGGCTGGTGGCCCTCGTCGACGAGCTGAGCCACCCCCCGCACCTGGAGGCCGTGCACGCCCACTACGGCGACGGCGTGCCCGCCTGACCGGGTATACCTGCGTCGAGCAGTCCTCGACGAAGGGATCGACGCGTGCGCGCGGTGCAGGTGGTGGCGTTGGACGGGCCGGCGGCGGTGCAGGTGCGGGAGGTGCCCGAACCGGTGCGGCAGCCCGACCAGGTGCTGGTCGACGTCCGCGCGGCGGGTGTCAACTTCCCCGACGTGCTGCAGAGCAAGGGGCAGTACCAGTACAGGCCCGACATGCCGTTCACGCTCGGCTCGGAGATCGCGGGCGTCGTCCGCGAGGCGCCCGAGGGCTCGCCGCTGAAGCCTGGTGACCGCGTGGCCGGCTTCCCCGGTACCGGCGCGTTCGCCGAGGTGGTGGCGGTGTCCGCCGACCACGTCCTGCCGCTGCCCGACGAGGTCGGTTTCGCCGCGGGCGCCTGCCTCCCGATGAACTACCTGACCGCCCACTTCGCCCTGCTGGTGCGCGGTCACCTGCGCAAGGGCCAGCGCGTGCTCGTGCAGGGGGCCGCGGGCGGCGTCGGCACGGCCTGCGTCCAGCTGGCGGCCGCGGTGGGCGCGCACGTGGTCGCGGTGGTGTCCACCGATGCCAAGGCGGAGGTCGCACGGGCGGCGGGGGCGCACGACACGGTGCTCGTCGACGGGTTCCGCGACGCCGTGAAGGCGCTCGGGCCCGTCGACATCGTGGTGGACCCCGTCGGCGGCGACCGCTTCACCGACTCGCTGCGCTGCCTCGCCCCCGAGGGCAGGCTGCTCGTGATCGGCTTCACCGCGGGCGACATCCCCACCGTGAAGGTGAACCGGTTGCTGCTCAACAACATCGACGTCGTCGGCGTCGGCTGGGGCGCCTTCGCCATGGCCCGCCCCGGCTACCTCGGCACGCAGTGGGCCGAGCTGGAGCCGCACCTGCGCAACGGAGCCCTGGACCCCCTGATCAGCGCCACCTTCCCGTTGGAGCGGGCGGGTGACGCGCTGACGCGGATCGACGAGCGGCAGGTCACCGGCAAGGTCGTGCTGGAGGTCTGACGCGGGCGGCCCAGGGGGTCACCGTGATCACCGCGTGTGGGCAGGGGCGGCCGGATGCGGCCCGTCCTGACCACAGACGACGATCACGCCGGCGGCGGGCTCGTGGGCACCGTGTCGCGGCGCCGGTCCGGCCCGGCCGTTCCCTCCGCGGTACGGCGGGCGGGGCCGATCGCCCCCGACACCGTCCGCCCGCCTCCCGCTCGTCGTCGAACGGAGGCGGACGACCGCAACGAGGTCGTCATGCGTGCCAGCCCGCGCCGTCCACCCCGCCGGGCACGGGCGCCGCGGGGTCGTACGGGGTGCGGGTGAAGACGAAGGTGGCCAGGTTCAGCGCCACCGGGTCCAGCCGCAGCGTCTCGCCCGCGAAGTAGCCGTCCAGGCCCACCCAGGTGCCGTCGGGACGTGCGACGAACCGCGACGAGCGACCGGGCCGCCCCAGCCCGCCGAGGTGCAACATTCCGCCCGGGATCGCCCGCAGCACGTACGGCGACGGTCCCCAGAACCACGGCCCGAGCAGGTCCAGCGGCACCGGCGACGGGCTCGGGGCCCACGCGTCGACGATCCTCGGCTCCGCGGCGCGGACGTCGGCCAGCAACCCGGCGGGCAGCCCGCCGTCCATGCCGGTGGTGGTGTTGCCCAGGGCGAGCGCGGCGGTGCCGTCCTCGCGGTCGGCCCAGAGCCCGGCGAGGAAGCCGGGCATGGAGCCGCCGTGGCCGACGAGCGTGACGCCGTCCACCCGCTGCACCTGCACGCCGAGGCCGTAGGACGACCAGCCCGGGCTGGCGGAGTCGATGCCCGCGGGCAGCGTCATCTCCTCGACGGTGTCGGGAGAGAGCACGTCGCCGGTGTCCCCGAGCAGGAACGACCCGAGGCGGCCCAGGTCGGTGGCCGTGGCCCAGAGCTGCCCGGCCGGGGCCATGGCGACGGCGTGGTGCTCGGGTTCGGCCATCACCACGTCGGCCCAGGGGTGCACGGCCGTGCCCTGTGCGGCGGCGCCGGACGGCCGCGGCGTCGTGCGCGCCATGCCCAGCGGCAGCAGCACCTCGTCGCGGGCGACGTCGGCCCACGCGCGTCCGCGGATCCGGGCGACCAGCTCGCCGAGCAGCCCGAACCCGAGGTTGGAGTAGTGGAAGCGGCGCGCCGCGGGCAGCACGACATCGGCGTCGGAGAGCACGAGCCCCTCCAACGTCGTGCCCGGGGTGCGCTCCCACCACAGTCCGGGGCTCTCCGACCCCGCCCCGGCGAGGTGCGAGAGCAGCTGTCCCAGTGTGCGGTCGCCGAGTGGGGTGCCGGGGAGGTGCTTCTCGAGGGGATCGTCGAGGTCGACCGCGCCTTCGTCGCGCAGCCGCATCACGGTGATCGCGGTGACGGTCTTGGAGATCGACCCCAGCCGGTACTGGACGTGGGTGTGCGGCTCGGCCACGGCGCCGCGGCCGGCCGACCAGACCAGCTCTCCGTCGCGGACGACGGCCGCGACCAGGGAGGGGACCCGGCCGTCACGCTGGGCGCGGGCGGTGCGGGCGAGCAGGGTACGGGCGGTGGAGGGGAGCAGATCGGTCACGGCCCGCACGCTATCCGGGCGCGTCGGGACCGCTGCACCGGCGGAGTCGGAGAGGGCGCGGTGAGCGTTCGCGGGGGTGGACGGACCCGGTCGTGCCGGTCAGGACAAGCTCGCGAAACGTCCCCACCCGTGCCAGGTCTGGATCTCTACCACGCCCACGACCCGCTCCCGGTCCCGTATCGGGTACGCCTGTCCGGTGTAGTGCCGGGCGATCTCGTCGATCGAGGCCAGGTTCGGGTCGTCGCTGAGCGTGATGCGCCCCTGCACGCTGACGTGGGTGCCCCAGTCGTTGTCGTCGAGGATCGTGAGCGAGACCCGTGGGTCGCGCCGGACGTGCGCGAGGCGTCGCCGCCCCGCGTCCATGTTCACGATGATCTGCCCGTCCTTGTACAGGTACCACGTCGCGACGGTGACCGGCGCGCCGTCGGCCCGCAGCGTGGCGATCACCGCCGGGTTGGGGCGTCGCAGCATCTCCTCGACCTCGGGCGGCAGCGGCGGGGGCGCCACGGCGCTCAGCCCCCGACCGGGTGCGGCGCGGTCACGGTGACGTCCAGGCGGTGCGACACGGGGTACCTCCACGTGATCGGGTGCCGGTGACGGTACGACCCTCCACCGTCCGGTGGGGAGTCACTACACCCTGGGAGGGCGAACCGGCGTGCGGACCTCGGCCCTGCGGGCCGACCCGATCACGCCTGCCGCGGGCCGGCGATCCGTTCGAGCAGCGGGGCCAGCCGGTGCTCCACGAGCCGCCGCATCACCAGCGACGTGGACGTCCGCTCGACGCCCTCGGTGCCCAGCAGCTGACCGGAGATGCGGTAGAGGTCGTCGGCGTCACGGGCGACGACCTGCACGAGCAGGTCGGTCTGTCCGGAGATGCCGAGCACTTCCACCACCTCGGGCACCTCGTCGAGCGCGGCGGCGACCTCGGCGAGCATCCGCTGAACCACCTGCACCGTGACGAACGCGGTGAGCGGGTAGCCCAGCGCGGCCGGGTCGATCCGCCGTTCGAACGAGCCGAGCACGCCGCGCGCCTCCAGCCCGGCCAGCCGGGCCTGCACGGTGTTGCGCGAGAGCCCCAGCTGCTCGGCGAGCCCGAGCACCGACGCCCGTGGGCTCTCGCCGAGCGCCAGCAGCAGGCGGGCGTCGGTGGCGTCCACCTCGTCGTTGCGCACTCTGCCCGCCTTCCCACCCAACGGATCCGCCAGAACTGAGCACTCTGCTCGGCGCATGTGCCTTCGGTTGTGCAGTCATCCTTGTGGTGGTGCAGTTGTGCGTCAACATGGGAGGTCGAGCAACGGTGACGGGCATCCAGGAGCGGGCCGCAACGGCGGCGTCGGACGAGGTCCTGCGCGAGGTGGAGCAGCGCGTGCTGTGGCTGTCCACGGCGATCGTGCACCACGCGAACCGGGTGCGGCCCAACCCGGGCGGCCTGAAGGTCGGCGGGCACCAGGCGTCGTCGGCGTCGCTGGTGTCGATCATGACGGAGCTGTGGTTCGAGCACCTGCGCCCGGAGGACCGGGTGTCGGTGAAGCCGCACGCCTCGCCCGTGCTGCACGCGATCAACCACCTGCTCGGCGAGCTGGACACCCCCTACCTGGAGACGCTGCGCGCGTACAAGGGGCTGCAGAGCTACCCCTCGCGCTCGAAGGACCCCGATCCCGTCGACTACTCCACCGGCTCGGTCGGCATCGGTGCGACCGCCCCGATCTGGGGCGCGCTGGCCCGCCGCTACGTCTCGTCGATCAGGCCCGAGGTGGGGGTGGGGCGCCAGTATTCCCTGGTCGGCGACGCGGAGCTGGACGAAGGCGCGTGCTGGGAGGCGATCCTCGACCCCATGGTGGGTGAGCTCGGCGAGGTCGTGTGGATCGTCGACCTCAACCGGCAGTCGCTCGACCGCGTCGTCCCCAACATCGGCGCCACCCGCCTGCAGGGGATGTTCGAGGCGGCGGGCTGGCAGGTGCTCACGGTCAAGTACGGCCGCATCCTCGAGGAGCTGTTCACCCGCCCCGGCGGGGACGCGCTGCGCCGTCGCATCGACGAGATGCCCAACCCGGAGTACCAGCGGCTGCTCCGCTGCACCCCCGCCCAGCAGCGCGAACGCCTTCCCGGGGACGACCCGGAGCTCGCGGAGCTGGTTGCCGGGCTGGACGACGCGACGCTGCACGCGGCGATCCGCAACCTCGGCGGCCACGACCTCGCCGCCGTCGGCGACGCGTTCCGCGCGATCGACGACACCCGCCCCACGGTGATCTTCGCCTACACGGTGAAGGGCTACGGCCTGGCCAGCGAGGGCCACCCGCAGAACCACTCCTCGCTGCTCACCCACGAGCAGATGCAGGAGCTGGGGGAGCGGGTCGGCTGCTCGGTGGACGACCCCTGGGCGCCGTTCCCCGATGGCTCGCCCGCGGCCGCGCTGTGCGCCGAGGTGGGTGCGCGGCTGCGCCGCGAGCCCGTGCCCGCGCCGGTCACACCGTCGCTGCCCGTCGACATCGGCCGTACGCCGTCGGGCACGGCCACCACGCAGGCCGCGCTGGGCCGGGCGTTGCTCGACCTCACCCGCGAGTCGCCGGAGGCCGCGCGCCGCGTGGTGACGCTGTGCCCGGACGTCTCGTCGTCGACGAACCTCGGCGGCTGGGTCAACAAGGTCGGTGTGTGGTCGGCCGCGGAGCGCGTGGACTGGTTCGCCGACGACCCCGAGACGATCCTGCACTGGCGCGAGCGTCCCACCGGCCAGCACCTGGAGCTGGGCATCGCCGAGACCAACCTCGTCGGGCTGCTCGGTGAGCTGGGCGCCACGTGGAGCCGGTGGGGCGAGCCGCTGCTGCCCATCGGCGTCATGTACGACCCGTTCGTCGAACGGGCGCTGGAGCCGTGGTCGTTCGGGATCTACGCGGGCGGGCAGTCGATCCTCGTCGGCACCCCGTCCGGGGTGTCGCTGGCGCCGGAGGGCGGGGCGCACCAGTCGATCACCACGCCCTCGGTCGGGCTCGAGCAGCCCGGCTGCGTGTCCTACGACCCCGCGTTCGCGATCGACGTCGAGTGGACGCTGCTCGCTTCGCTGGCCAAGCTCGGCCGCGCGGGAGGCAGCTCCGCCTACCTGCGGCTGTCGACCCGGCCCGTGGACCAGACCCTCGCCGCCGTGCCCGCCGACCCGGCCGCGCGCGAGCGCCGTCGCCGTCAGGTGGTGGCCGGCGCCTACCCATTGCGCCGGGCCGCGGGGACGCCCGCGGTGACCATCGCGGCGATGGGCGCGGTGGTGCCCGAGGCACTGGCCGCCGCCGACCGGCTCATTGCGCAGGGCGTCGAGGCCGACGTGGTGTGCGTGACGAGCGCGGGGCTGGTGTTCGAGGCGCTGCAGGCCCGGTCGGGGCGAGGCTCGGGCGAGAGCTGGGTGCTCGACGCCGCCTTCCCCGCGCGGCGGGCGGCCCCGATGGTGACGGTGCTCGACGGGCACCCGCACACGTTGGCGTTCCTGGCCGGGATCAACCAGGTCCGCGCGGCGCACCTGGGGGTCTCGGCGTTCGGGCAGTCCGGCGACCTGGACGACGTCTACCGCCACCACGGCCTCGACGCCGACAGCCTGGTCCGCGCGGCCCTCGATCTGACCGACTGACCCGCGGCCGCATCTGCCGCTGCAGCAGGAAACGGGGCCGGCGCCCGCCCGTAGCTGCTGCACCGCCGGAACGAGGAGCGCCACGCCCGCCGGGTTCGGCGGCCCGGGGCCGTGCGTGCCGGTCCCTCCCGATCTCGCAGCCGTCGCGCGTCCTCGCCGCGCGTCGGCGTGCCGCGAGGACACCCCGACGCGCTGCGAGGTGGCGGTGGTGGACCGGGGGGCGTCCGGCGGGCAGGGTGGCGACGTGATGGATCTCGACGCGGAGTTCCGGCGGCTCGTCTCCTTCGGGCCGGACGTGGTGCACCCCGACGGTGGCGCGGCCTGGCTCGACGACGACGGCGAGCCGCTGCTCGACCGGCCCGTCCTCGTCTACTCCACGGCGCGCATGGCCCACGTCCACGCGCTGGCCGCGATGGCGGGGATCGCGAGCTCGGAGCCGCTCGCCGACGCGCTGCTCGCCGCGCTCGCCGGACCGCTGCGCGATGCCGAGCACGGTGGCTGGCGGGCGTCGTCGGTGTCGGACGCGAAGGCGGCCTACGACCACGCGTTCGTGCTGCTCGCGGCGTCGACGGCCACCGTTGCCGGGCACCCGGCGGGCCCCGCCCTGCTGCGGGACGCGCTGACGGCGCACGAGCGGTTCTGGGAGCCCGACGCCGGCATGGTGTGCGACCTGTTCGACGGCACCTGGGCCCGTCGCGACGACTACCGCGGCCTCAACGCCAACATGCACACCGTCGAGGCGCTGCTCGCCGCGGCCGACGCCACCGACGACCCCCGCTGGCGGGAACGCGCGCTCCGGATCGCCGCGACGGGCGTCGAGCGTTGGGGCCGGGCGTTCGGCTGGCGCCTCCCCGAGCACTTCACGCCGGCGTGGGAGCCGATGCCCGAGCACCACCGCGACCGCCCGGACGACCCGTTCCAGCCCTACGGCGCCACGATCGGCCACGGCCTGGAGTGGTCACGCCTCCTGCTGCACCTCGAGGCCGCCCTCGGGCCCGGGGCGCCGGCGTGGCTGCGCCCGGCCGCGGCGGCGCTCTACGACCGTGCGGTCACCGACGGCTGGGCCGCCGACGGCGCCGACGGTTTCGTCTACACCACCGACTGGTCCGGGCAGCCCGTCGTGCACGACCGCATGTGGTGGGTGGCGGCGGAGGGTGCCGCCGCGGCCGCCGCTCTGCACGCCGTCGCCGGCGATCCCCGCCACGCCGCGCACGCCGACCGCTTCTGGGCGTTCATCGAGGAGTTCCACGTCGACCGCGAGCGCGGCTCCTGGGTGCACCAGCTCGACCGCCACAACCGGCACTCGCCCACCGTGTGGCCGGGCAAGCCGGACCTCTACCACGC
>NZ_JAOPWR010000451.1 GCF_025965585.1 Pseudonocardia sp.
TCGGCGTGTCGCTAGGTGGACCAACGGCCCGCCCCTGGCTCCGCACCGCCCGCCTGTGGGCCCGGCCCGACGGACCGCGAGGTCTGTCAGAGAGACTGGGGGCCAGTGCCCGCCCTCTCGACCTGGAGCCTTTGATGCCGCAGGGGACCGTCCGTTGGTTCGACGCCGAACGGGGTTTCGGCTTCCTCGCGCCCGAGGACGGCTCGCCGGACGTGTTCGTGCACGCCTCCGAGATCGTCGGGGACGGCGGCGCGAAAGTGCTCCGCGAGGGTCAGGCCGTCGTGTTCGAGGTCGGCGAGAACGACCGCGGGCCCCAGGCGCTGCGCGTTCGCGTCACCGCCGATGCGGCCACCGGCAGCGCCGTGGGCCTGCTCGGCACCGTCAACTGGTACGAGCCGGGCAAGGGGTACGGCTTCGCGTCGCCGGACGGCGGCGGCGCCGACATCTTCGTGCACAGCTCCGCCATCGTGACCGGCGGCGTGGTCACCGAGGGGCAGCGGGTGGCCTTCCTGATCGTCGAAGGCGAGCGCGGCCCGCAGGCCGGGCACGTGATCCCGCTGGGAGCGGGGGCCGGCCCACCCGCTGCGGCCGGCATCGCGGACGGTGCCGACGGCACGGTGGCCTGGTACGACGAGGACAAGGGCTTCGGCTTCATCAACCCCGACTCCGGCGCCGGGGACGTCTTCGTTCACGCCCGGGCCCTGGCCGAGGGGCTGACGTGGCTCGCGGAGGGCGACCGCGTCGCCTACGAGGTGGCTAGTGGAGACAAGGGCCCGCAGGCCCGCGACGTGCACCTGGTCCGGGGCGCCGAGCCCCAGACGGCGCCGCAGCGGTCGGCACCTGCCGCGGCCGCAGGGCCGGCGGCGCGGGACGTGCCCGTACGAGGCGGCGAGGGCGTCGTCGCGCGCTACGACGGCGACCGCGGCTTCGGCTTCATCACCCCGGACGCAGGCGGCGACGATCTCTTCGCCCACGTGTCCGTGATCATGGGGTCGGAGCCGCTGCAGAAGGGTGACCGGGTCCGGTACGCGGTGCGTCAGAGCGACCGGGGCCCGCAGGCCGACCGCATCGAACGCCTCTGAAGAGGCGGCCCCACCGATGGCTGATCACTTCCCGACGAGAGTGCTCGTTCATCCCCGTCGATGGTGCCGTCAGCAACGCGGCTGCAGCCTCCTCCAGGAGATCGATCTCCCTCGTGGTGACGGGGGCCCCGTGCCGACCCGAGGACCTGCTCCGCGCTCAGAAGCTCACCAGTCACCCCCACCCAACGACACAGAGCTACCGATGTATCCCAAACGAGTGAATGGATGCGTTAGACCTGGTCGCAGAGCTCGATCTTTATGAGCCGGCGGACGCTGATCACGGTGCAGGCCAGCGTGAGTAGCGCCAGCGTGGTGCGTTCGGTCCGGTCGTAGCGCAGCCCGAGGCGTTTGAACCGCAGCAGCCAGGAGATGGTGCGTTCGACGACCCAGCGGACCCGGCCGAGGCGGGACTTGTCCTCAATCCCGCGCCGGGCGATACGGACCTTGATACCGCGGCGGGTCAGGTAGCGGCGGCAGCGGCGGTAGTCGTAGCCCTTGTCGGCGTGCAGCTTGTCCGGTCGGCATCGTGGCCGGCCCGCCCGGCCGTGGTGGCCGCGCACGGTCGGGTTCGTGTCCAGCAGCGGCTCAAACAGCATGCTGTCGTGGGTGTTTGCCGCCGACAACATGACGTGCAGCGGTAGCCCGTTCGCGTCGCACAGAACGTGGTACTTGGAGCCGGCTTTGCCCCGGTCAGTGGGGCTGCGGCCGGTCAGCTCGCCCCCCTTCGACCGCACCGACACCGCGTCGATGCAGCCTCTGGTCCAGTCGAGCTCGTCGATGTCGGACAGCTCGTCGAGCACGAGCTGGTGCAGCCGGTCCCACACGCCGGCGTTCTGCCACTCACGTAACCGCCGCCACGCGGTGTGCCCGGAACCGCATCCGAGCTGCTCGGGTAGGTCTCGCCAGCGGCAGCCGGTGTCGAGCACGAACAAGATCCCCTCTAGCGCGGCACGGTCATCGATCCGGGGCCGCCCGCCCGGACCGCGCGGCGCTGGTCGGGACGGGATCAGGGGTTCGATCAGCTCCCAGAGCCGGTCTTCGACCCGCCGCTGCTGCGTCGTCTTCGCCACGACTGCCCACGATCGACGACCAGGACCGGCAGGTTACGCAGCGACACACCCTAAGTTTTGAGACCAGGTCTTAGTGGAGCGACTGTAGTTGCTCGTCGAGAACTTCGGCTGGTGTCTTCCAGGCCAGGACTTTCCGGGGTCTGCTGTTGACCGCCGCCTGGACGGCAAGAAGCTCGTCGTGGGTCCAGCGAGACAGGTCGGTGCCCTTGGGGAAGTACTGTCGGAGCAGGCCGTTGGTGTTCTCGTTCGTGCCGCGCTGCCAGGGTGAGTGCGGGTCGGCGAAGTAGACGGCGATGCCGGTGTCGACCGTGAACTGCGCGTGCGCGGACAGCTCCTTGCCGCGGTCCCAGGTCAGCGACCGCAGCAGTTCGGCGGGCATCGCGGTCATCGTCGTGGTGAGGGCGTCCTTCATCGCGATGGCCCCGTACCCGCCCAGAGCTGGCCCGTTCTTGACCGGCGCGATGGTGCCGTAGCCCTCGAGTCGGGGAAGGTGCACGAGCAGTGTGTAGCGGCTGCTGCGCTCGACGACGGTGCCGATCGCGGACCGGTTCAACCCGATGATGAGGTCGCCCTCCCAGTGACCGGGGATCGCCCGGTCCTCGGCCTCGGCGGGCCGTTCGCTGAACACGACGTCGGCGGTGACGTGGCCTTGCGGCTTGTTCCGCGACCGTTCCCGCGGTTTGCGCAGCGCGCGACCGGTGCGCAGACACGCCACCAGCTCACGTTTGAGCGCGCCGCGTCCCTGGATGTAGAGCGCCTGGTAGATCGCCTCGTGGCTGATGCGCATGTCGACATCGTCGGGGAAGTCGAGGACCAGCCGCCGGGAGATCTGCTCCGGACTCCAGGCCGTGGCCCAGCGCCGATCTGCGCGGTGCGGCTTGTTGAGCCCCTTCCAGGTCGTTGGCGGGCCGGCCGCGACGGTCCCATCAGGACGCTGCAACTGTCCGCTCAGCCGGGCCTGGACGTAGTTCTGTAGCCGTGGATTGCTCGCCAGCTTCGCCGGCTTGGGACGCCGCGCCGCGGTCTGGGCCTTCCATTGCGCGACACTCGCGCGGTAGTCGGGCTTGCCGCCGCGGGTCGCGGCGTTGCGCCGCACCTCGCGCGAGATCGTCGCGGGATCGCGCCCGAGCACCCGGGCGATCTCGCGGACGCCCTGACCCTGCGCCTTGAGCAGCGCGATCTCCTCACGCTCGGAGAACGACAGATAGCGGCCGGTGGGCTCGGCCAGGCTCAGCGGCGGCATGCCGCCAGCGTGACGAAACCAGCGCACCGCGACGGGCGTCGACACGCCGATCTCCAGCGCCGCCTCTTCGGTGCGCTTGCCCTGCGCGATCAGCCGCCAGAAGGCGCGCTCCACATGACGTGCGGGCATCGGCCGGCCCGGCGAGCGCATCGCCGGTCGCAGAGCCCGGTCCGCCTGTTGCTGACGCCGTGCCATCGAACACCTCCGAGATCAGGAGAGGTGTTGCGACGACCGATTGAGTCCGCCTTGCGACCCGTGGTCGGAGTGCAGGATTGCTGAATGCGGTTCGGGGTTGCGGCGTGTGATCGCCATGCCGAGTGCGTCGACCACGAGGGCGGTGCGCATGTTGTCGTCGATCGACCAGCCGACGACCCGGCGCGAGTAGGCGTCGAGGACTGCGGCGCAGTAAACCTTTCCTTCATCGGTGGGGTGCTCGGTGATGTCGGTCATCCACAGCTCGTCCGGGCCGTCGACGACGAAGTCGCGGTCGACCAGGTCGTCGTAGGGGTCGGCGTGCGGGTCCCGGACGGTACAGCCGCGGTTGCGGCG
>NZ_JAOPWR010000512.1 GCF_025965585.1 Pseudonocardia sp.
CGCCACGGCCATCCCGTGCCGGGCCTCCCCGAGCGGGGGGAGCGTCGACCAGGTGCCGGTGGCGATGTCGAAGGCCTCGACCGTGTCGAGCACCGCGGTGGGCAGCTCGCCGCCCGCCGCGACGATCCGCCCGTCCACGCAGGTGGCGGCCACGCCGCCGCGGGCGGTGGGCATGGTCGGCAGCGACTGCCACGTGCCCGTGGCCGGGTCGAAGCGCTCGAACGCGAACGTGTTCTTGTCCGACGAGAGGTCGCGCCCGCCCACCGCGTAGACGTAGGTGCCGTCGGTGGTGGCCGAGAGGTGTTCGCGAGGGGTGGGGATCGGCGCGGCGTCGGTCCAGGCGGCGCCGTCGAAGACCTCGGTCGTGGGCACCAGCTTGCCGCCGGCCTGCCCGCCGACGACGACGATCTTGTCGCCGACCACGGCCGCGCCGTGGGCCACCCGGGCGTGGTGCAGCGACGGGAGCGCCACCCACGCGCCGTTCCGCAGCGCGAAGACCTTGTCGGACACGATCGCCGACAGGTTCCCGTTCAACGGGCTCCACCCGCCGATCACCACGACCTCGCCCTTGTACGTCACCGCAGCCACGTGGTGCAGCGGCAACGGCAGGTCGGGGCCCTTCTTCCAGGTGTCGATCACGGCGTCATAGCCCCATACCGCGGCGGTGGCGGCGTCCTGGGTCAGGCCGCCGACCACCCACAGCGTGCCGTCGTCGACGGTGGACCCGGCGAACTGGCGGGCGACCGGCGCGTCCTTGAGCTTCCGCCACTCGGTGGCCGGCTGCAGCAGCTGCGGGGGGATGTCCATCGCCGCGCCGACGCCCGTCGAGTCGGTGTGGGAGGGCTTCGCGGCCCCGTCGATCGCGAAGATCGTCTTGCCGACGGCCGAGACCGAGAGGCCGTGCCGGCCCGTGGCCAGCTTCGGCAGCTGGGACCAGGTGTCGGACTTGATGTCGTAGGCCTCGACGCTGTCGTCGACGGTGGCGGGCTCCTCACCGCCGGCCACGACGATGCGCCCGTCGGCGTAGGTCGCGCCGATGCTGCCGCGGGCCGCCGGCAGCGGCGCGAGGGAGGTCCACGTCCGCGTCTTCGGGTCGAACCGCTCCAGCGCTGCGCTGTTCTTGTCGCTCGACAGCTCGCGACCACCCGCGACGTAGGCGTACGTGCCGTCGGTGGCCATCCCGAGGTGCTCGCGGGGCGTCGGGAGGTCGGGGGCCCTCGTCCATCTCGTGCCGTCGAAGACCTCGGTGGTGGGCACGAGCTCGCCGTCCGCCTGCCCGCCGCTGACGACGATCTGGTCCCCGATGACGACGGCACCCGCCGCGACGTGCGGGGAGAGCATGGGCGGCAGCTCGACCCAGCCGCCACCACGCTGCGCGTAGACCTTGTTCGAGCTGATCGCGGACAGGTTCGCGCCCTGCGGCGCCCAGCCGCCGAGCACCACGATCTCGCCGCGGTAGGTCACGGCCATCGCGTGGTGCAGCGGCGTGGGGAGGTCGATGGCGGTCTTCCAGGTGTCGATCGCGGGGTCGTAGCCCTCCACCTTGGCCGTGGCGCCGGTGTCGGTGAGGCCGCCGATCACCCAGACCGTCCCGTCAGCGACCGTGGTGGCCACCTGCTGGCGGGGCGTCGGGTCGTCGGCCAGTGCACGCCACGCGCTGGCGGGAACGGCCGCGGTGACCGGGGGCGGCCCGGCCGGGGCCGCCACCGGGGCTGCTCCGCTGCCGCGGAGCACGGACACCCCCGCGACGGTCAGCCCGGCGAGCAGCACCACGACCGTGACGATCGCGGCGACCACCGTCAGCCTGCGGCGGCGCGGCGCACCGGACGACGGCGGCGCGGACGTCGGGGGTGCGGAGGGCGGAGGTGCGGACGGCGGGGGTGCGGAGGGCGGAGGTGCGGACGGCGGGGTCGGGCCGGCCGGGGGCCCGCCGGAGCCACCCCCGGGAGGCTGGTCGGACCGGGGGCGGGGCGAGGGCGCGACCACCACCGTGGCGCCGTCGACCTCGTCGACCGGCGCGGGCCACGGCGCAGGGGCCGGAGCCGGCGCCTCGGCCGGAGCGGGCGCCGAGGCCACCGGCGGGCGGATCGTCGAGGAGTCCCAAGGCCGGTCCACCAGCGGCAACGGCCCCGAGCTGCGACGCGGCGAGCGGTCCTCGGGACCGACCTCGGCCGCCTCGGTGACGTCCGGGTCGGCGCGGCGGTGCGCCGCGGGCAGCGCCATCTCCGCGACGGGCTGCCCCGCGGCCCGCTGCACCTCCTGCAGCTCGCGGCCCAGCTTCTCCGCCGACGCCGGGCGCTCGGCCGGGTCCTTGGCCATCGCGCGTTCCAGCACCGCGCACAGCTCGTCGGGCACGCCGTGGCCGCGCAGGTCGGGGATCGGCTGGCCGGTGATGCGCAGGAACTGGGCGATGATCTCCTCGCCCTCGCGGCGCTCGAACGCCGCGCGTCCCGCGATGACCGAGAACATGGCCGCACCGAGCCCGTAGATGTCCGACGCGGGCGTGGGCGGGTGCCCGTTGAGCACCTCGGGCGCGGTGTAGGACAGCGAGCCGGTGAACGCGCCCGTCGCGGTCTCGAAGCCGCCCTCGATGCGGGCGATGCCGAAGTCGGTGAGCTGGGCCTCGCCGTAGTCCGACAGCAGGATGTTGGCCGGCTTGACGTCGCGGTGCAGCGTGCCGACGCGGTGCGCGCTCTCCAGCGCCCCCGACAGCCGCACGCCCAGGCGCACGGCCTCGTCCCACGGCAGCGGGCCCTCGCGACGCACCCGCGCGGCGAGCGAGTCCAGCGCCTGGAACGGCATGACGATGTAGGGGCGGCCGCTGTGGGTGACCCCTACCTGCAGCACGTCGACGACGTTGGGGTGGCCCGAGAGCCCACCCATCGCGCGGCCCTCGCGGAAGAACCGCTCGCGGCTGACCGTGTCGAGGTCGGTGTGCAGCAGCTTCACCGCGACCGTGCGGTTGAGTGCCTCCTGGTTGCAGCGGAACACCACGCCGAAGCCACCGCGACCGACCTCGACGGCGTCGGTGAAGCCCGCCCGCGCGAGGTCGACGACGACGGCGGGTCGGCCACCGGCGGTGTGCGGTGGCTCGTCGTCCGTGGTCACCGGCGTCAGCCCTTCGGTTCGTGCGCGCGGACCTCGGCGAGCGTGATGGCCCCGCGGCGCAGCGCCTCGTTGGCCAGCCGGGTGCGACGGCGCTCGCCGTCGCCCGCCACCCCGAACTTGTCGTAGAGCCGCAGCAGGTGCTGCTTGACCGCGGCCTCGCTCACCCACAGCGCCTGCGCGATCTGCCGCGTGGACGCGGGCTCGGTGAACATCTCCGCGCTGGTCATCGGCGTGAACAGCGCGATGAGGACGTCCCGCTCGCGCGGGGTCAGCTGCGGCGGCGGGGCCTGGGCCTCGGTCAGGCCGGGGTCGTCGGCGGTGCGCTCGGCGCGCAGCACGATGCGGGTGCGGCCGATGCGCAGCTCGTCACCGGCACCCAGGCGGGCCTCCCCGGACACGCGGTTGCCGTTGACGAAGGTGCCGTTGCGCGAGCTGACGTCACGCACGCTCCACGCGCCCGCCAGCCTCTCCAGGACGGCGTGCACTCGGGAGACCTGGCCGTCGTCGGACAGCACGATGTCGTTGCCCGCCGCACGGCCCACGGTGATGCGGTCGCCGTCCAGCTGCACCAGGTCGGCTCCGTCGGGCCGCCACACCTCGAGAAAAGCGTTCATCACACTCCCCACCGGAGCGAACGGTAGCCGAATCGGGGTCGACTCCACAGGAGCAGTTCGCATCCTCTTCGACCTGATCGTCCTAAAGGACCCCACCGTTTCCCGGGCACGGGGGAAAGAGCACGTTCCGGGCGGATCCGGACGGCCGAGAAGATCACGAAGAGATCACGATCCGGAGGTGAGCAACTCCCCTAGCAGCGTGTTCACGGTGGGGGCCTCGACGAGGAAGCCGTCGTGGCCGTACGGGGACTCGATGACCCGTAGCTCCCCCGCGCCGGGGATGCCGGCGGCGAGCTCGGCCTGCTGGGCGAGCGGGTAGAGCCTGTCGGAGCTGACTCCGGCCACCACCGTCCGGGCCGTGACCCGGGCGAGCCCGGCCGCCGTGCCACCGCGCCCCCGCCCGACGTCATGGGCGTTCATCATCTCGGTCAGGCGCACGTAGGAGCCCGCGTCGAAGCGGCGAACGAGCTTGGCGGCGTGGTGGTCGAGGTAGGACTCCACGGCGTAGCGGCCGCCCCGCCACGGGTCCTCGCCGTCCTGGGGGTCGCGACCGAAGCGCTCGCCGAGCTCATAGGCGCTGCGATAGCTCAGGTGCGCCATCCGGCGGGCGATGCCCAGACCCAGGTGCGGGCCCTCCCCGTCGGGCAGGTCGTGGTGGTCGCCGCCGTGCCAACCGGGGTCGGCACGGATCGCGGCGAGCTGGGGCGCGGACCAGGCGATCTGATCGGCCGTCGACGCCGCCGGGCAGGCCAGCAGGAACAGTCGCTCGACGCGGGCGGGTGCGGTGGCGGCCCACTCCAGCGCGCGCATGCCGCCCATCGACCCGCCGACGACGCACGCCCAGCGGGTGATCCCGAGGGCGTCGGCCAGCGCGGTCTCGGCGACGACGGCGTCGCGGGCGGTGACGAGCGGGAAGCGGCTGCCCCACGGCCGCCCGTCGGGAGCGGTGGACGAGGGGCCGGTGCTGCCCTGGCAACCGCCGACCACGTTGGGCACCACCACGAACCAGCGCTCCGGGTCGAGCGCGCGGCCCGGGCCGACCAGCGCCTCCCACCAGCCGGAGGTGGCGTGACCGGGGCCGGCCGGGCCGGCGACGTGGCTGTCGCCGGTCAGCGCGTGCAGGACGAGCACGGCGTTGTCGCCGGTGAACGTTCCCCACGTCTCGTACGCGATGCGCACGCCGGGCAGCTCCCCGCCCGCCTCGAGCGGGAGCGGGGCGGGGAGCGTCACCCAGAGCCTGCGGCCCGGGTCGTCCCCCTCCCGCCACGCACCGGTGGCGGGAGAGAGCCCCACCGTCGTGCTGCTCAAGGCAGCTCTCAGGCGCCCTTGGCCGCGCGGAAACCCGCGTCGAGGTCCGCTTTGAGATCCTCGATGCCCTCGAGGCCCACCGACAGCCGCACCAGACCCGGCGTCACGCCGGTGGCCGTCTGCTCCACCTCCGTGAGCTGGCTGTGCGTGGTGCTGGCCGGGTGGATCACGAGGCTGCGGACGTCACCGATGTTGGCGAGGTGGCTGAACAGCTCCAGCGCGTCCACGAACTTCTTTCCCGCCTCGACGCCGCCGACGATGTCGAAGGCCACGATGGCACCGACGCCGCGCGGCAGGTACTTCTGCGCCGCGGCGTGGAACGGGCTGGACGGCAGGCCCGCGTAGTAGACCGTCTTCACCTCGTCGCGGGACTCGAGCCACTCGGCCAGCGCCTGAGCGTTGGACGTGTGGCGCTCCATCCGCAGCGACAGCGTCTCGATGCCCTGGATCAGCAGGAAGCTGTTGAGCGGGGCGATGGCCGGTCCGAGGTCGCGCAGCAGCTGCACCCGCAGCTTGATCGCATAGGAGAGCGGGCCGAGAGCGTCCCAGTAGACGAGGCCGTGGTAGCTCGGGTCGGCTGTGGTGAGGCCGGGAAAGCGGTCGGCGTGGTCGCCCCACGGGAAGTTGCCGGAGTCGACGACGACGCCGCCGATCGCGGTGCCGTGGCCGCCGAGGAACTTGGTGGCCGAGTGGATCACGATGTCGGCGCCGTGCTCGAACGGGCGCAGCAGGTACGGCGTCGGCACGGTGTTGTCCACCAGCAGCGGCACTCCGACCTCGTGCGCGACGTCGGCGACCGCGCGGACGTCGAGCACGTTGTTGCGCGGGTTGCCCACCGTCTCGGCGAAGAACAGCTTGGTGTTCGGGCGGACGGCCGCGCGCCACTCGTCGAGGTTGTCGGGGTCGTCGACGAACGTGACCTCGATGCCCATCTTCGGGAACGTGTAGTGGAACAGGTTGTACGTGCCGCCGTAGAGCGAGGAGCTGGAGACGAAGTGGTCGCCGGCCTCGGCGATGTTGAGGATCGCGAGAGTGGTGGCCGACTGGCCGGACGCGAGCGCCACCGCCGCGATCCCGCCCTCGAGGGCCGCGACGCGCTGCTCCACGACGTCCTGCGTCGGGTTCATGATCCGTGTGTAGATGTTGCCCATCTCGGCCAGACCGAACAACGCCGCGGCGTGGTCGGTGTCCCGGAAGGCGTACGCGGTGGTCTGGTAGATCGGGGTGGCCCGGGCGCCGGTGGTGGGGTCAGGGGCGGCGCCCGCATGGACCTGCTTGGTCTCGAACGACCAGGCGGCCGTGGGGTCGGGTGTGTCGGACACAGAAATCTCCCTGGGAGTGGCGGTGCTCTGGAAAGGGGCGGCGCACGGAAGGGCCGCGAGGCCGAGTCAGCGACCGGGTCGACAGGTCGCGCTCGCGACGCGCATGTAGTCCACATGCCGGCGTGCCACGAGGCGGATCACGTCGCGAACCGTAACCGGGTCGCCACCCGGGCACAACACTCGCAAGGGCGACGTCGGCTGAGCTCGCGATGCCGCCCATCGATACGTCGGCTGAGCTCGCGATGCCGCCCATCGCTACGGTCTCTGCCGTGCTCGTACTGCTCCCGCCGTCGGAGACCAAGATCGACGGAGGCGACGGGCCGCCCCTGCACCTCGACGCCCTGGCGCACCCGTCACTGAACCCGCTGCGCGCCGAGCTGGCCGACGAGCTCGTCAAGCTCGCGGGCGACGTACCGGCGTCCCGCGCCGCCCTGGGCCTGTCCGTGAAGCAGGACTCCGAGATCAGCCGCAACGCCGCCCTGTGGAGCTCCCCCACCACGCCCGCGCTGTTCCGCTACACCGGCGTCCTCTACGACGCGCTCGACGTCCGTTCCCTGCGGGGCGCGGCCGCGGCCCGGGCCCGTTCACGGCTGGCGGTCGGGTCGGCGCTGTTCGGGCTGCTGCGCGCCGACGACCCCGTGCCCGCCTACCGTCTCTCCGCAGGCTCGTCGCTGCCCGGCCGCGGCACGCTCGCGTCGCAGTGGAAGCCGCTGCTGGAGCCGGTCCTCGCCTCGATCGCGGCCGGTCAGCTGGTGGTGGACCTGCGCTCGGGCTCCTACGCGGCCCTGGCCCGCATCCCGGGCGCGGTGGACGTCGACGTCCTGGCCGAGCACCCCGACGGCCGTCGCACGGTGGTGAGCCACTTCAACAAGGCCCACAAGGGCGCACTCGCCCGCCTGCTGGCGAGCACCCGCGCCGAACCGTCCGACGCGGGAGCGGTCGCGACCCTGGCGAGACGGGCAGGCATGAGGGTGGAGCGCACGGGCGACAGCCTGAACGTGATCGTCCCCGCCTGATCCCCGGCCC
>NZ_JAOPWR010000523.1 GCF_025965585.1 Pseudonocardia sp.
CCCGGCACCGTTCGAGGCCGCTCCGGCACCGTTCGAGGCCGCCCCGGCCGCACCGGTGTCGGATCAGGCCTTCGCCGGCGCGGCCGACGAGGGCTGGCGCGCCGCGAGCGGCGTGGAGTCCGACCGCCCCGACGAGCTGACGGCTGCGGGGCTGCCCAAGCGGCGTCCCCGGGCGCGGCTGGTGCCCGGCAGCGCCGGCTCTGCGGTGCTGTCGCCGCCCGTCACCGCCTCGCGCAGCGCCGAGACCATCCGGGGCCGCCTCGCGAGCTACCAGCAAGGCGTCCGGCAGGGTCGCGAGACCCGCGCCCGCGGAGGCGAGCCCGGAACGGCCACCGACACCAGCACCAACCCCGCCAGTACGCACGACGAGGAGTCATCATGACGGCGCCCCAGATACAGCCGAGCCGGTTCGGGTGGCTGGTCACGAACTTCGCGGAGCGGGTGCCCGGTGTGGCCCACACCATCGTGGTGTCGGCCGACGGCCTGCTCCTGACCAGCTCCGACCGCCTTCCGCGCGACCGCGCCGACCAGCTCGCCGCGGTGGCCTCCGGCCTGATCAGCCTCACGCAGGGCGCGGCCCGCTGCTTCGACGCGGGCGGCGTCGTCCAGACGGTCGTCGAGATGGACCGCGGCATCGTCCTGCTGATGTCGATCAGCGACGGTTCCTGCCTGGCCGTGCTGGCGTCACCGAGCTGTGACATCGGCCTGATCGGATACGAGATGACGCTGCTGGTCGACCGCGTCGGCCAGCTGCTCACCCCCGAGCTCCGCGCCGAGCTCCAGGGCTCGTTCGGTCCCTGATCTCCCCCGTTCCCGACCACACACGAACGCACGACGGTGAAGAAGGCAGGTGAAGTCCGATGACCTCCGGTCCCGACGACGAGCGCCGGCAGACCTCGGAGCCGACCTTCGCCGACGTGATGAACGGCTTCAGCCTCGACGCGGGCCGCTCGCCGCGTCGCCGCCGGTGGGGTCGCCGTCGCGGCGACGACGCCGACCAGCCCCCGGAGCTGGAGACACAGCTCGACCGTGCCCGCTCCTCGGCGACGGTGTCGAACGAGGAGATGTACGGGGCGGCCCCGCAACAGCGGCCGGCCGTTCCTCCGGCCCAGTCCACCGGGCCGATCGACATGCGGGTCGTGGAGGCCGACCAGTTCGGCCAGGGCGTCGGCGCCTCCGCCGTACGGCCCTACACGTGGACCCGTGGACGAACCAAGTCCGGCCTCGACCTGGCGATCGAGACACTCGTCTCGACCAGCCAGCGGGGCCGGGACCAGATGGGCCTGTTGCAGGTCGAACACCGTGCCGTCGCGGAACTGTGCGAGCAGACCCGCTCGGTCGCCGAGGTCGCGGCGCTACTGTCGCTGCCCCTCGGCGTCGCGAGGGTCCTGCTGGGCGACATGGCCGGGCTCGGCGTCGTGACCGTGCACCAGACCGCGAGCAGTGCCGGCAACGCGCCGGACCTCGCCCTGATGGAAAGGGTGTTGAGTGGACTCCGTCGGCTCTAGGCCGCACACGATCGCCACCGCGGCGACGATCTCAGCGAAGATCGTGGTGGCCGGAGGGTTCGGTGTCGGCAAGACCACGTTCGTCGGCTCGGTCTCCGAGATCGTCCCGCTGACCACCGAGGCCGTCATGACCGAGGCCAGCGCGGCGCACGACGACCTGTCGGCCACCCCGAACAAGGTCACGACCACGGTGGCCATGGACTTCGGCCGCGTCTCGCTGGACTCCGAGCTGATCCTGTACCTGTTCGGTACGCCGGGCCAGCATCGGTTCTGGTTCATGTGGGACGACCTGGTGCGCGGCGCGATCGGCGCCGTAGTGCTGGTCGACACCCGCAGGCTGGCCGACTCCTTCGCCGCGATCGACTTCTTCGAGGACCGCGGGCTCCCCTACGTCGTGGGCCTCAACTGCTTCGACGGGCTGCTCCAGCACCGGGTGGAGGACGTCCGCGAGGCCATGTCGATCGACCCGTCGATCCCGATCGTCAGCTGCGACGCCCGCAACCGCCTCTCCACCAAGCAGACGCTGATCGCGCTGGTGGAGCACGCCATGCAGCACCGCATGACGGCCGGGGCCCGCTGACTCCGCCGCACGACCGGTATCCGGACACCCTGAGCGGCGGATACCCGTCGTGACGCGGAGGGCGCCGGTGCTCGCCGTCCGCGCAGGCGAGCGGCCCCGGTCGATCCTCCCTCGGCCGGGCTCCGGCCGTGGCGGCCCGCCGCGCTGGACCGGCAGGCCGGTTCTTCGGGACGCGGGGCTGCGGCGGATACGGCCGCGAGCCCTCTGGTGAGGCGGCCGGGTCATGATCACCGCTTCGGGACAGCCGACCGCGACTCGCGCGGCTGAGCGTCCCCCACCGTCGATCACGCACCTGGCAACGATCTCGCAGCCCGACGACCGGACCCGTCAGTCCTGCACCATCGCGATGCTGGTGATGCGATGCAGCGGCACGCGGTGCAGGGCGCCGTCGCTCGCGTCGCGGCCCTCCACCACACCCCCGCCCACGCTGGTGGGCTCGAGCACGCGCTCGCCCTGCACACCGTGGCCGTCGACGAATCCGATCCACACGCTGCGCCGGGACGAGGCAGCGGTGCGCAGCAGGTCGAGCGTGGAGCCGTTCGCGAACGTCTCCGCACCGCGACGCATGCCAGCCAGCGCGTCGCCCGACCGCATCCGGGACACCAGCGCGGCGAGCTGCTCGTCGCCCGGCTCGGGCGGGGTGCCGACGCGCTCGGTGATGCGCCGCCGCGGGCTGGTGCGCCTGCCCCGGTCGGACAGGTCGAGCACGGCACCGCCGGTGTCCTCCGCGGCGGGGCTGAACCCGGCGGCGCGCAGCCCGTCGAGCAGCTCGACGAGCGGCAGCGGGCTGACCACCACGGTGGGGGCGATGCGGCGCAGCTCCAACGGGACCGCGTCGGGGTGGGCGAGCACCTCGGAGATCAGCACCTCGTCGTCGGAGCGCAGGAACGACGCCGCCGCCCCACCGCGCAGCCGCCCGTGCCGGCGCGCGACGTCGTCGACGAGGTAGGACAGGCCCTGCGGCACCGGCGTGGCCGAGCGCTTGCGCAGCAGCTCGTGCAGGTCGGCGGCGCTGCGGCCGGAGTCCAGTGCCCGGCGGACCGTGGCCTCGGTGAAGCGGTAGACGGTGGCGCCGCCCGCCGACTCGACCTCCGCCACGAGGTCGAGCTCGCGGGCCAGCTCGGGCTCAAGCGGCCCGGGCGCCACGGCGGTCAGGTCGGCCTGCAGCAGCACGTGGTCGACGGGCTCGGGCAGGGTGGTGCGCAGCGCGGCGACGATGCCGTCCGGGTCGTCGAGCAACGCGCGCCCGGGGGCGGAGATCGCGTCGAGGGCCACCACACCGAGGGTGGTGGCCTCGGTCAGGGCCCAGCCCGCCACCTCGTCGCGCAGCCGGCCGCCCCGGCGGGGCGCGCGCCAGGCCAGCACGTCGGCGAGTGCGGCAGCCGACCC
>NZ_JAOPWR010000541.1 GCF_025965585.1 Pseudonocardia sp.
CGGCCGGCTTCCACGTGAGGCCGGCGGTGCGGTGCTCGGGGGTCTCATCGTCGTGGTCGAGGTGAACCCGCGGGTCACACCAGGTCGGGCAGGAAGAGACGTGTTGGATGTGCATGGGTCGCGGTTCCTTCGCGATCAAGTCCCCGGGGCCGGCGCGAGCACGCCGCCCGGGGGCGTCTGATTAAGGGGGGTCTGAGGCACCTCGGCCAGCCGGGTGGTCCGCGCCCAGTCCGCACCAGGTCCGCCACTGGCCACCAACAGCCACCAACATCAGACACACAACTTGCAGGTGAACGCCGGTACTCACCGGGCGCCACCAACGGCCACTTAGGACCGGAATCCACTCGTAATGCGTAGGTCTGGGGTTCGACTCCCCAAGGCGGCTCCACCATTTCTGCAGTTCAGAGGCGTGTAGCTGTGCGCTGTGTGATGTGAGTGCGCATGGCGAAGTCATGCCAGGGCGAGTGGGTTGCTCGTCGGTTCGAGGCAAAGCGACTCAGCCAGGGTCTCGTGTGTACGTCAGACGAAGAGCCGGGGCAGCAGGTCTCGGCTGCTGTCACGGAGGTCGTCGAGCGCTGTCGCCGAGCCGGCGAGGTGGCGCTGCAGCGCCTGCTGGAACAGCCCGTCGAACAGCGCGTAGGCCGCGGAGGGCGAGCAGGTCGGCTGGGTCCCCGTGAGGTCGGCGTAGGCGCGGACGAGGCGCCAGATCATGTCCTGCAGGCTGCCGTCGATCTCGGCGACGTCGTTGCGGAAGGCCTCCTCGAACAGGGACTGCGAGCGCAGGTCGTACCAGAGCCGGTGCATGAGCGGGGCGTCGGCGAGCGTGGCGGCCAGCCCGTTCCCGCAGGCCGCGGCGAGCTCGTCGGGTGTGGACGCCTCGGCGACGAGGCCCTCGTAGCGCTGCACGCAGGCGGCTTTGTAGCGCCGCACGCAGTAGGTGATCAGATCGATCTTGTCGGCGAAGTAGTAGTGCAGGAGCCCGTGGGAGAACGACGTGTTGTCCGCGATCGTGCGCAGGCTGGTGCGCGCGTAGCCGAGGTCTGCCAGGGTCAGCAACGCCGCGTCGGCGAGCTCGCGGCGGCGGTCCTCGAACTTGTCGACACGGGACTGCAACCGCACGGCGGCTGAGCTGGGCATGGGGCGACGATACCCAACGGGTGGATTTCCTGACCACTCGTCCAAGAGAATCTTGACATCCGTCCAAGATCAGGCCACGGTCGTGCCTGTCACCGGTGGTGCTGACGAAGATCGAGAGACGACGATGTCGCTGACCTTCTATTTGGACAAGGGTGCCTCCCTGGATCCCGAGGCGTCCTGCCTGACCCTGGAGGGGGCGTCGCTGTCGTACGGCGAGGTCGTCGAGCTCTCCCACGCGGTCGCCAGGGCGCTGCGACGCTCGGGCGTCGAGCCCGGGGACAAGGTCGGCATCCTCTCGGCCAACGACCCGACCGCGTTCTCGTGCGTCTTCGGGATCGCCCGGGCGGGCGCGGTGTGGTGCCCGATCAACCCGCGCAACGCGGCAGGCGAGAACGCGGAGCTGCTCGACCTGTTCGACTGCTCCGCGTTGATCTTCCAGCCGGCCTTCGACGAGCTGGTCGCCGCGATCGCCCCGAACCTCCCGAAGCTGACCACGCTCGTCCGCCTCGGCGAGAAGGACGATCTGGCCCAGGCCTTCCACCCCTGGCTCGACGCCGCCCGGGACGATCCCTCCGCCGAGGCCGCGCAGCCCGAGGACGTGGTGGCACTGGTCGGCACCGGTGGCACCACCGGGCGCCCCAAGGGGGTCATGCTCACCGATCGCAACATCGAGGCGATGTCGGCGATCACGCTGATGAGCTATCCCTTCGAAGGGCGTCCCATCTACCTGGCCCAGGCTCCGCTGACCCACGCGGCCGGCGTGCTGTGCTTCCCGATCCTCGCCCGCGGCGGGGAGGTCGTGATCATGGCCAAGCCCGATGTCGGCCGGTTCCTGGAGCTGATCGAGCGGCACCGGGTCACCCACACCTTCCTGCCGCCGACGCTGATCTACATGGTTCTCGGGCATGCGGCGCTCGACAGCACGGACCTGTCGTCGCTGCAGTGCTTCTGGTATGGCGCGGCACCGGTGTCGGCGGCCAGGCTGGCCGAGGCACTCGACCGCATCGGGCCGATGGCGCAGCTCTTCGGGCAGTCCGAGGCCCCGATGATGATCTCGACGATGTCACCGGCCGAGCACCGCCAGCCCGACGGGACGATCGACACCGCACGGCTGTCCTCCGCGGGCCGGCCCTCGCCGCTGGTCACGGTGGCGATCCTCGACCAGCAGGGCCGGCCCGTACCGCGCGGGGAGCGGGGGGAGATCTGCGTCCGGGGCTCCCTGGTGATGGCCGGCTACTACCGCAACCCCGAGGCCACGGCGGAGGCGTCCGCCCACGGCTGGCACCACACCGGCGACATCGGTTTCCTCGACGAGGACGGCTACCTGTACATCGTGGACCGTGCCAAGGACATGGTGATCACCGGCGGGTTCAACGTCTACTCCGCCGAGGTCGAGCAGGCGCTGATGGCCCACGACGCCGTCCGCGACTGCGCGGTGATCGGCCTGCCCGACGAGAAGTGGGGCGAACGGGTCACCGCCGTGATCCAACTCCAACCCCACGCCGAGGTCGACGTCGACGACCTCATCGCGTTCGTCAAGGAGCGCATCGGCAGCGTCAAGGCGCCGAAACAGATCGAGATCTGGGCCGATCTTCCCCGCTCCACCATCGGTAAGGTCCTCAAGACAGAGATCCGCGTCACACTCTCCGGTCGCTGACCGAATCAGCGCTCGCCACATGCATGCCGCAAGGAGGCCGCATCATGAAGCTCGCTCTCTACCTGCCGAACTTCCGCGACAAGGTGACCGTCAAGGAGCTGGAGGACCTCACCGCGCTCGCCGAGGAACTCGACTTCGACTCGGTGTGGACGCTCGACCGGATCGTCGTCCCGGAGGCGTCGGATCGGCAGGAGCTGCAGTACTCGTTCGGCATGATGGAGGACCTGCCCAAGGCCCTGCCGGTGTCCTCGCGCGGCGAGTGGCTCCAGGGGATGCCGCTGATCCCGTGGCTCGCGGCGAAGACGTCGAAGGTCCGGATCGGGATGAGCATCATCGACACGCCGTACCGTGCCCCCGGCGTCCTGGCCGCCGAGATGGCCACCATCGACCACCTCTCGAACGGCCGGCTCAACGTCGGCGTCGGGTCCGGGTGGATGCCCGAGGAGTTCGCCGCCTCGAGCGCCTCGCACATCTTCCCGAAGCGGCACAAGCACGTGCGCGAGACGATCGAGATCATGCAGGGCATCTGGGGCAACGACCTCTTCGAGTACCACGGCGAGTTCGCGGACTTCGAGAGGTGCGGGTTCGGGGTGAAGCCGCTGCAGAAGCCGGGCCCGCCGATCTTCTTCAGCGGGCTCAAGGACCCGGAGCGCGCAGCGAAGCGCGTCAGCAAGTACGACCTCGCGGGCTGGATCGGGATCCAGGACTCCCCGGAGGACATCGCGACGTGGCGCGGCGGGATCGAGCGCGAGCTCGAGAAGCTCGACAGCCCCCGCAAGGTCGGCGACCTCGAGATCAGCAGCATGCTCTGGACGGTGATCCTGGACGGGGACGTCGACCAGAGCCCGGCAGGCAAGGCCACGAACCTGATGGTGGGCTCCGAGCGGCAGATCACCGACCGGCTGAAGGCGTACAAGGAGGCCGGGATGACGATGCCGCTCATCTGGCCGCCGTTCGCGGACGTCCCGGTGGCGAAGACGCTCGATGACCTCAAGCGGCTCAAGAACGACATCATGCCGAAGGTCGAGGCCTCCTGAGAAGTCGGTTCCGCCCGTCCCACAACGAAGTGAGAGGAAGAGGATGTCCGAGCTCGAGGGTAAGCGGGTCTTCGTCACCGGGTCCGGTGCCGGGATCGGCAAGGCGATCGCGACGCTGTTCACGCAGCGCGGCGCCCGGGTCGTGATCAGCGACATCGACGCCGACGCGGCCAAGAAGGCGGCCGAGGAGATCGGTGCGGCGGGCGTCGCCAACTGCGACGTCACGGACGAGGGCCAGGTGCAGGCCGCGATCCAGCAGGCGGTCGCCCTCCTCGGCGGCCTCGACGTGCTGGTGAACAACGCCGGGATCGAGGTCTCCTCGCCGCTGCTGCAGCAGTCCACGGAGAGCTTCGACAAGATCTACGCGGTCAACGTGCGAGGTCCGTTCGTCGCGATGAAGGCGGCGATCGGGCACTTGATCGAGTCGAAGGGCAACATCGTCAACATCTCCTCGATCGCGGGTATCGGTGGCAGCCCGCTGCTCGGCTCCTACTGCGCGACCAAGGCGGCGCTGATCCAGATGACCCGGGTCGCCGCGGTGGAGATGCGCCCGACGGGCGTGCGGGTCAACGCGGTCTGCCCGGGGTTCGCCGACACCGCCATGGTCGAACGGCTCGTCCCGGACTTCGAGGCGGCGACCCAGGTCCCGTTCGGCGACCTCGTCGCCATGAAGCAGGGCAGGCTCGGCACGCCGGAGGAGATCGCCGAGGTGGCCGCGTTCCTCGCCTCCGACCGGGCGTCGTGGGTCACCGGCAGCCACTACGTCCTCGACGGCGGCCTGACCGCGTCCCTCGTGTGACGATGTCGACGGGCCCGCCCGGCCGGGCCCGTCGACAGGGAGGCGGTGCCGATGACCGACACGCTCTGGAGCCCGACGGTGGCCCGTATCGAGAACTCCGCCCTGCGCGAGTATCTGAACTGGTCGGAAGAGCGCGAGGGGCGGCCGTTCCCTGATCACGATGCCTTCTGGGCGTGGTCGGTGGAGGACATCGACCGATTCTGGCTGTCCATCGTCGACTACTTCGGGGTCGAGTTCTCCGCGCCGTGGACGCAGGTGCGCACGGCTGACCCGATGCCGCACACCCGGTGGTTCACCGGGGCGCGGCTGAACTGGGCGCAGCACGCGTTGCGCCGCGGGGCCGACGACGCCACCGCGCTGGTGTGCGTCCAGGAGGGTGGCGCGCCCGCGCGCGAGATCACCTGGGGCGCCCTGCGCCGCTCGGTGGCGGCGGCGGCCGGTTGGCTGCGTCGGGCGGGCGTGCGCCCCGGCGACCGGGTCTGCGCCTACCTGCCGAACACCGAGCACGCGGTGATCGGCCTCCTCGCCGCCGGCGCGGTCGGCGCGGTGTGGTCGTGCTGCTCCCCGGACTTCGGCGCCGAGGGCACCATCGGCCGCCTCGCGCAGCTCGAGCCCGGGGTGCTCATCGCGACGGACGGCTACCACTGGAACGGCAAGGAGATCGACCGCAGCGACGTCGTCGCGAAGCTGCGCGAGCAGCTTCCGACGGTGCATCACTTCGTCCACGTGCCGTACCTGTCCGACGGGCCGCACCCTGAGGGCTCGATCCCGTGGGACGAGTTGCTGTCGCAGGAGGAGCCGCTCGAGTTCGAGCAGGTCGAGTTCTCCCACCCGCTGTGGGTGCTGTTCACCTCGGGCACCACGGGCCTGCCCAAGGGCCTGGTCCACGGCCACGGCGGGATGACGTTGCAGGGTCTGATGTGGTCCGGGTTGTACTGCGGGCTGCGCGAGGGCGAGCGGATGTTCGCCTTCACCTCGACCGGCTGGGCGCTGTGGAACATGCAGCTGGGCGCGCTCACCCGGGGCGCGAGCATCGTGCTGTACGAGGGCAGCCCCGGCCACCCGGCGGGCGCGGTCTTCGAGGTCGCGGCACGTACCCGGGCGGACGTCATGCTGCTCGGCGCTGCCGTGGTCACCGCGACGGCGAACACCGGGGTGTCGCCCCGGCAGGAGCACGACCTGAGCCGGCTGCGGCACGTGATGGTCAGCGGCTCGGCGCTGCCCTCGGCCGGCTACCACTGGGTGATGGAGCACGTCGGCTCGGACGTGCGGATCGACTCGACCAGCGGCGGCACCGACATCTCCGGCGCGTTCGTCGGCGCCAACGAGTACGCCCCGGTCCGGGTGGGGCGCATCGGCGGCCGGCTCGCCGGCGTCGACTGCGCGGCCTGGGGCGAGGACGGCCATCCGGTCGTCGGCTCGGTGGGGGACCTCGTCGTCACCCAGCCGATGCCGTCGATGCCGGTGCACCTGTGGAACGACCCGGACGCGGCGCGCTACACGGAGTCGTACTTCGAGACCTGGCCCGGCGTCTGGCGGCACGGGGACTGGGTGACGCTGTACTCCGACGGCAGCCTCGCCATCCACGGCCGTTCGGACTCGACGCTCAACCGGCAGGGCGTGCGGCTGGGCAGCAGCGACTTCTACGACGTGCTCGAGACCATGCCGGAGATCGCCGAGACCCTGGTGGTCGGGGTCGACCAGCCCGACGACGGGTACTGGCTGGGCCTGTTCGTCGTCCCGGCCCCCGGGCACGCGCTCGACGAGGACCTGAAGCAGCGGATCGTCGCCACGCTACGGACCCGTCTGACACCCCGTCATGTCCCGGACGAGATCGTCGAGGCGCCCGCCGTGCCGCACACCCTGAGCGGCAAGCGGCTCGAGGTCCCGATCAAGAAGCTGCTGACCGGCAGGCCGCTGGAGAAGGCCGCGAACATCGCTTCCGTCGACGACCCCGACGCGCTGCGCTGGTACGCGCGGTTCGCGGCGGACCGGCTGGAGTAGCCCGTGCGCCTGGGTGCGACGCTCGCCCATCTGTCCGACGCGCGGCCGTTCGCGGTCGCCGAGTGGGCGAGACGCCTGGTGGGTGCCGGTTTCGAGAGTCTGTGGACACCCCAGATCATCGGACGCGGCTCCCTGGTCCCGGACCCGTTCGTGACCGTTGCGGTGGCGGCCACGGCCACCGAGGGGGTGGAAGTGGGAACGGCCACCGTGCAGGTGCCGCTCCATCATCCCGCCGACCTCGCGCACCGGATCCTGTCGCTGATGTCTGTTTGTGGTGACCGCCTGACCCTCGGCATCAGCCCTGGATCGACCGAGGCCGACTACGCCGCTCTCGACCGGGACTACACCGCCCGCTTCCGAACCTTCGACCAGAACGTGGCGCGGCTGCGGGTCCTGCTCGCCCACGGGCGGGACGAGCGCGCCGACCTCGCCCCCGCAGCCACTGCCACCGGCGGCCCGCCGCTCCTCCTCGGCTCGTGGGGTGCCAACGTCGAGCGGGCCGCCCGGGAGTTCGACGGCTGGCTGGCCTCCGGATACCGCCGCACGACCGACCAGATCATCGCTGCCCACGAACGGTACCGGGCCGCCGGTGGTCAACGGGCCATCGTGTGCGCTGTCCGGCTGTCCGGAACGGACGACCTCGGCCCCACCGGCGAGCAGCTCCAGCGCTACGCGGAGGCCGGCTTCGACGACGCCGTCGTGCTGATCGAACCAGGAGGGCCGGATCCCGAAGAGGTCAGAGCCCTGCTTCCATGAGACGTCAAGGCGTGTCTGCGACGACCGTCAAGGACGGCCAAGGCCCTTGAGCGCCCTGCTCCGGAGCAGGCGGGAGCGCACTAACCGTGTGGACCGGCAGGGTCACCCGTCGGAGGGACCGGGGCCCGGGGCGGGTGCTGATGCGGCGGACGGATCGGCTACTACCTCCTCCGCCCGCCGCTGAACGGCCACCTGCACGGCCCCCAGCACGATCTTGGCTATGACCCCGACCGCGACCAGACCGACGAGCATCTGGGTCATCGTGACGACACGCGCCATCTCGCTCTTGGGCGCGATGTCGCCGAAGCCCACCGTCGCGAATACGGTGACGGTGTAGTAGAGCGCGTCGGTCCGACCCAGGTTCTCTGTGAAGCTCCCGGCGTGGTGCTCGGAGATCAGGACGTAGGTCGAGGCGTAGGAGAGCAGGAGCGTCGCAAGCCCGATCGGCACGACCTCGCCCGCCCGCAGTCGGGGCGTCGGCGAGTCGAGGATCGCCCGGACCTGCCAGGTGAGGACGCCGCCCAGGACCAGCAAGATGAGCGTCAGCCAGACCGTGGTCCCGGCGTCGAGGGAGCGATCCAGCGGTGCCTGGTAGTACAGGGCGACCGTCACCGTCACCGTCGCCGTAGACCGCAGCAGGGACATCAGGACCAGCCTGCGCCGCTTCACCCGGCCCAGATCCTCGGACCGCCGCTTCCTCATCCGGGCCGTTCCTCCTCGCCCCGGGCCTGGGCCGACCCGGCTGACGGGACCAAACCATCCCCCGCCGGTACAGACATCACCCCGACCAGGTGAGCGGTCACGAGGTCCCACGCGGCGCCTGCTCCGGCCGGGATCGTGTTCTCAATGAGCCTGGGGTACCCGTTCGCCGCGATGGTCGACGGCCGGATCGATCGTCGCGCGGAACTCGGACGGGCACCTCATCCGGAATGGGTGATGCCGGGGCAGTCGCCGGTGCGGAGAGTGTCGTGGCGAACTGCAGGTGGCGATCGGTTTCGAGGAGGCTGGGCATGGCGGCATTGACGGTGTGGAAGTTCGGTTCGGCCAGCGGCGCGCAGAATGCGCTGGAGCTGCTGGAGCGGTTGCAGAAGGAGAAGTTGATCCAGGTCAACGATGCGGCCGTGGTCACGTGGCCGGTGGGGCGGAAGAAGCCGAAGACTGAGCAGCTGCACAGCACGACGGGCGCGGGCGCCCTGGGTGGAAGCTTCTGGGGCCTGTTGTTCGGGTTGATCTTCTTCGTGCCGCTGCTGGGGATGGCGGTCGGCGCGGCGATGGGGGCGTTGAGTGGCTCGCTGACCGACGTGGGTATCGACGACGACTTCATCGGCGACGTGCGGGGCAAGGTGACGCCAGGGACGTCGGCGCTGTTCGTGATGACGTCGAACGCGGTGGCGGACAGGGTGCTGGAGCAGTTCCGTGGCACCCGTGCGGAGCTGGTGTCGACGAACCTGTCGAACGAGCAGGAGGCGCGGCTGCGGGAGGCGTTCGCCGAGACCGAGACGGCCTGAGCGTCAACTCGCGGCGCGCCCGCTCGGAC
>NZ_JAOPWR010000551.1 GCF_025965585.1 Pseudonocardia sp.
CGACCGCGCATGGGCCGACGCGCTCGTTCTCACCTGCGCGAGGGCCGGCCTCGGCCTGCGTGGGGTGTTCCTGAGCAGCGACGGGGGCGTCCGCCGGATCGCCTAGATCTCTGTCCCCCGTTGAGCCAGTTACTCGAGGACGGATGGATATGTCGTGGTCAGGGCGATGGCGCTGCGTCCGGCCGGGTGCGTCGTGCCGTCCCGGCGCGGCCCCCACACGAAGGGGGCTGACCCTGCGGGACGCACACCTCGATGGTGACGGCGAACGAGCCGAGGTCGCCGCCGTCCGCGCGGAGACGCAGCGCGCCGACCAGACACAAACGGGACGCGGCAGCCCGATCCCGCCGGCTCGCCCGGGCCTGGAGGCAGCGGGGCGCTCCGGTGCCGACAGCGACGTGGTCCTCAAGGTCTCGCCGCAACGGGTATCCCCGCTCGTCAAGTCCTGAGGACTGCCAGACTCGGCCCGGTGAGCATCGATCTGGACCCCGTCCGCCGCATCGTCGCGCAGGACTCCGGGCTGGCGAGCGTGGCCGTCGTGCGCGCCGACGGCACACCGCACACCTCGCTGGTTAACGCCGGGGCGCTCGACCACTCCGTCACCGGCGTGCCCGTGGTCGGCTACGTGACGTACGGGCAGGTGAAGCTGCGCAACCTCCGCGCGCGTCCGGCCACCTCCATCCTGTGGCGCGCGGGCTGGCGCTGGGTCGGCGTCGACGGCACGAGCGAGCTGATCGGGCCGGGCGACACCGACGCGGAGTCGCTGCGCCTGCTGCTGCGCGCCGTGTTCGTGGCGGCGGGCGGCACGCACGACGACTGGGACACCTACGACCGGGTCATGCGGGAGGAGGGGCGGGTGGCGGTGCTGGTGGAGCCGGTCAGGGTCTACGGCAACGCCTGAACACCCGCTAGCCCCGGCTGAGCAGCGAGCGGGCGAAGAACAGCAGGTTGGCCGGGCGCTCACCGAGCCGGCGCATGAAGTAGCCGAACCACTCCGTCCCGTACGGCAGGTAGACGCGCAACGCCTCCCCCTCGGCCGCGAGCGCCACCTGGGCGTCGGGCCGGATCCCATGCAGCATCTGCACCTCGTAGGGCCGCCCGCGGCCGAGGAACCGGGCGATCTGCACCAGCCGGGGGTCGTGGGTGGCCACCATCGGTAGCCCCTCGCCGTCCATGAGCACCGTGAGGCAGCGAACGTAGGACAGGTCCACCTCCCGCCGCTCGAACGCCACGCTCGACGGCTCCGCGTACGCGCCCTTGCACAGGCGCACCCGGGAGCCGGGGCCGGCGAGGTCGCGGCAGTCGGCCTCGGTGCGGCGCAGCTGCGACTGCAGCACGGCGCCGACCCACGGGAAGTCCACGCGCAGGTCGCGCACCGCCTGCAGGGTGCGGTCGGTCAGCGTGTGGTCCTCCATGTCGACGGTGACCGTGGTGCCCGCCGCAGCGGCCGCCTCGCACACCTGCCGCGCCGAGTCGAGCGCGACCTTGTCGGCGTCGGCCGGGAGGCTCTGGCCGAGCGCGGAGAGCTTCACCGACACCTCGACACGTCCAGCGAGCCCCTCGTCGCCGATGCGGCGCAGCAGGCCGACGTAGGCGGCGACGATCGTGTCGGCCTGGGCGCGGTCGGTGGTGTCCTCGCCGAGGTGGTCGATCGTCACCAGCCGGTCGGTGGCGAGGTGCCGCGCGACGGCGAGCACGGCGTCGTCATCGGTGCCGGCCACGAACCGGTCGACGAGCGGGTCGAAAGCGCCGGACTCGACCAGGGCGCGGACGGTCCGGGAGCGGGCGGCGGCGTGCAGCGTCGACCTGAGCATGCGAGAACGGTAGGGCGACAGATCTCGTCCAGGCTTGTCCGAACGGACAACATTGGGCCAGTCTCATCGTCCGTGGAAACCACCCTGCGCCAGCTGCTCACCGCGGTCGGCGAACCCCTCGTCGAGCTGCTCGTCGCGCCGACCGGCCTGGACATGCCCGTGACGGGGCTGGCCATCGTCGACCCCGACGACGGACCCGACGAGCACCCCGGCCACCTGGTGCTGGTGATCGGCGCCCGCGGCCGCGACGCGCTGCGCACGGTCCGCACCGTGGCGCGCCGGGGCGCGGCCGCGGTGGCCGTGAAGTCGGGCGAGACCGGCACCGCCGAGCTGCGTGCCGCGGCGGAGGAGGCGGGGGTCGCGCTGCTGACCGTGCGCCCGGAGGTGCGGTGGGAGCGGCTGGAGTCCCTGGCCCGCGCCGTGCTGGACGAGGACGGCGCGCTCGACGACGACAGCCCGGGCGATCTGTTCTCCCTCGCCCAGACGATCGGCCTGCTCACCGGCGGCATCGTCAGCATCGAGGACACGGCCAGCCGCGTGCTCGCCTACTCCCGCTCCGACAGCGACGCCGCCCAGGTCGACGAGCTGCGCCGGCTGTCGATCCTGGGCTGGCAGGGCCCGAGCGACCACCTGCGACTGCTGCGCGAGTGGGGCGTGTTCGACCGGCTGCGGGCGGGCGAGGACGTGGTGCGCGTCGACGAGCGACCGGAGCTGGGCATCCGGCGCAGGCTCGCCGTCGGCATCCACGCCGGTCAGCGCTCGCTCGGCACGATCTGGGTGCAGGAGGGCGCGGCGCCGTTCTCCGAGCGAGCGGAGGACGTGCTGCTCGGGGCGGCCCGCGTGGCGGCAGGGCACCTCATCCGGCAGCGCGGGCACCGGGTGTCGGGGGCGCGGTGGAGCCACGACCTCGTCACGGGGCTGCTCGACGGGCGCGCGAACGCCGAGCTGGTCGCGGCCACGTTCGGGCTGGACGTCCACGCGTCCGCGCTGGTGGTGGCGTTCGCGGTGCGCGCGGTCGGGGCCGAGCAGGAGCTGAGCCTCGCCGAGCTCGCCGAGGTGGTGTCGGTGCACGCCGCCGGCTACCGCCGCGCCGCGCTCACGGCGGCCCTCGGCGCCCGCGTCTACGCCGTGCTGCCCGACGTGCCCCGCGACCGCGCCGAACCGGCCCTGGTGGCGATGTGCGCGGAGGTGGCGGAGCGGATCGCGAGCCGCACGGGAAGCCGCGTGCAGGCCGGCGTGGGATCGGCGGTCGACGGTCTGGTCGCCGTCGCGGGATCGCGCGGGGAGGCCGACCGCGTCCTGGACGCGATGGACGCCGACCGCAGCGTCGCGGTGTTCGGCGACCTGCGCGCCGAGGTGCTGCTGCACCGCACGCTCGAACTGCTGGACGCCCACCCCGACCTGCAGGACCCGGCCGTCGCGCGGCTCGTCGACTACGACCGGAAGCACGGCACCGAGCTCGTCGGATCGGTGGTCGCGTGGCTGGACGCGCTCGGGGATGTCCGCGCGGCGGCCGCGGGACTGACCGTGCACCCCAACACGCTGCGCTATCGGGTCCGGCGCGCGGTGGCTGTCGGCGGTCTCGATCTCGACGACCCGCGGGCGCGGCTGATGCACCACCTCCAGCTTCTCGCAGCTGTCCGATCCGACAAGCCGAGCGGCTCATCATCGTCCGCGTGAACGAATTTCGATCATGCCGGCGCTCCTAGGCTCTGCACCCATGGACGCCGTCACCAGCACGCCCACGCCGCACAACGAGCCCGTCCGCGACTACGCCCCCGGCTCCCCCGAGCGCGCCGGCCTGCAGGGGGCGCTCGCCGAGCTGGGCGGGCAGCAGCACGAGCTGACCGTGACGATCGACGGCCGCCGGCACATGGCGGGCGGGGCGCGGATCGACGTGGTCGCCCCGCACGACCACGCGCACGTCCTGGGCGTCACCGCCAACGCGGGCCACGAGGACGCGAAGGCCGCGGTGGAGTCGTCGCTGCGGACCGCCCCGATGTGGCGCGACCTCCCCTTCGACGAGCGCGCGGCCATCCTGCTCCGCGCCGCCGACCTGCTGAGCGGCCCGTGGCGCCAGCGGCTCAACGCGGCGACGATGCTGGGCCAGTCGAAGACCTGCTATCAGGCCGAGATCGACGCGGCGTGCGAGCTGGCCGACTTCTGGCGCTTCAACGTGGCGTTCGCCCGCCAGATCCACGAGAACCAGCCGATGAGCGGTCCCGGCGTGTGGAACCGGCTCGACTACCGCCCGCTCGAGGGCTTCGTCTACGCGATCACACCGTTCAACTTCACCGCGATCGCCGGCAACCTCCCCACCGCGCCCGCACTGATGGGCAACACGGTGATCTGGAAGCCGTCGCCCACCCAGGGCCTCGCCGCGCACCTCACGCTGCAGCTGCTCGAGGAGGCAGGGATGCCGCCCGGCGTCATCAACCTGCTCACCGGCGACGGTCGCGACGTCTCCGAGGTGCTGCTCGCCGACCCGGCGCTCGCGGGCATCCACTTCACCGGAAGCTCGGCCACGTTCCAGCACCTGTGGGGCCAGGTCGGGGCGAACATCGGCAGCTACGCCACCTACCCGCGACTCGTCGGCGAGACCGGGGGCAAGGACTTCGTGCTCGCCCACCCCTCCGCCGACGTCGACGTGCTCCGGACGGCCCTGGTGCGCGGGTCGTTCGAGTACCAGGGGCAGAAGTGCTCGGCGGCGTCGCGCGCGTTCGTCCCGCGCTCGGTGTGGACGAGGCTGCGCGACGACCTGGCGTCCGAGGTCGACGCGCTGACCATGGGAGACGTCGTCGACTTCTCCAACTTCATGGGCGCGGTCATCGACCGCCGCGCGTTCGACAAGGTCACCGCGGCGCAGGAGATGGCCCGTGCCGAGCTGGAGGTCATCGCCGGTGGCACGTCCGACGACGCAGTCGGCTACTTCGTCCGGCCGACGGTCGTCGTCGGCACCGACCCCACCCACGCGGTGTTCCGCACCGAGTACTTCGGCCCGCTGCTGGCCGTACACGTCTACGACGACGGCGACTTCGACGCCGTGCTCAAGCAGGTCGACAGCGGCGCGCCCTACGGCCTGACCGGCTCGATCGTCGCCCGCGACCGCGCGGCCGTGGCGCGGGCGTCTGCGGCGCTGCGGTTCGCCGCGGGCAACTTCTACGTCAACGACAAGCCCACCGGCGCCGTCGTCGGCCAGCAGCCATTCGGCGGCGGGCGCGCGAGCGGCACCAACGACAAGGCGGGCTCGGCCTACAACCTGCTGCGCTGGGTGAGCCCGCGGACGATCAAGGAGACGTTCGTGGCGCCGACCGCCTCGGGCCACCCCCACCAGGGCTGACCGCTCCACCCCGCGATACGAGCGGCACGTCCGGGCGACCCCTCGCCCGGACGTGCCGCTCGCAGGTGAGGACCGGGTGTGGTGAGCGACTCTCCGTACCGACTTCCCCTCCGACCCAGGTGGTGATTAGCATAAGACAACTAAGTATTGCGGATGCCTACTGCGCGGGGAGTTGTGGTCGAGATGGCAGTCGTCGAACAGGCGGTGGTGCGGGGGACACCGGACGGGAAGCCGGCACCGGGCCCCAACTACAAATGGGTCGCGTTGTCGAACACCACGCTCGGCCTCCTCATGGCGACGATCAACTCCTCCATCGTCCTGAT
>NZ_JAOPWR010000066.1 GCF_025965585.1 Pseudonocardia sp.
CCCACGACGGCGCCGCACCCGAGGCGACGCGGGCCGGAAGCGCCCCCGCACCGGCCACCGACGCGGCGCCCCCCGCGGCACCTCCGGCCGACGCCGCACCCGCCGCGCCGGCTCCGACGCTGACGCCCCCCGTCGAGGCCGCCCCGGCACCGCCGGCTCCGGCTCCGGCGGAGGCCGCCCCGACACCCCAGGCTCCGACGCAGCCGGCTCCGGCGGCGGCCGCACCGCCCGCCCCGACGGAGGACATCGCCCCCGCCGAGGGGCGCATGGAGCGGCTGCGCGGGCGTCTCGCCCGCTCGCGCTCGGGCTTCGGTCAGAGCCTGCTGGGCCTGCTCGGCGCCGGCGAGCTGGACGAGGAGTCGTGGGAGGACGTCGAGGCCATGCTGCTGCAGGCCGATCTCGGCCCCGACATGACCCTGGAGCTCGTCGACACCCTCCGCACCGAGATGGCGCGCCGCGCCGTCCGGACCCCCGCGCAGGCCCGGGCGCTGCTCCGCGACGTGCTGAGCGCTGCGCTGGAGATCGATCTCGACCGTTCGGTCCGGGCCCTGCCCCACGACGGCAGGCCCGCCGTGCTGCTCGTCGTCGGCGTCAACGGCACGGGCAAGACCACCACCACCGGCAAGCTCGCGCGGGTGCTCGTCGCGGGCGGGCAACACGTCGTGCTCGGCGCGGCGGACACGTTCCGGGCGGCCGCGGCGGAGCAGCTCATGACGTGGGGCGAGCGCGCCGGTGCCACGGTCGTGCGCGGCCCGGAGGGGGCCGATCCGGCGAGCGTCGCGTTCGACGCGGTCAAGCAGGGCGCCGAGGAGGGCGCTGACGCGGTCCTGCTCGACACCGCGGGCCGGCTGCACACCAAGACCGGCCTGATGGACGAGCTCGGCAAGGTCAAGCGGGTGGTGGAGCGGCAGGCCGAGGTGGACGAGGTGCTGCTGGTCCTCGACGCCACCACGGGCCAGAACGGGCTGACGCAGGCCCGCGTCTTCGGTGACGTCGTGAAGGTCACCGGGATCGTCCTCACCAAGCTCGACGGCACCGCGAAGGGCGGCATCGTCTTCCGTGTGCAGCGCGAGTTGGGGGTGCCGGTGAAGCTCGTCGGATTGGGTGAAGGGCCCGACGATCTGGCGCCGTTCGAGCCCGCGGCGTTCGTCGACGCCCTGCTCGGATGAGCGGTGATATCGGACGTTCCGCCCACTGTTCGCCTGCTTCGTTAACTCGGACGTAACCTTCGTCGCCCAGCCGTTCACTCATGTGAAACAACCGGTGACAGTGATCGAAACACGTCACCCTGAGTATTCCTCCCAGCCTGGCCGACAGCAGGAGGGAAACCGTGCTCAATTCCGGAGACACCGCATGGGTGCTCGCGAGCGCTGCGCTCGTGATGCTCATGACCCCGGGTCTGGCGTTCTTCTACGGCGGAATGGTCCGTGGCAAGAACGTTCTCAACATGCTCATGATGAACTTCATCTGCCTGGCCGTCGTCAGCGTCCTCTGGGCGCTCTACGGCTACAGCTGGTCGTTCGGCAACGACGCGTTCGGCGGGTTGGTGGGTGGTGGCGAGTTCGCCGGCCTCTCCAACACGATCGGGCAGTTCGTCGGTGTCGCCGTGACCGGCCCGCCCGCTGTGGCGTGGCCAGGGTCCGACGCGCTCCCGGCGCTGTCGTTCGTGATGTTCCAGCTGATGTTCGCGGTCATCACCCCCGCCCTGATCTCGGGCGCGATCGCCGACCGCGTCAAGTTCTGGGCATGGACGGCGTTCGTCATCGGGTGGGTGTCGATCTGCTACTTCCCGGTCGCCCACTGGGTGTTCAACTTCGACGGGTTCACCGGCGCGGACAACAAGGGTGGCTGGATCGCCAACACTCTCAAGGCCGAGGACTTCGCGGGTGGTACCGCGGTGCACATCAACGCCGGTGCCGCGGCTCTCGCGCTGATCTTCGTGCTCGGCAAGCGCAAGGGCTGGCCGAGGGAGCGGATGCGTCCGCACAACATCCCGTACGTCCTGCTGGGTGCGAGCCTCCTGTGGTTCGGCTGGTACGGCTTCAACGCCGGATCGGCGCTCAGCGCGAGCGACCTCGCCAGCGTGGCGTTCACCAACACGACGCTCGCCACGGCCACGGCCGTCATCGGCTGGCTGCTCGTCGAGCAGTTCCGTGACGGCAAGCCGACCACGCTCGGCGCCGCGTCCGGCGCCGTGGCCGGTCTGGTCGCGATCACGCCCGCCTGTGGTTTCGTCAACCCGTTCGGAGCCCTGATCCTGGGCCTCATCGCCGGTGCGATCTGCGCGCTGGCGGTCGGTCTCAAGTTCCGCTTCGGCTACGACGACGCTCTCGACGTCGTCGGCGTCCACCTGGTCGGCGGCATCGTCGGCACGCTGCTGATCGGGTTCCTCGGCGACCCGTCGGTGAACTCGGCGTCGGCCGGTGCCGGTCTGTTCTACGGCGGTGGCCTGACCCAGCTGGGCCGGCAGGCCGCAGCTGCGGGAGCGGTGCTCGCGTACTCGTTCCTCGTCGCGCTCGTTCTCGGCCTCATCATCAAGTACACGATCGGTTTCCGGGTGTCGGAGGAGGCCGAGATGATCGGTCTCGACGAGACCGAGCACGCCGAGACCGCGTATGACTTCTCGATCCTCGGCGGCGGCAGCGGGATCGCCTCGGCCCCCCACGCGGCTGCCGTCAACGAGAGCCTCCCGGCAACCGCAGGCAAGGAGAGCTGAGCGATGAAGCTCGTCACGGCGATCGTCAAGCCGTTCGTACTGGAGGACGTCAAGGGGGCGCTCGAGCAGATCGGCGTGCTCGGGATGACCGTCAGCGAGGTCCAGGGCTACGGCCGTCAGAAGGGCCACACCGAGGTCTACCGGGGTGCGGAGTACTCCGTCGACTTCGTGCCCAAGGTCCGGGTGGAGGTCCTCGCCGACGACACCCTCGCGGACAAGGTGGTCGACGCGGTGGTCGAGGCCGCCCGCACCGGCAAGATCGGTGACGGGAAGGTCTGGGTCACCCCCGTCGAGAGCGTGATCCGGGTCCGCACCGGCGAGCGTGGTCACGACGCCATCTGAGACCGCCGTGCTCTGACACGGCTGTCACGCCAATGGCGTACCGGGGCCCGTCGCACAGCTTGATCGTGCGGCGGGCCCCGGGCCGTCGTGAGCGTGTTGTCCGGTTCGTCCTGATGGGAGTTCAGTGATGATGCTCGTGACCGCGATCGTGAAGCCCTTCGTCCTGCAGGACGTCCGGGTGGGCCTGGAGCGCCTCGACGTGGCGGGGGTGACGGTCAGCGAGGTGTCCGGCTACGGGCGGCAGCGCGGCCACACCGAGATCTACCGTGGGGCGGACTACCAGGTGGACTTCGTGCCGAAGGTCCGCATGGAGCTGGTCGTCGACGACGACCTCGTCGAGAAGGTGATCGACATCGTCGTCCGGTCGGCGCGCACCGGCAAGATCGGCGACGGCAAGGTCTGGGTGGTGCCGGTGGACACGGTGGTGCGCGCCCGGACCGGTGAACGGGGCGCCGACGCGCTGTGACCCACAGAGGGAGAACCGTGGTGACAGCACAGGCGATGACAGCATTGACGCTGGTGGCTGAATCGGGGGATGGGCCGGCATGACGATGGTGAGCTCGGGTTCGGCCGAGGACCTGGTCCGGGCGAAAGCGGTACTTCTCGACCCGGGCGCGGGCAAGCGCAGGCTCAGTCCTGAGGCGCTGCGCACCGCGCTCGTCGACCTGCACGACTTCTGGCTGGCGTCGCGGTGCGCGACGATCGGCCTGACCGATCACGCCTCGCTCGTCGCGGTCGGGGCACTGGGCCGCCGCGAGCTGGCGCCGTACTCCGATCTCGACCTGGTCCTGCTGCACGACGGGCGCAAGGACGTCGACCGGCTCGCCGAGCAGCTCTGGTACCCGCTGTGGGACGCCGGCATCGGGCTGGACCACTCGGTCCGCACACCCGGGCAGGCCGTCCAGGTGGCGGCCACCGACCTGCGGGCCGCGTACGGGCTGCTGGAGGCGCGGCACATCGCCGGCGACCCGGCCCTGTCGGACAAGGTGAGCTCGGCCGTGCGGCAGGCGTGGCGCGCCGGCATCCGCAACCGCTTCGACGAGCTCGCCGACGCCGCGCACGACCGCTGGACGAAGGTCGGCGACGTCGCGCACCGGGTGGAGCCGGACCTGAAGAACGGGCACGGCGGGCTTCGCGACATCCAGCTCATCGGCGCCCTCGCCGCCGCCCAGCTCGTCGACCGCCCCGCCGGCGACGTGCTCGAGGCCCGCAAGCTGCTGCTCGACGTGCGCACGGAGCTGCACCGGCTCGCCGGACGCGCCCGTGACGTGCTGCGCGCCCAGGAGGCCGACGAGGTCGCCGCCACCCTCGAGATCGCCGACCGGTTCGAGCTGGCCAGGACGCTGTCGGGGGCGGCGCGGTCCGTCGCGTTCGCCGTCGAGGTCGGGCTGCGCCAGGCCCGGGGCGCCCTTCCCCGGCGGGGGCTCGCGGCGCTGCGCCGGACCCCGGTGCGGCGTCCGCTCGACACCGGCGTGGTGGAGCACGCGGGGGAGGTGACGCTCGCGCGCGACGCCGCGGCGTCCCGTGACCCCGCACTCGTCCTGCGCGTCGCGGCCACCGCCGCGCGCACCGGGCTGCCGGTGGCCGCCGGCACCCTGCACCGGCTCGCCGACACCGCCCCCGAGCTGCGGGAACCCTGGCCGCGCGCGGCGCTGGGGGAGCTGCTGTCGCTGCTGGGCACCGGCCGCCCACTCGTCGACGTCGTGGAGTCGTTGGACCGCACCGGGCTGTGGGGACGGCTGTTCCCCGAGTGGGGTGCCGTGCGCGACCTGCCCCCGCGCGACCGCGCCCACGTCTGGACGGTGGACCGCCACCTCGTCGAGGTCACCGCGCAGGCGGCGCGCCTGACCACCCGGGTCTCCCGCCCGGACCTGCTGCTCATCGGCGCGCTGCTGCACGACATCGGCAAGGGGCGCGGCGGCGACCACTCCGTCGTCGGCGAGTCGGTGGCCGTTCAGGTGGGCCGCAGGCTGGGGTTGAGCGAGCCGGACGTCACCGTGCTCGGGGCCGTGGTGCGCCACCACCTGCTGCTGCCGCACACCGCCACGCGCCGCGACCTCGACGACCCGGCCACCGTCACCCGCGTCGTCGAGACGCTCGACGACGCCGTCCCCGGCAACGCCGGCCTGGTGCTGGACCTGCTGGAGGCGCTCGCGGAGGCCGACTCGCTGGGCACCGGGCCGGGGGTGTGGAGCCCGTGGAAGCGGGTGCTGATCGCCGATCTCGTGCGCCGCTCCCGCGCGCTGCTGGCGGGCGAACCGCTGCCGGCTCCGGCCCTGCCGAGCACACCGGAGCTGGAGCTGGCCCGTCTGGTGGTGGAGGAGGGTCGCCCGCAGCTGAAGGTGGACGACGCGAGCGCCCCCGCCACGGTCTTCGTCGCGATGCCCGACCGGCAGGGTTCGCTCGCCGTGGCGGCCGGGGTGCTCGCGCTGCACTCGCTGGAGGTGCACGCCGCCGAGCTGTACGCGGCCTCGGCGCACGGCGGCGGCCTGCCGTCGAGCGTGCCCGACGGCGTCGCGGTGTTCGCGTTCACGGTGTCGCCACGGTTCGGTGGCCTGCCGGATCCGGCGCTGCTGCGCTCGGACCTGGTCCGGGCGGCCGACGGCAGCCTGGTGCTCGCCGACGCGCTGGCCCGCAAGGAGCGCGACTACGCCCCCATGACGCCGTCCGGGGAGGCCGCGGCCCCGCCGCGCGTGCTCTGGTTCGACGACGAGGCCACGGGTGCGGTGGTGCTGGAGCTGCGGGGCACCGACCGGATCGGGCTGCTGCACCATGTCGCCGCGGCGCTGGAGGGTGTCGGGGCCGACGTCCGCTGGGCGCGGGTGGCCACGCTCGGCGCGTCGGTGGTCGACTCGTTCAGCATCGGCGCCGGTCCCGACGGCACGTTCCCGGCGGCGCAGCGGCGCTGCGTCGAGCAGGCGGTGCTCGCCGCGGCGCGCTGAGCGCGGGGCGGCCACCCGGCCGATGAACGAGCTCGGCCCGCACCGGGCAGGTCGCCCGGTACGGGCCCGTGACCGAGCGCGCCGGCTGTCACTCCGCCGTTCGGAGCATCATCGGGTGGTCGGGTGGAACTGCTCGGCCCGCTCCAGCACTCCGGCCTCGCCGGTGCCGTCCTCGCTGATCTCCTCGATCTCGTCGGCGTCGAGATCGGCTTCCCCGGCGTGCGCGGCCTCGCCCTCCGCGAGTTGCTCGTCGGCCCTGGCCAGCAGCTTGTGACCGCTGGCCAGCACGAGGATGGCCGCCAGTACCGCGCCCGAGGCGATCCAGAACGGCACGTGCACGTCGAGGTGCTCGGCCAGCAGCCCCGCGGCGAACGGTGCCAGGCCACCACCGATGAACCGGATGAAGCCGTACGCGGCCGACGCCACCGGGCGCTCGACGGGCGAGACCAGCATGACGGCCTGCGTGGTCAGCGTGTTGTTCACGCCGATCATCGCGCCGGCCACGATCACGGCCACGACGAGCGTGATCTTCGAGCCGGTGAAGGCCGCGATCACGGCGAGGACGGTCGCGAACAGGAACAGGTTGACGTACAGCGTGGGGGCCGTGCCGAAGCGGCGCTGCAGCCGCGGCGCCACGAACACCGAGAACAGCGCCACGAGGATGCCCCAGCCGAAGAACACCATGCCGAGCTGGTAGATCGACAGGCCCATCGGGAACGGGACGTAGCCGAGCATCGTGAAGAAGCCCCAGTTGTAGAGCAGCGCGGTGATGCCCATCGTCAGCAGGCCGCGGTGGGCCAGCGCCTTGAGCGGCTCGCCGAGCGACTGCCTGTGCACGGGCTTCGGGGCCTTCGGCACCAGCGTCACGGTGGCGGTCAGCGCGATGGCCATCAGCACCGCGACGCCGAAGAACGGCCCGCGCCAGCTGACGTTGCCCAGCAGCGCGCCGAGCAACGGCCCGCACGCGATGCCGACGCCGAGCGCGGTCTCGTAGAGCACGATCGCGCCGGCGAAGCCACCGGTCGCCGAGCCCACGATGACGGCCAGCGAGGTGGCGATGAAGAGCGCGTTGCCCAGGCCCCAGCCTGCTCGGAAACCGACGATGCCGCCGATGGACCCGGACAGGCCCGCGAGCGCGGCGAACACGACGATGAGCGCCAGCCCCGCGATGAGGGTGTTCTTGGCGCCGATACGGCTCGACACCCAGCCGGTGACGAGCATGGCCACCGCGGTGACCACGAGGTAGCTGGTGAACAGCAGCGTGACCTGGCTGGGCGACGCGTTCAGCCGGCTCGACAGCGCGGGCAGGATCGGGTCGACGAGCCCGATGCCCATGAACGAGATGACGCAGGCGAACGCGACGGCCCAGACGGCCTTCGGCTGCCTGAACGGACTCGCCGCGGGCGCGTGTGCGGCTGACGTGGACATCAGGATGTTCCCGTCGCGACGAGGCGGGTGATGGCCGGTACTGCAGCGGCGAGTGCGTCGCGGTCGTCGGGGTCGAGTGCGTCGATCAGGCTCGCGAGCGTCTCCGCCCGCCGTTGCCGGCGCTGGGCCAGCAGCGCGCGGCCTGCGTCGGTGACGGCGACGTTGACGCTGCGCCGGTCACGGTCGTCGGGCGTGCGCTCCACGAGCCCCTGGGCCACGAGCCTGTTGACCAGGCCGGTCATCGACGGCTGGGTGACGGCCGCGGCCTCGGCGAGATCGGTGAGGCGCAGCGGGCCGTAGCGGTCCAGGGTCGCCAGCGTCGACGCGGCGACGAGGCTGAGCCCGTTGCGCGGACTGAGCCTGGTCAGCAGGGCGACGAGCTGGTCGACGCCCTCAGCGACGGCGAGACGATCGATCGTGTGCACAACCACATGTATAGCATCCCTAAGTAAAACGCGCAGGGGTCACGTGTGCGACATGCGTCCGTGACATGTGAAGATCCCGGCGTGGATTCGGGCAACACGGCCTATGTGCTGGGATGCGCCGCTCTGGTGATGCTGATGACGCCCGGGCTGGCTTTCTTCTACGGCGGCATGGTGCGCGCCAAGAGCGTGCTCAACATGATGATGATGAGCCTGATCGCACTCGGTGTCATCACGCTGGTGTGGGTGCTGGTCGGCTTCTCGCTGGCCTTCGGCGACTCCCACGGCGGCCTGATCGGCGGGTTCTCCCTGGCCGGGCTGCGCGACACCACCACGGTGGTGGGGGACGGCATCCCGCTGCAGGTCTTCGCGATGTTCCAGCTGATGTTCGCGGTGATCACCGGCGCGCTGCTCTCCGGTGCGATCGCCGACCGGGCCCGGTTCTGGCCGTGGGCGGTGTTCGTCACGCTCTGGGCGCTCGTCGTCTACGTGCCGCTGGCGCACTGGATCTTCGCGATCGACGGGTTCGTGGCGCCGCACGGCGGCTGGATGGCCAACACGCTGGGTGCGCTGGACTTCGCGGGCGGCACGGCCGTCGAGATCAACTCCGGGGCGTCCGCGCTCGCGCTCGCCCTGGTGCTCGGCAGGCGCCGCGGTTGGCCGAGCGAGCCGATGCGCCCCCACAACCTGCCGGCCGTCCTGCTCGGCACCGGGCTGCTGTGGTTCGGATGGTTCGGCTTCAACGCCGGGTCCGCGCTGGTCGCGGGCGCGGTGGCGGGCAACGCGTTCGTCACGACGATGACCGCGTCAGCGGCCGCGGTCATCTCCTGGCTCGCGCTCGAGCACCGCCTCGACGGCCGTCCGACGAGCCTCGGCGGGGCGTCGGCCGCCGTCGCGGGGCTGGTGGCCATCACCCCGGCCTGCGGGTTCGTCGACACGTTCGGCGCGCTCGTGATCGGCCTGCTCGCCGGCGTCGTCTGCCAGCTGGCGATCCGGCTCAAGTACCGGCTCGGCTACGACGACTCGCTCGACGTCGTGGCGATCCACGGCGTCGGTGGCGTGCTCGGGATGACCCTGATCGGGTTCTTCGCCACCGGCGCGGTGAACCCCGCCGGGACCGACGGCCTCCTCTACGGTGGCGGCCTCGCCCAGCTGGGCAAGCAGCTCGTCGCGGTGCTGGCCACGGCGGCGTTCGCGTTCACCGCGACGTTCCTGCTGGCCTGGCTGGTCAAGCGCACCATCGGGTTCCGGGTGGACCACGAGGTCGAGGCCGAGGGCATCGACGAGGCGGAGCACGCGGAGACCGCCTACGACTTCACCCCGCTGTCGGCCCAGGGCCGCACCGGCCGGACCCTCCCCGAAAGGACGCACTCATGATCCTCGTGACCGCCGTCATCAAGCCGTTCGCCCTCGGCGACGTGAAGGACGCCCTCGAACGCCTGGGTGTGCTCGGCATGACCGTCAGCGAGGTGCAGGGCTACGGCCGTCAGAAGGGCCACACGGAGGTCTACCGCGGCGCCGAGTACAGCGTCGACTTCGTGCCGAAGGTGCGCGTCGAGGTCGTGGTGGCCGACGATGCGGCGGCCAAGGTGGTGGACGCGGTGGTCGAGGCCGCCCGCACCGGCAAGATCGGCGACGGCAAGGTCTGGACGACGAGGGTCGAGCAGGTCGTGCGCGTCCGCACGGGGGAGCGCGGGGCCGACGCCCTCTGATCCTGGGAACGCCGCTGGTCGCACCGGACCGTCCCGCCGAGGGCGCTCCCCTGCGGCGGGCGGTGGCCGTCGACCGGAACGAAACGGGCGAACCGCCCGTTGTCCCCGCATGAACGATCCCGTGCGCCTCGCGCTCCCCGGGCGGACGCTGTTGCTCGTCGCCGGCATGCCCGGGGCGGGGAAGTCCACGCTGCTGGACGGGCTGCCCCCGCGTGCCGACACCGTCGTGCTGGACTCCGACGCGTACCGCAGCGCGCTGGCGGCCCTGCTGCCCGGCGTGCCCTACGCCGCCTACCGGCCGCTCGTGCACCTGTGGCACCGGCTCGCCGTGCTGGTGGCGGCGTTCTCGGCGACGGCGGTGGTGGTGGTGGTGCACCTGCCCGCCACCGACCCGTCGACCCGGGCCGCCGTCGCCCTTCTCGCGGCGCTGACCGGTCGCACGGCCCACCTGCTCTGGCTGGACGCCGACCCCGGCGAGGCCCGGCACGGGCAGGTCGCGCGCGGCCGGGTGGTGCCGGAGGCGTCGTTCGCCGCCCACGCCGAGCGGGCCGCGGCCACCGCGGACGCCCTGCGTGAGGGGCGCCCCGCGGGCTGGTCGGGCGTCACCGTGCTGGACCGTCCGGCCGCCCGGGCCGGCCTGAGACTGGAGATCGGAACGCCGGTGCAGCAGGAACAGGGCGCACACAAGTAGTCTCGGCCGCGTGTTCGACACCCTCTCCGAGCGCCTCTCCGACACGCTGGCCGGCCTGCGTGGCAAGGGACGTCTCTCCGACGCCGACATCGACACCACCGCGCGCGAGATCCGCATCGCGCTGCTGGAGGCCGACGTCGCGCTGCCGGTGGTCCGTGCCTTCGTCGCGCGGATCAAGGAGCGGGCCAAGGGCGCCGAGGTCTCCGGCGCGCTGAACCCCGCCCAGCAGGTCGTCAAGATCGTCAACGAGGAGCTCGTCGGCATCCTCGGTGGCGAGACCAGGCGGCTGACGCTGGCCAAGGAACCGCCGAGCGTGATCATGCTCGCGGGCCTGCAGGGCTCCGGCAAGACCACGCTGGCCGGCAAGCTGGCGCACTGGCTCAAGGGCCAGGGCCACACCCCGCTGCTGGTGGCGGCCGACCTGCAGCGTCCCAACGCCGTCAACCAGCTGCAGATCGTCGGTGAGCGCGCCGGCGTCACCACGTTCGCCCCGGAGCCCGGCAACGGCGTGGGTGACCCGGTCGACGTCTCGCGGCGCGGCGTCGCGCACGCCCGCGACAAGCACTTCGACATCGTCATTGTCGACACCGCGGGCCGCCTCGGTGTCGACGAGGAGCTGATGCGCCAGGCGTCCGACATCCGCGACGCCGTGCAGCCCGACGAGACACTGTTCGTCGTCGACGCGATGATCGGCCAGGACGCCGTGGCCACGGCCGAGGCGTTCCGCGACGGGGTCGGCTTCACCGGCGTGGTGCTCACCAAGCTGGACGGCGACGCCCGCGGTGGTGCCGCGCTCAGCGTCCGCGAGGTCACCGGCCAGCCGATCCTGTTCGCGTCCAGTGGCGAGAAGCTCATCGAGTTCGACGTCTTCCACCCCGACCGGATGGCCAGTCGCATCCTCGGGATGGGCGACCTGCTCACCCTCATCGAGCAGGCCGAGGGCGCGTTCGACCAGGAGCAGTCGGCCAAGGCCGCGCAGAAGATGGTCAGCGGCGAGCTGTCGCTGGAGGACTTCCTCGAGCAGATGATGGCCATCCGCAAGATGGGTCCCATCGGCAACATCCTCGGCATGCTCCCCGGCGCGAACACCGGGCAGATGAAGGACGCGCTGGCCCAGGTCGACGACCGCCAGCTCGACAAGCTGCAGGCCATCATCCGAGGCATGACGCCCGCCGAGCGCAACGATCCGAAGATCATCAACGGCTCGCGGCGGCTCCGCATCGCCAACGGCTCGGGCGTGCAGGTCAGCGACGTCAACGACCTCGTCACGCGGTTCTTCGAGGCCCGCAAGATGATGAAGCAGATGGCCGGCCAGTTCGGCTTCGGCGGCGGGGGCCGCAGCGCCACGAAGAAGTTGGCCAAGAGCCGCAAGGGCAAGAAGGGCAAGGGCCGTGGGCCCACCCCGTCGCGCGCACTGCCCGCCGGCATGGGCATGCCCGATCTCTCCGGCCTGCCGCCGTCGCTGCAGCAGCTGCCTCCGGGACTCGACCAGCTGCCACCCGGGTTCGACCCGAGCAAGCTCAAGTTCCCGAAGGGCAAGTAGCGGATGTACCGCCTGCGCAGCGTCGCGCTTCCGGGTGAGGAGCTCGTCGAGCTCTTCGTGGGCGACGACGGCCGGTTCGTCGAGGGGCCCCTGACCGGCGCCGAGACGATCGTCGACGGCGGGTTCGTCGTGCCCGGCCTGGTGGACGCCCACTGCCACGTGGGCCTCGGCCACCATGGCGCCGTGGACCTCGAGGAGGCCGACGCCCAGGCCCGCACCGACCGCGACGCGGGCGCGCTGCTCCTGCGCGACTGCGGCTCCCCGGTGGACACCTCGCCGCTGCAGGCCCGCCACGACCTCCCGGAGATCATCCGCGCCGCCCGCCACCTGGCCCGGCCCAAGCGCTACATCCCCGGCCTCGCGATCGACCTCGACGACCCCGCGCTGCTGCCCGAGGTCGTGGCCGAGCAGGCCGCCGCGGGCGACGGCTGGGTGAAGCTCGTGGGCGACTGGATCGACCGCGGCGTCGGCGATCTCGCGCCTCTGTGGCCCGACGACGTGCTGGTCGCCGCGATGGCCGCCGCTCACTCCGCGGGCGCGCGCGTCACTGCGCACGTGTTCGGCTCCGACGCCCTGCCCGGCCTCGTGAACGCCGGCATCGACTGCATCGAGCACGGCACCGGCCTCACCGACGACGTCATCGCCGAGATGGCCCGCCGCGGCACGGCGCTGGTGCCCACGCTGATCAACGTCGACACCTTCCCCGGCATCGCCGACAGTGCCTCGAAGTACCCGGCCTACGCCACGCACATGCGCGAGCTGCACGCCGGCGCCCGTGACGTCGTCCGCCGGGCCGTGGAGGCGGGCGTGCCCGTCTACGCCGGCACCGACGCGGGCGGCGGCATCCGGCACGGCCGCATCGCCGACGAGATCGACGCCCTCCGCGAGGCCGGCCATCCCGACGCGCTCGGGGCGGCGAGCTGGGCGGCGCGGGCGTGGCTGGGCCGCGCGTCGCTGCAGCTCGGTCACCCCGCCGACCTGGTGGTCTACCGCACCGACCCGCGCACCGACCCGTCGGCACTGCGCGAGCCCGAGCTGGTCATGCTTCGAGGCAGGCCCATCCGCGCCGAGGGCTGAGCACGCGGCGGCGGACCACCGCGGCGGTCCCCCTCCCGGGCGTTCCCGGGGTCACCTGGTCAGCGTCCCCGTCACCTCGGTGCCGCGCGACGTCTGCACCCGGTAGTTCGCGTAGGCCGTCGCCGGTGCCGGCTTGGGCCGCACCGAGAACGCGCCGGTCGTATCGACGGGCGAGGTCCCGATCCTCACCCAGGGCGCGGCGGCGCTGGTCTGTGCGTAGACCACGACCTGGGTCGGCGGGCTGAGGACCAGACCGGCACCCGGGATGGTCGACGTACCGTCCACCCGCAGGTCCGACCCGGCGCGGGAGCGCGCCGTGCTCACGGTCACCGTGTCACCGACCGGGGTGAGGGTCACGTCCACCGAGCTCGACGCCGCGCCGTTCGTCGCGGTGAACGTCACGACGGTCGGCGTGGCGTCGACCGGTGTCCGCGGGGCCGCATCGGCCGTCGCCGCCCAGGTCGGCAGGGTCACCGAGGGCTTGTTCGTCGCCGCGTTCGCGATCGTCGGGATCGGCCCGCTCTTGAACACCGTCGAGAACGTGGTGGCGTTCGTCGAGGTGCTGCCGTCGATCACGGTGGCGATGCCGCGCGGTGCGGTCAGCGCGACGGCGGCCACCTGCGCCCTCGGTGTGGCCTCCGCGGGCACGCCGCCCGGACCGCACGGGCTCGGGTCGCAGACCGGCGGGACGTTCGGTCCGACCGGCGGCGCGGCGGTGCCGGCCGGGGAGGCCTCGCCACCGGTCACCACGACCGGGACCGTCGTGGTCAGGGCCCCGGAGGCGACGGTCAGCGCCGCCGGCGGCGCGACCATCGGGAAGCCCTTCGCGTCCGGCCCGGGGATCTCCCCGACACCCGCGATGGTGAGCGGGTAGGTCGCCGGGGCGGCGACCGAGGCCTGGACGGTCAGCAGCCCGCCCAGCACCCCGCCGTCGTAGGACGCCTGCGTGACGGCGATGCCCGAGAGCGTCGCGACGGCCGTGCTCGCGGGCTTGTCACCGTTGTTGCGCACCGTGACGGATGTGACGGTGGCCCCGCTGGTGACCGGCACGCGGGCGTAGAAGCGGTCGGTGTCCGGTTCGTGCTGCATGATCGTGGTCGGGAACTTCCCGTCCTGCCCGACCACCTCCAGCGCCGAGCCCCTGGACGTCGCGAAGACGTCCACGAAGCCGCCGTTGACCACGGCGGAGTCCACCGCGACGCCCGTGTTGGTGGCGATCTTGCCCTGGAGCGTGAACCGGTCGGTGGAGGCGACCTGCGTCCCGTTCTTGTCGTCCAGCGAGAAGGTGTTGCGCGCCGGGCCGCCCGTGATCGTGTGCTCGACCGCGGGGTCACCGAGGTAGCCGGCGGGGGCGTCCGTGCCCGTCCAGCGCAGCCACGGGCCGACGTCGCCGTTCAGCGCGAGGGAGAAGTTGCCGACCGACGGGGCGACGTCCCGGACGAGCCGGCCGGCACCGGTGCCGTCGGTGTCGATGGTCAGCTGGCCGTAGGGGTGCTTGATCGTGATCGTCTGGTTCGCCGGTGCGCCCCTGACGACGACCCGGATGCGGGTGAACGTCTGCTGGCCGCCCGCGGCCACGCCGTTGACGAACGCGGCCTCGAGGCCGCTGGTCAGCACCGCGCGACCGCCGCCGGGCAGGTCGAGCGTCGAGCTCGCGAGGAAGTAGAAGAGCTCGTCGGGGAAGTTGCCCGGGAACGAGATCGGCTGGGTCTCGTCGGGGATGTCACCGGGCAGGAAGCCGCAGAGCGGGTTGTCCTTGTCCAGGCAGAGCTCCAGCCGCTCGTTGGCCTTGTCCTGGTACCAGGCGGGGAACCCGTACTCGGAGCTGGTCGGGCCCACGGCCTGCAGGCCGACGGCGTCCTTGACGGTGACGCCGGTGGACGCGAGCGCGCCCTGCGCCGCCAGCAGCATCATCGCGAGAGCGGCGACGACGGCGACGAGGCGGCGTGACACCACTCCGACGCGCCGCCGTAACCGGCGGCGGGAAGAGTGGTCGGGCACGTCGACGTCCATGGTGGCCCCCCGGCCTCGTTGTCCGGGCCGGTGCCCTCATCAGCGGCCGACCCATTGTCGACGCACTGTCCAACATGTCCGAATAGTTCCGGAAGCCGAGAGTGGGGGATACGGTGCCCCCCCATCCGGGGGTACCGCCCGCCCCGCCGCTTCCGGTGCGGCGGCAGGCGCCGTCCGCGGCCGGTAGCGTCGATGAGGTGGGACAAGGGGACGAGAGGGCGGCACGGCCGAGCGGCAGCACGGGTGAGAGTGGCCCAGTCGAACGGCACGACGACCACGAGCCCGGCGGGGAGACCGCAGGCAGCCCGGTGCCGGCGTCGCCCGAGCAGGGCGAGCCCGCGGCCGTCGGCCCGCCCGCGGCGACGCAGCTTGCCGCGGCACCGTTGCCGTATCCCGGACCGTCCGGTCCGCCCGTGAACGCCGGCCAGTGGGGTCCGCCCGCGCCCGGATCCTCGGGGGCTCCCACACACTCCGGTCCGTGGGGTCAGCCCGGTACCGCCGGTCCGTGGGGCCCGCCGCCGGCCCAGGCCCCCTGGGGCCCCTCGCCGAACGAGGCCCAGTGGGGCCCGCCCCCTGGAGCGGGACGGGAACCCTCGGCCGGACCTCCCGGCGCCTACCCGGCGGGGCCTCAGGGGGCGTACCCGCCGGCCTTGCCCGCCGGGTACGCCCCCTACCCGCCCGGCCCCGGCCGGCAGCCCGGGCCGCCGGCGCGCACCCACCGCTGGGGCCTCGGCGCGTACTTCCTGGTCGAGGCCGTGTTCCTGCTCGCGTCGGTCGCTGTCGCGGGGATCCTCGGCGACCGGCTCTCGTCGTCGGCGGGGGCGCTGGTGATCGCCCTCGTGGTGCCCACGGTCCTGGCCGCCGGCACCGCTCTGCTCGTCACCTGGTGGCGCGGCAACGGGCCGGCGATCGACCTCGGGCTGCAGTTCTCGTGGCGCGACGTGGGCATCGGGCTGGCGTTCGGCGTCGGCGGGCTGGTGATCACGATCCCGGCCTCGCTGCTCTACGTCGCGATCGTGGGCAACGACACCACGTCGGCCGTGGGGGAGGAGTTCGGCGGCGTCCGCTCCGGCCCGCTGCTGGCCGTGGTCGTGTTCGTGATCGTCGTGTTCGTGGCGCCGCTGTGCGAGGAGATCGTCTACCGCGGGCTGCTGTGGGGCGCGGTCGAGAAGCTGGGGGCGAAGCGCTGGTGGGCACTCGTGATCACCACGGTGGTGTTCGCACTCGCCCACTTCGAGTTCACCCGCACCCCGCTGCTGCTCGTGGTGGCCATCCCCATCGCGCTGTCGCGGCTGTACACCGGCCGGCTGACCGCCGGCGTGGTGGCGCACGGCGTCAACAATCTGCTGCCCGCCGTGTCGCTCGTGCTCATGCTGCTGGGCGTACTGCCGGGGACATCCTGAGAACCGTCTGGCACAATGGGCGATCGGCTCCGCGGCGGGCCCTCTAACCATGCCGCGGCCCACAACGTCGAGTGACGCGCTGCCCGTAACCCCACGCGAGCGGCACGGCCTCATCGCCGAAGTACCGATCCGCAGGGAGCTTTAAGCAGCGTGGCCGTCAAGATCAAGCTGATGCGTCTGGGCAAGATCCGTCAGCCGTACTACCGCATCGTCGTCGCCGACGCCCGCAACCGCCGCAGCGGCCGGGCGATCGAGACCATCGGCAAGTACCACCCGAAGAACGAGCCGAGCCTCATCGAGGTCGACTCCGACCGGGCGCAGTACTGGCTGGGTGTCGGCGCGCAGCCGACCGAGCCGGTCCAGCACCTGTTCGAGATCACGGGTGACTGGCAGAAGTTCAAGGGCCTCCCCGGCACCGAGGGCACCCTCAAGCCGCAGCCCGAGAAGGTCGACAAGCTCGCGCGCTTCAACGCGGCGCTGGCGGCGGCGGGCGAGGAGCCCACCAGCGAGGCCACCACGCCCAAGAAGAAGGCCGACCGCCGTCCGAAGGCCGACTCCGCCGACGAGTCCGCTGCCACCGACGGTGGGGCCGGCGAGGCCACCCAGTCGTGACCGCGGTTCTGGCCGACGCGCTCGAGCACCTCGTCCGGGGGATCGTCGACCACCCGGACGACGTGCAGGTCGACCTCGTCACGAACCGCCGCGGCCGCACGCTCGAGGTTCGCGTGCACCCGGAGGACCTGGGCAAGGTCATCGGCCGCGGTGGCCGCACCGCCACCGCGCTGCGCGCCGTGGTCGGCGGTATCGGTGGTCGGGGTGTGCGGGTCGATGTCGTCGACACCGACCGGTAGCACCCCCTCCGGCACCACGGAGGTCCTCGCCGGCGTCGCCGTGCGGGCCCACGGCCTGCGCGGCGAGGTCGCCGTGGACGTCCACACCGACTCCCCCGAGGAGCGGTTCGCCCCCGGCGCCGTGCTCACCGCACGCCGCGCGGGGGCCCCTGACGGAGTGCTGACGGTGGAGTCGTCCCGTCCGCACTCGGGAAAGCTGCTCGTCCGCTTCGTCGAGGCCCCGGACCGCACGGCGGCCGAGGGTCTGCGCGGCACACGTCTGGTGATCCCCACCGACGCGCTCGCCCCGCCCGAGGATCCCGACGAGTTCCACATCCACCAGCTCGAGGGCCTGCGGGCCGAGCTGGAGGACGGCACAGTCGTCGGCACCGTCCGCGAGGTGCTCCTGGGCCCGGGCGGCGAGCTGCTCGTGCTGGCCCGCCCCGAGCTGCCCGACGCCCTCGTGCCGTTCGTGCATCAGATCGTGCCCACCGTCGACCTCGACGGTGGCCGCGTCGTCCTCACCCCGCCCGAGGGCCTGCTCGACGTCGAGTGATCACCTCGGGCGGCCCGACGGCCGCTCGAGGTAGGTCGGGTCCGGCGGGGCGAACCCGAAGCGCCCGTAGAGCCCGCGGGCGTCGGCGGTGTGCAGCGCCCACCGGAACTCGCGGCCGGGGCCGCCGTCGACCATCAGCCGCACCAGCTCCACGCCGAGGCCGTGCCCGCGTGCCGACGGGTGCACGTACACGTCGGCGAGGTAGGCGAACGACACTCCGTCGGAGATCGCCCGCGCGAACCCGACGGTGCACCCGTCCGGGTCGTAGGTGCCGACCACCCGCCACGCCCCGCCGATCTGCTTCTCGACGTCCTCACGTGTCCGCCAGCGGGCCCAGTAGGCCTCCGAGGACAGGAACGCCCAGACCGCGTCCCGGTCGACCCGGGCCGGGTCGTCGTCGATCTCGTACCCCTCCACGCTGACGATCACAGGCCGACCCTGCCACAGCGCGAACCACGCGTGTCAACCTAGGTTGACAGCCTGCCGGACGTCAACCTAAGTTGACGCCATGACCGATGCGACGAAGGTCGCGGCGGCGGCGTCCAGCAGGGACCCGTCCGTCGGACTGGCGGCCGTGGCGTCCCTGCGGGGGCTGCTCGAGTCGCTGGAGGAGCTGCAGGTGACGAACGCGCGTGCGCAGGGCTGGTCCTGGCAGCAGATCGCCGAGGCCCTGCGGGTGAGCAGGCAGGCCGTGCACAAGAAGTACCGCCGGTCCGGGTTCTGAGCGGAGGGACGAGGACATGTTCGAACGGTTCACCGGCGAGGCGCGGCGCGTGGTGGTGCACGCGCAGGAGATCGCGCGCGAGCGCGGTGCGGACGCGATCCGCACCGAGCACCTACTGCTCGGCCTGTACGCGGTACCCGACACCGTCGCGCTGACGGTGCTGAGCGCGCACGGCGTCACGCGGGCCGACGTCGAGGCCGACGTCGACCGGCTGCGCGGCGCCGGTGCGGCCCCGTCGGATGCGGAGGCGCTGGCGACGCTGGGCATCGATCTCGAGGAGGTGCGCAGGCAGGTCGAGGAGGCCTTCGGGCCCGGCGCGCTGGACCGCACCCGGGCCGCGCAGAACCGCGACGGCCGCAAGACCGGCTGGATCCGCTTCGACCCGATGTCGAAGAAGTCGCTGCAGCTCGCCCTGCGGGAGGCGCAGGCGCTGAAGCACGACTACATCGGCACCGAGCACCTGCTGCTCGGCCTGATCCACACCGACGGCGGCGCGGCACACCACATCCTCGTCGGCCGTGGGGTGCACCTGGGTCCGTCGCGGGTGATCGTGGAGGAGCTGGTGCGGGCGAAGCGGGCCGGTTAGGGACCGTCTGACGGCAGTCAGACGTCCTCGGCCGGACCGGTGGCCGCCGACAGTACGTGGGGCAGCTCGGCGAGGTCGCCGGCCAGCTCGCCGAGGTCGCCCTTGCCGTCCAGGCGCAGCGTGACGGCGGCGACGCGGGTCCCATTGCCGTCGATCTCCTCGCCGGTGACGTCCACGCCGCGCACCACCCAACCGCGTTCGGTGCAGGTCGTGAGCGCGTTGCGCAGCACGCCGTGGCCGTCGGCGTAGCCCAGGCGCAGCGTCGGGGGCTCGCGGCGGCGGTGGACGGTGGCCCTGGCCAGCGGCGGGAAGCCACGGGTGACCAGGAAGTGGCCTGCCGTCGCGGCGACGGCCACCACCGGCAGGCCTGCGCCGCACGCCATGCCCACGGCGGCGACCAGCCAGATCGTGGCCGCGGTGGTCAGACCGCGGACGATGTCCTGGCGCACGAAGATCAGGCCGGCGCCGAGGAACCCGACGCCCGACACGATCTGCGCCGCGATGCGGGACGGGTCCAGCGCCACGTGCTCGGCGGGGAGCAGGTCGGCGAAGCCGTACTTCGAGATCACCATGAACACCGAGGCGCCGATGCCGACCAGCGCGTGGGTGCGCAGCCCGGCGCTCTTCGCCGCAGCCTCGCGCTCCAGCCCGATCGCCGTGGCGAGCACGAGTGCGAGCGCCACCGGCAGCAGGAGGGCCCACTGGTCCGGCATGGACCAGAGCTGCGACGGCACGCGTCACCTCCCGTGACAGGATCCTGCGGTGCGGATCGACGTCGTGACGATATTCCCGGAGTACCTCGCGCCGCTGCGTGAGGCGCTCCTCGGACGGGCGATCGCGGCGGAGCTGGTGGACGTCGCGGTGCACGACCTGCGCACCTGGACCCACGACGTCCACCAGGCCGTCGACGACGCGCCCTACGGCGGCGGCCCGGGAATGGTCATGCGGCCCCAGGTGTGGGGCGAGGCGCTCGACGCCGTGCTGGAGCAGGGCGGTCCGGCCCGGCTGGTCGTGCCGACGCCGGCGGGACGCCCGTTCACCCAGGCCACGGCGCAGGCATGGGCGGGGGAGGAGCGGCTGGTGTTCGCCTGCGGCCGCTACGAGGGCATCGACCAGCGCGTGGTGGACGACGCCGCCACGCGGATGCCCGTCGACGAGGTCAGCATCGGCGACTACGTGCTCATCGGCGGCGAGGCGGCCGTTCTCGTGATGGCCGAGGCCGTGGTGCGGCTGCTGCCCGGGGTGCTGGGCAACCCGGCGTCGGCGCAGCAGGACTCGTTCTCCGACGGCCTGCTCGAAGGACCGTCCTACACGCGACCGGTGACGTGGCGCGGCCACGAGGTGCCCGACGTCCTGCGCAGCGGCAACCACGGCGCCATCGCCCGCTGGCGACGCGACCGCGCCCTGGAGCGCACCGCCGCACGCCGCCCGGACCTGCTCGCCGTCCTGCCCGACGAGGCCCTGGACAAGGCCGACCGCGCGTTCCTCGGCACCCTCGGGGACGGGTGATTTCACCTCGCCCGATCGCGTCTGGCACTATGGGCAGGAGCTCACGCGCCCAACCGGGCCTGCCGAGCGCGCCTCCAGTCATGACACGGGACGGCGCCCCATGCACCACCGCTATCACGGACCGAGGACGGATCTTCGCGATGAACACCCTTGACGCACTGGACGCAGAGCTGCTGCGCTCCGACATTCCCGCCTTCCGGCCGGGCGACACGCTCAAGGTGCACGTGAAGGTCATCGAGGGCAACCGCTCCCGCGTCCAGATCTTCCAGGGCGTCGTGATCCGCCGCCACGGTGCCGGCGCCCGCGAGACCTTCACGGTCCGCAAGGTGTCGTTCGGTGTCGGCGTGGAGCGCACCTTCCCGGTGCACTCGCCCAACCTCGACCGCATCGAGGTGTTCACCCGCGGTGATGTCCGTCGCGCGAAGCTCTACTACCTCCGTGACCTGCGCGGCAAGGCCGCCAAGATCAAGGAGAAGCGCGAGACCCCGTCGGCGTCCTGACTGCGACGGCGCGGTTGACGTAACCTCGTGGGCGTGGCCCTCCCCGAGCTCCCCGACGACAGGCGGGCTCAACCTCGACGGTACGACCCGGCCGATCAGCCGGGGTCGTCCCGGCACGCGGTCAACACGCCGCCGCCGGGGCAGCGCGCCGTGCCGCCGGCCGGTCGACCGGAGCCGCCTCTGGGTGGCCCGCTCCCGAGCATCCCGTGGCCGGTCGACGGGCACGGGGTCGAGCCCGCGGTTCCGCCACTGGTCGCGCATCCCCGGGACCTGCCGTCCGTGTCCGGGCGGTACCCGGCGGCGCGGCCCCCCGCAGGGGGGCAGCGCAACGGTGCCGTCCCGAACGGCCGGCCTTCCGACGGCCTGACCCAGAACGGCCTGTCGCAGAACGGTCTGACCCAGAACGGCCTTTCGCAGAACGGCCTGACCCAGAACGGTCTGACCCAGAACGGCCTGCCGACGAACGGCACCGGGCGGAACGGCGCGTACTCGACCGGGTCCTCCGGCAACGGGGTCCCCGTCGACGGCGCCCACGCGGCCGGGCCCTCCCCGAACGGCGCGTACCCGAACGGGTCCCGAGCGAACGGCGCCCCGCCCCGCGGGACCCCCACGAACGGCGCCACCGTCGACGGCGTGAACACCGGCGGGCCGAACGGCAGCGGCGGGTACCGCGACGGCGCCATCGGTCCGGCGCCGAACGGCAGGCCCGCGTACGGCGAGCCCGTCCAGCCGCTGCCCGACGCGTACGGCGGGCCGTCGAACGGCCGAGCACCCGACGCACCCGTGAACGGCGGCGCCTCCCGGACCGGCGGTCAGTCGCAGCGCTCAGGGCCCGCCCATCCGGCCCTGCCCGAGCCGCGCCGCCCGGCCGCCCCCGCGCCGTCCGCTCCGCGTCGCCGTCCCGAACTCACCGACGACGAGCCCACGGTCGTCCACGGCAAGCTCGTCAACGCCCCCGATCCCGACGAGGCCCCGGGCCGTCACCGCCGCCGCGCGGGCGAGTCGTCCTCAGGCCGGCCCGCGTCGTCCTACCGTGACCAGGCCGCCGCCGAGGGCTTCAAGCCCAAGCGCGGCCGTCGCCGCCGTCCCGCGTTCTGGAAGGAGCTGCCGCTCCTCATCGTCGTCGCGCTGCTGCTGACGTTCCTCATCCAGACGTTCCTGGCGAAGGTCTACGTGATCCCGTCGGGCTCGATGGAGACCACGCTGCACGGCTGCACGGGCTGCAACAACGACCGCGTCCTCGTCGACAAGGTCACCTACCGCTTCTCCGACCCGCGTCCCGGCGACGTCGTGGTCTTCCGCGGCCCCGACAGCTGGAACAGCGAGTTCACGGCCGACCCCCCGAGCAACATCGTCGTGGAGGGCCTGCAGCAGCTGGGATCGCTCATCGGCCTCGCGCCGCCCGACGAGAAGGACTTCGTCAAGCGCGTCATCGCCGTCGGCGGGCAGACCGTCGCGTGCTGCGACAGCCGCAACCGGGTCACCGTCGACGGGAAGCCGCTGAACGAGCCCTACATCTACTACCTGCCCGAGGCGGGGCAGGCCCGGCAGGACACGTTCAGCCCGGTCACCATCCCCCAGGGCGAGCTCTGGATGATGGGTGACAGCCGCAACAACTCCGCCGACTCGCGCGTGCCGGGTCACGGCCCCGTGCCGGTGGCCAACGTCATCGGCAAGGCCCGGCTCATCGTCCTGCCGTTCTCGCGGTTCGGCTCGATCCCCGACCCGAACCCGCAGACCACGGCGGTCGGGATGGCGGCACCGGGCTCCCAGGGCAGCGCTCCGCTGGCCCTGGGCCTGGTCGGTGCGCTGCCGCTGCTGCTCGGCCGCCGCCGGCTCGACCGCCTCGACAAGGAGCTGGATTCCTTCCTCCCCGGACGTGGCCGGTCCCGACGCCGCCCCGACCGCCGTCGCTCCCGTCGCCGCTGAGCCGCCCCGCATGCCTGCACGTCGCCGCACCGCACGTCCCCGGAAGGCCTCGCCGGTCCTGCTCCCGCCCGAGCTGCGCCCGGCGCGGGCCGTGGTGCGCCGCTCCGCGGGCACCTGGACGCTCCAGTCCACGTTGCAGCGCCACGGCCTCGGCCCCGTCGCGGGTGTGGACGAGGCCGGCCGCGGCGCCTGCGCGGGCCCGCTCGTCGTCGCTGCTTGTGTGCTGCGGCCCGGTGACGCCAAGCGTTTCGACGGGCTCACCGACTCGAAGCTGCTCACCGCCGCCGCGCGCGAGGAGTACTTCGCGCTGATCACCCGGCGCGCGGAGGACCTCGCCGTCGTCGTCATACCGCCCGAGGAGGTCGACCGGCGCGGCGTGCACGTGGCCAACATCGAGGGGATGCGCCGGGCGGTGGCCCGGCTCGCGTCGCCTCCCGGGTACGTCCTCACCGACGGGTTCCCGATCCGCGGCTTCGGCAGGCCCACGCTGGCCGTGCAGAAGGGCGACCAGGTGGCCGCGTGCGTGGCGGCGGCGTCCGTGCTGGCGAAGGTCACGAGGGACCGCATCATGGTGGAGCTGGACGCCGAGTTCCCGCAGTACCGGTTCGGCGTGCACAAGGGCTACTGCACCCCGGTGCACGACGCGGCGCTCACCGAGCACGGCCCGAGCCGGGTGCACAGGTACTCGTTCGTCAACGTGCGGGCCGCCGCCGGTGACGCTGCCGCTGTCGTGCGTCCGGCCGGGCTGGTCCACAATGGGTTGCTACCCGTCGGGGCATCCGATGCGGGGGTCGAAGGAGGGACGCAGCCGTGAGCGCCGAGGATCTCGAGAAGTACGAGACCGAGATGGAGCTCACGCTCTACAAGGAGTACCGGGACATCGTGTCCCAGTTCTCGTACGTCGTGGAGACCGAGCGTCGCTTCTACCTGGCCAACTCGGTGGACGTCGCCGCGCGCAACGCCGACGGCGAGATCTACTTCGAGGTCCGCATGTCCGACGCGTGGGTGTGGGACATGTACCGCCCGGCGCGCTTCGTCAAGAACGTGCGTGTGCTGACGTTCAAGGACGTCAACGTCGAGGAGCTCGACAAGCCCGAGCTGCGGCTGCCGGAAGGCAACCAGTTCGGCTCCTAAGAACGCTCGGCCGGCCCGTCCAGGATCCTCTCGAACGGCCGCGCGGGCGGCTCGGCTGGGCGCTACAGCCCGGGTCCGACAGGTCGCCGCTCTGACCGACCGGTTGTCCCCATTGCCACCTCCCTGTCCACAGATTTCCGGAACGTCCTCCGGGTCCGGTCCGAGCCGCCATCGTGGACGGCATGGCAGCGAAGGACGTGCTCGGCCGCCGCGGTGAGGACCTCGCGGTGGAGTACCTGCAGCACCAGGGGCTCGTGGTCCTCTCCCGCAACTGGCGATGTCGCGACGGCGAGCTCGACGTGGTGGCCACCGACTCGACGCGCCTGGTGGTGTGCGAGGTCAAGACCCGCTCCACCGCGTGGTTCGGCGAGCCCGCCGAGGCCGTCACCGGCAAGAAGGCCGCGCGCATCCGCCGGGTCACGCAGGCCTGGCTCGCGGTCCACTCCGTGCGCTGGTGCGAGATCCGGTTCGACGTCGTGTCCGTGATCGCGGAGCCGGGGCGTCCCGTCACCGTGCAGCACTACGAGGCGGCGTTCTGATGGGGCTCGCGCGGGCGTGGTCGGTGGCGCTGCTGGGCGTGGAGGGGCATGTCGTGGAGATCGAGGCCGACGTCGGGCGCGGCCTGCCGGGGGTGCACCTGCTCGGGCTGCCCGATGCGGCGCTGAGCGAGTCGAAGGACCGCGTGCGGGCCGCCGTCCTCAACTCGGGGCGCAGCTGGCCGAACGAGCGCATCGTGCTGGCGCTCTCGCCCGCCACCCTGCGCAAGACCGGGTCGGCGTTCGACCTCGCGCTCGCCTGCGCCGTCCTCGGCACCACCGATGCCGTCCATCAGAAGGCGCTCGACGGCACGGTGCTGCTCGGCGAGCTGGCGCTCGACGGGCGCCTGCGTCCGGTCCGTGGCGTGCTGCCGTGCCTGCTCGCGGCACGTGCCGCCGGGATGCGGCGGGTGGTGGTGCCGGAGTCCGTGCTGGAGGAGGCCGCTCTCGTCGACGGCCTCGCGGTGCACGGCGCGCGCAGCCTCACCGACGTGCTGGCCTTCCTGAACGGCGCCCTGCAGCTCCCCGGGCCCGACCCGGCCCTCGAACAGACCGGCCCCGAGCCGCCGGACATGGCCGACGTGGTCGGGCAGGCCGATGCCCGCCAGGCGTGCGAGATCGCCGCGGCGGGCGGCCACCACCTGCTGCTCGTGGGGCCGCCGGGCACGGGCAAGACGATG
>NZ_JAOPWR010000070.1 GCF_025965585.1 Pseudonocardia sp.
CCACGCCCGGCCCGACGGCCCGGGACCCGATCGGGTCCCGGGCCGTCGGCATGCGGGGTGGGGACAGCCCTACCCGCGGACGCGGGTGCTCCCCGGCGGCCCGGGGGATCACACCATCGATCGCCCGCTTCGCCGCTGACAGGCTCATGACCAGCACCGACGAGGGATGCAGGCCGAGGAGACACCGTGACGACGCTGCAGGACACCGCACCGACCACCATCGCGGTCCCCGACGCTCCGGCGGTGCTCGTGGCCGCCGACTACGCGCAGGGGTCGCGGGCCCGGCAGGGCGAGCGCTTGGACCACGTGTTCGAGGAGTGCTGCGACTGGATGCGGGCGTACGGCCCCGCGAACCACCTCGCGGTCGACGCAGGGGAGATCACCCTGACCTTCGCCCAGCTCGACGAGCGCGCGAACCGGCTGGCCCGGTACCTGCTCGCCCGGGGCGCCGGCCCGGGTGACCGGATCGCGCTGCTGTTCGACCAGGCCGTGCACTCCTACGTGGGCATGCTGGCCGTCCTGAAGATCAACGCCGCGTACGTGCCGCTGGACGCCGGCTTCCCGGCCGACCGCATCGCCTACATCCTGTCCGACGCCGGCGTCCGCTTCGTGCTCTCGCTGTCGCACGTCCGCGACCGTGTCGAGGGCCTCGAGGAGTTCGCGCCCGGCCTGCTCTACATGGACCGGGCCGCCGAGGCCGTGGCCGCGCAGCCGGGCACCCGGCTCACCGACGCCGAGCGCGGCCGGCCGGTCGACGAGCTGGCCTACCTGATCTACACCTCGGGCACCACCGGCCGGCCCAAGGGCGTGGCGATCGAGCACGCGAGCATCTGCAACTTCGTCCGGGTCGCCGCCGAGGTCTACGGCATCCGCACCCAGGACCGCGTCTACCAGGGCATGACCATCGCGTTCGACTTCTCGGTGGAGGAGATCTGGGTGCCGTGGGTGGCGGGCGCGACACTCGTGCCCAAGCCGGCCGGCGGGAGTCTGCTGGGCCTGGACCTGCACCAGTTCCTCACCGACCGCCGCGTCACCGCCATGTGCGTGGTGCCGACGCTGCTGGCCACGCTCGAGGAGGACCTGCCGGAGCTGCGGTTCCTGCTGGTGTCGGGGGAGGCCTGCCCGCAGGACCTGATCGCGCGCTGGCACCGACCCGGGCGCCGGTTCCTCAACGTGTACGGGCCGACCGAGGCGACCGTCACCGCCACGTGGACGACCGTGCACCCCGACCGGTCGGTCACCATCGGGCAGCCGCTGCCGACCTACGCCACGGTGATCCTGGACCCGGAGAACCCCTACCGTGCGCTGCCGCACGGCGAGGTCGGGGAGATCGGGATCGCGGGCATCGGGCTCGCCACGGGCTACCTCAACCGCGACGACCTCACCGACAAGGCGTTCATCGAGGACTTCCTGGGCATCGCGGGCAACCCGTCGGGGCGGATCTACCGCACCGGTGACCTCGGCCGCGTCAACGACGACGGCGAGATCGAGTACAAGGGGCGGATCGACCTGCAGGTCAAGATCCGCGGCTACCGGATCGAGCTCACCGAGATCGAGTCCGTGCTGCTGCAGGTGCCCGGCATCGCCGCCGCGGTGGTCGACACGTTCGAGCCCGCGCCGGGCACGGTCGAGCTGGTCGGCTACTACAGCCTGCGCACCGGCGTCGCCGCGGTGGGCCCCGAGACGATCACCGCGCACATGCGCGACCGGCTGCCGTCCTACATGGTGCCCGCCTACCTGGAGCACCTCGACGCCATCCCGATGACGACCTCGGACAAGGCCGACCGCAAGGCGCTGCCCGCCCCGACGGCCCGGCGCGTCGGGACGGAGGCCGGCGAGCACGTGGCCGCCGAGAGCGGAACCGAGGAGATCCTGGCCGGTGCGCTGGCCCGCACGCTGGGCGTCGACCGGGTCTCGGTGCAGAGCCACTTCTTCGACGACCTCGGCGCGAACTCGCTGCTGATGGCCCGGTTCTCCGCGCTGGTGCGCAAGGAGACCACGCTGGGGTCGCTGTCGATGCGCGAGGTCTACCAGAACCCGACGGTCCGCAGCCTGGCCGCGGTCCTCGGTGACGCGGCACCCGCCGCGACAGGCACGGGGGCAGCGGCGGGGACGGCCGGCCCGGCACCGGCCGCGCCCACGGTGGTCCGCACGAGCACCGCGCGCTACTGGACGTGCGGCGCCCTGCAGCTGCTGCTGTTCCTGGCCATGGCCTACGGCAGCGGGCTCGTGCTCGACCTCGGCTTCTCCTGGGCCGCGCACGCGACGGACGACCTCGCGGTCTTCCTGCGGGCGCTGGAGTGGGGCGCCGGGCTGGTCGTGGCCTCCTGCGTGCTGCCGATCGGGGCGAAGTGGCTGCTGGTCGGTCGCTGGAAGGCCGGCGAGATCCCGCTGTGGAGCCTGCGCTACCTGCGTTTCTGGGTGGTCAAGACGCTGGTGCGGGCCAACCCGCTGGTGCTGTTCGCCGGGTCGCCGCTCTACACGCTGTACCTGCGTGCGCTGGGGGCGCACATCGGCCGTGGCGCCACGGTGCTCTCGCGCAGCGTCCCGGTCGTCACCGACCTGCTGACGATCGGCGAGGGCTCCCTGGTCCGCCGCGGCTGCCTGTTCCCCGGCTACCACGCCACCAGCGGCGCCCTGCGGACCGGACCGGTCACCCTCGGCCGCGACTGCTTCGTCGGCGAGAAGACCGTGCTCGCGATCGGCAGCGTCCTCGGCGACGGTGCGCAGCTGGGGCACAGCTCCTCACTGCACGGTCAGGTCGTCCCCGCGGGCGAGCGCTGGCACGGCGTCCCCGCGCAGCCGACGGACGTCGACTACCGCTCCGTCGCGCCGCTCCGGTCCGGCACGCTGCGCCGCTTCGTCTACGGGCTCGCGCAGCTGCTGGCCATGCTGCTGGTGGCACCTGCACTGTTCGGCGCGGCGGTCACGCTGCTCACCGCGGTGCCCGTCGTCGCCGGAGTGGTCGATCCCGCCAACCAGTCGCTCACCGCGCCGCGGCTCTACCTGACCCTCGCCGCGGTCACGGCGATCCTCTTCGCGGCGGGGGTGATCGTCTCGCTGGCGGCGATGGTGGTCCTCCCGCGCCTGCTCAGCGTGTTCGTCCGGCCCGGCCGGACCTACCGGCTCTACGGCTTCCACCACGTCGTCGCCCAGGCGATCACGCGGCTGAGCAACTCCGCGTTCTTCATGCTGCTGTTCGGCGACAGCTCCGCCGCCGTGGGCTATGCCCGCAGCCTGGGCTACGACCTGTCGGTCGTCGAGCAGACCGGGTCGAACTTCGGCACCGAGCTCAGCCACGACTCGCCGCTGCTCACCACGATCGGCACCGGCACGATGGTCTCCGACGGGCTGGCGATCATGAACGCCGACTTCTCCAGCAGCTCGTTCCGGATGTCGCGGATCGCGCTCGGCGAGCGCAACTTCATCGGCAACAACATCGCCCTGCCTGCGGGCGCCAGGATCGGTGCGAACGTCCTGCTCGGCACGAAGGTCATGATCCCGATCGACGGCCCGGTGCGCGAGAACGTCGGCCTACTCGGATCGCCGTGCTTCGAGATCCCGCGCTCGGTCGCCCGTGACTCCGCGTTCGACGAGCTCAAGGACCCCGCGGTCCTGCGCCGCAGGCTCGCCGCCAAGAACCGGTACAACGCCATCAGCATGGTCACGTTCCTGCTGGTCCGTTGGGTGCAGTTCTTCGCCCTCACGCTGATCACCACGGTCGCCGCGGGCTTCTACCCCCGCTTCGGCGAGGCGGCGACGACCGTCGGCCTCGTGGCGGCGATCGGGTTCGCGATCGTCTTCGGCGCACTGGCCGAGCGCGCCGCCACGGGCTTCCGCTCGCTCGTCCCGCGGTTCGTCTCCATCTACGACCCCTACTTCTGGCGCCACGAGCGGCTGTGGAAGCTGCTCGCGTCCGCGGCCTTCGCCGGCACCCCGTTCCGGGCCCTGAGCTGGCGGCTGCTGGGCGTGCGCATCGGGCGCCGCGTCTTCGACGACGGCTGCGGCATCCCGGAGAAGACGCTGGTCACCATCGGCGACGACGCCGTGCTCAACGCCGGATCGGTGATCCAGTGCCACTCGCTCGAGGACGGCACGTTCAAGTCCGACCGGACCGTCATCGGCGCGGGTGCCGTCCTCGGGGTCGCCGCGTTCGTGCACTACGGCGTGACCGTGGGCGCAGGCGCCGTGCTCGACGCCGACGCCTTCCTCATGAAGGGCGAGGAGATGGCCCCGCACACCCACTGGCAGGGCAACCCCGCCGTCGAGATCCGGGCGGCCGTGCCGACACCGCGTCAGGCCCCCCGGTCGCGGCGGCCCCGCGGACCCGAACCACCCAGGCCGCCCCCCAGCCCGTGTCCCACCCCGCCCCCGCCCGCCCGGCCCCGGCCCCGGCCCCGCAGGCCGGCCGTCCCACCCCCGCGGCTCCTCAGGTGCCGCCCACCTCACAGGAGATCGCCATGACCGCCCAGCCGACCACCGTCCTGCCCACCGCTGCGCTGCTCACCGCCGAGCGGACCGCCGTCGAGGTGTCTGCCGTCGAGGTGCCGGCGGCCCGTCCCACGCCCCGCCCGCGTCCCGTGCTGGCCGCGGCACCCGCCACCGCCGTCGGGCCCGTCCCGACGGCCCTGCGGCCCTCCGCCCGCCCGCACGTGGGCACGGACCTGCCCGGCCCCCGCTCGGCGGAGCTGCTGGCCCGGCAGGAGCAGCGGGAGTCGAATGCCCGCGTCTACCCCGGCACTTCCCGTTCGCCGTGGCCGACGCCTCCGGCAGCCACATCCGTGACCTGGACGGCAACGTCTTCATCGACTTCCTCGCCGGTGCCGGCGTGCTCTCGCTGGGCCACAACCACCCCGAGCTGGTCGCCGCGGCGACCGCGCAGATGGGCGTGTTCACCCACGGCCTGGACATGCCGACGCCCGCGAAGGACGCCTTCACCGAGGCCCAGCTGTCGATGCTGCCGGCGAGCATGCGAGACCGCATGAAGATCCAGTTCTGCGGCCCGACCGGCGCCAACGCCGTCGACGCCGCCCTGAAGCTCTGCAAGACCGCCACCGGCCGCGGCGACGTCGTGTCCTTCCAGGGCGGCTTCCACGGCAGCAGCCACGCCGCGATGGCGATGACCGGCAACGTCTCGCAGAAGCGCCCGATCGCCAACGGCATGCCCGGCGTGCACTTCTTCCCCTTCTCCTCGTGCAGCCGCTGCCCGCTGGCGCTGGACCCGCAGACGTGCCAGACCAACTGCGTCTCGTTCCTGGAGCGGGCCCTGCGCGACCCGAACGGCGGCCTGACCCTGCCGGCCGCGGTGATCATGGAGATGGTCCAGGGTGAGGGCGGCGTCATCCCGGCGCGCAAGGAGTTCGTGCAGCGCGTGCGGGAGCTGACCCGCGAGCTGGGCATCCCGCTCGTCGTCGACGAGGTGCAGACCGGGTGCGGCCGCACCGGCAGCTGGTTCGCTTTCGAGCAGTACGACATCGAGCCCGACGTGATCATCGCGTCCAAGGCGCTGAGCGGGATGGGCCTGCCCGTCGCGATCGTGATCTACGACGAGAAGCTCGACGTCTGGAACCCCGGTGCGCACACCGGGACCTTCCGCGGCAACCAGCTCGCCTTCGCGGCGGGTGCCAAGGCGGTCGAGATCGTGCGCCGGGACGACGTGCTGGGCAACGTGCGGGAGCGCAGCGAGCAGATCGGTGCCCGCCTGGCCGGCCTCGCGAGCCACCCGGCGGTGCTGGAGGTGCGCGGCCGGGGCCTGATGTGGGGCATCGAGCTCAACGCCCCCGCCGACGGCCGGAGCATCACCGAGCTGGCCGAGGACGTGCAGGCCCGCGCCCTGCGCAGCGGCCTGATCGTGGAGCTCGGCGGCCGCGACGACTGCGTCGTCCGGATGCTGCCGCCGCTCAACGTCACCGCCGAGGTCGTCGACATCGCGTGCTCGATCCTGCTGCACGCCATCGAGGGCGCCTACGTCGGAGCCGCCCGCGCGGCCTGACCCACCCTCCCGGCTCCGCGCCGCCTGTGCCGCACCCCGGCCCAGGCGGCGCTGCCGTGTGTGCGGGGCGCCGAGCCCGTTTTCCGCCGGACACCACGGTCGGGTGGCCGCGGCCGCGGGGGTGCCGACCGGATGTCACCCGTCCCGGGGGTCTGTGTGACACCCGCGGGTGACTGATCAGCCGACAGCGCTCCCGACCCGGGGTCCCGTGATCACATGCAGCGGTCTCGGGGGACTCGAGGGGGGCCATGTCAGACCGCAGCCATCGGCGCCGTTGGTGCGCCGTGCTCGCAGTGGCCGTCGTGGCGGTCGCGGTGATAGGTGCGCCGTCGGCGTACGCAACGGAACGAGCCCCGCGTGCCGCCGTGGTGTCGACCACGCCGGCCGCGGCCACGCTGACACCGACGGCGCCGACACCGATGACACCGACAGCGCCGACAGCGCCGACACCGACAGCGCCGACGCCGGCAGTTCCGGTCCCGACCCGAACGAAGGCGGTACCGGCAGCCGTCCCCACGCCGGACCACGTCGTGGTGGTGGTGGAGGAGAACGAGGACGCCTCCGCGATCATCGGCAACAAGGCCGCCCCGTACCTCACCTCCCTGGCCGCGCGGAGCGCCACCTTCACCCACGCGCGCGCCGAGACCCACCCGTCACAACCGAACTACATGGCGCTGTTCTCCGGTGGCCAGCAGGGTGTCTCCGACGACTCCTGCGTCGGCCGGTTGTCGGCGCCGAACCTGGGCAGCGAGCTGCTCGCCGCGGGGAAGAGCTTCGTCGGCTACTCCGAGGACCTCCCGCGCGCCGGGTTCACCGGGTGCACGTCCGGGAGGTACGCGCAGAAGCACTCCCCGTGGACCGCGTTCGCCGACATCCCGGCCGCCTCCAACCAGCCCTGGACGGCGTGGCCGGCCGACTACGCGCAACTGCCCACCGTCTCGTGGGTGACCCCGAACCTGTGCGACGACATGCACGACTGCGGCGTCGCGTCCGGGGACAGGTGGCTCGAGGCCAACCTCGCCGGCTACCTGAGCTGGGCGGCCACGCACAACAGCTGGCTGATCGTCACCTGGGACGAGGCCAGCGACTCCTCGCCCGACAACGGCATCGCCACCATGGTTGCCGGTGCTGGGGTGCGCCCCGGCCGGTACGCGGAGCAGATCGACCACTACTCGCTGCTGCGCACCATCGAGAACGCCTACGGCCTCCAGCCGCTGGGCGACAGCGCCACGGCCGAGCCGATCACCGACATCTGGGCGCCGGCCGCATCCAGCGCGGCAGGCCGTTCCGGCCCCACCGTCGCACCCGCACCGGCGGGAGACCAGCTGTCCCGCTGACGGGTTCTCAGCTTCGGGAGTCCGTGGCCGCGGTGGGGTTCTGGGTGAGCAGGGACTGCAGGCGGTCAGCGACCGTGCCTGCTGGTGCCGCGGCCACCAGGTAGTGCTGGTTGCCGGTCGGGGTGCTCGCCCAGGTGTTGGACCCGTCGGGGGCCACGGTGATGTGCCCGGGCCCGCTGAGCGTGAACAGCTTTCCGGTTCCGGTGCCGGCGACGAGGGCAGCGGTCAGGTCCCAGCTACCGGTGTCGTTGCCTGCGCCGGCGAAGATCTGGTAGGCCTCCCGGACCGGGTCGGCCGCGGGGGCGTCGGTGAGCGCCGAGCCGGTCAGGATCGGCGCGCCGATCTCGTAGCCGTCGAACACCACCGGTGTGGGCCAGTCCCCGGCCGCCTGCACCGCCGCCGCCGGGTCGTTGGCGAAGTTGGACTCCGCGCCCTTCGGGAACTGCCCGCCCATCATCACCAGCTCCTTGACCTTCGCGGCGACCAGTTGCCGGCCCGTCAGCGGGCTCGTGGCATCCGCAGGCGAGCCGAGCAGGTTCGCAAGACCGGTCTCGAGGCCGATGGCGGCGATGACGACGCTGTGGTCCGGCTGGGCGGCCAGGAGCTTGCGGTACAGCCCGACGGCTTCCGGTGCGTTCGCGCCGTCCTGGAGCGTGTTGGGGAAGTCCTTGGCGACGGGTTCTGCCCAGTTCCTCGGCGCGGTGCTGTCGTCGACGGGTTGCAGCGCGCCCACCGGCACGTTCTCGTGGTGGTAGTAGGTGTTGATCGCCTGGACCGCAGGGGCGCCCCAGCGGCTGGGCGTGTCCACCATGACGCCGAGCAGCCGCACGGCACCCTGGTCCTGCAGGACGTTGGCCACGGCCAGCGCGCCGGCGTCGTCGGCGTCGGAGAACGCGTCCGTGTCGATGATCAACGGGGTCGCGCCGGCCGCGGGAGCCGGGGCGGCGGCGGACACCCCGGCGAGGCCGGTGAACGCCCATAGACCCGCGCCGGCCACGCAACACACCGCGACGCCGATCCTTCGCCAGTTCGACATGGTCTCCTCGTTCGCCGGTGGAGGGATCAACGCCGGGCCGGCCTCATGGTTGCTGTCAGCCCTGCCATCAAGGACGTACGACAGCCCGGTCGGTTGCGTCGACCCGCCGACGACTCCGCGCCGCGTCACATCGTGCATGCCGGCGGCTTCGGTGCCCGCACGGGGGCCGTCGGGTCGTGGGGGAGCACTCCGGGCTCAGGCGGCGGCGAGCAGGGCCCGGCCGGACGGGGTGAGCACGGCCTCGCCCAGCTGCGGGTCCCGCGCGATCAGTCCGGCACCGGCGAGACGATGGCCGGTGAACTGGTCGCTGAGGAACAGGCCGTCGACGACGAGCGCCCCGCCGAGGCGCCCGGAGATCTCGCAGCGGCCCGCGGCGACGGCCCGCAGCACGGCCCGATCCCGGGGGCTGAGGGCGGGGGAGGTGGTGGTGTGCATCGTCGTCGCCTTCCGGTTCGGTCGTTCC
>NZ_JAOPWR010000073.1 GCF_025965585.1 Pseudonocardia sp.
ACTGCTGCCTCCCGTAGGAGTCTGGGCCGTGTCTCAGTCCCAGTGTGGCCGGTCGCCCTCTCAGGCCGGCTACCCGTCGTCGCCTTGGTAGGCCATCACCCCACCAACAAGCTGATAGGCCGCGGGCCCATCCCCAGCCGAAAAAACTTTCCACCAACCACCATGCAGTGATCGGTCATATCCGGTATTAGACCCAGTTTCCCAGGCTTATCCCAGAGCTGAGGGCAGGTCGCCCACGTGTTACTCACCCGTTCGCCGCTCGTGTACCCCCGAAAGGGCCTTACCGCTCGACTTGCATGTGTTAAGCACGCCGCCAGCGTTCGTCCTGAGCCAGGATCAAACTCTCCAACAAAATCTGGCCCAACAAATACCCGATCAACGCGACGAGGTCGCGCCACCGAGCAAACAAACTGGCATAAAACCAATTCAAACAATAGCTCGACACACTGTTGAGTTCTCAAAAGACACACGCACACCATCCACCACCGCTAGGAGGCATCCGGGGCTTCCGTCTGCTGTCACCGTCCTGGGCTGTGACTCTGGGCCGGAGGATCTCCGTCCCGGTCTGTCGTGCTGCCCGGCTGGCGACTTGGAGAAAGTTACACGGTGCTTCCAGGGCCGTTTCAGGGGGGGTCACTTTCCTGCATCACCCCAGCTCAGGGCGGCTTTTCGGCTCCGGACCCCGGCTCGACCGTGCCATGCACCGGCCGCTGGTGCGGTGGCCGGGTCGGCCGGATCCGTGAGGAGCAGGACCGTCCGCGCCCCCGCATCGAGGACCCAGCGGGACGCGGCAGCTGTCACCGCGGCGCCGTGGCCGTGGCGGCGGTGCTCCGGCGGTGTGTAGAGCTCCGGGCCGTGTTTAGACCGGAGCGATCCGGGACTGCCGGCCATCCGCGGTCGCGCGGACGCCTACGACACCGGAACGCCGTCCACCTCCCACAGCGTCTCGCCCGCTCCCCCGGCGACCGACCGCGCGACGACCTCCTCGGCCTCCGCCGGATCCGCGTCGGCGTGGTGCGCCTCCACCTCGGCGCGTGACGCCAGGCCCCTGGCAGGGGCGCGTCGGCGGGCGAGGCGCGACGGGCGGCGCCCTGCACATCGGTGGGCGGTCGCAGCTCCCCGGCCGCGAACAACCGCATCCGCGCCCGGACGTCCACGGCGGCGCATCCCGTCCGGGCGGACTGCGCGGCCGCGTACGCCTCGGCCTCCCGAGCGGACCCACCGCAGCGGGCACGGCGGGATCGGCGTCCGCCAGCGCGCTCTCGACCGCAATCGTCGCTGCGACGGGCATCGCGGAGACGTGCACGGGACGGCCCGTCGTGCGCAGCGTGGCCCCGGTGAGCGCCCCGCCGTCGTGCGGCGTCAGGAGATGCTCGGCGGGCGGCCCGTTGCGCACGAGGCCGTCCAGCACCGTGAGCATGTCGGTGTGGCGCGCGGGGACTCCGACCCGGTGCAGCACCCTCGTGGCGCGCGGGGACGCCGGACCCGGTGCGCCCTCCACCTCCACGAGACGCTGTCGCCGTGGTCAGGGCACACCCGCCCGCTCGGCGGCGGACCCGGTGCACCCTCGCCCGTCCCGCTCACCGTCGCCCACGGTCCGTCGGCGCAGGGCCTGCGGAGCGATCACCGTCCGCCGGCTCCGGTCCGGTCCGGGCCGGAGCTGGAGCTGGAGCAGCTTCGCCCGTGGCGGCGCGTGGTCACGGCGGTCAGCGCCGCCCCTGGCGCTCCCTGAAGCGGCTCCCTGCGCCCTCGGCCTGTGCGATCAGCTCGTCAGAGGACCGGCAGGTACGTCGCCAGTTCGTACGGGGTGACCTGGCGGCGGTAGCCGTCCCACTCCGCACGCTTGTTGCGCAGGAAGAAGTCGAAGACGTGCTCCCCCAGCACCTCGGCCACGAGCTCCGAGTGCTCCATGGCCGACAGCGCCTCGGTGAGGTTCTGGGGCAGTGACTCGTAGCCCAGGGCGCGGCGCTCGGTCTCCGTGAGCGACCAGACGTCGTCCTCGGTGGGGGCGCCGAGCTCGTAGCCCTTCTGCACCCCCCGCAGACCGGCCCCGAGGATCACGGCGAACGCCAGGTACGGGTTGCAGGCCGTGTCCAGCGTGCGCACCTCGACGCGCCGTGTGGAGGACTTGCCTGGCGAGTACATCGGCACGCGCGCGAGCGCCGAGCGGTTGGCGTGGCCCCACGACACCGCGGTGGGGGCTTCCCCGCCGACGATGAGGCGCTTGTAGGAGTTCACCCACTGGTTCGTGACGGCCGAGATCTCCCGGGCGTGGCGCAGGACGCCGGCGACGAACGCCTTGCCCGTCTCGGACAGCTCGTAGGGGTCGTCCGGGTCGTGGAAGGCGTTGCGGTCGCCCTCGAAGAGCGAGAAGTGCGTGTGCATCGCCGAGCCGGGGTGGTCACTGAAGGGCTTGGGCATGAACGACGCCCGCACGCCCTGCGTGATCGCGACCTCCTTCACCACGTACCGGAAGGTCATGATGTTGTCGGCCATCGTCAGCGCGTCGGCGTAGCGGAGGTCGATCTCCTGCTGGCCCGGCCCGCCCTCGTGGTGGCTGAACTCGACGGAGATGCCCATCGACTCCAGAGTCTCGATCGCGTTGCGCCGGAAGTGCGGGGCGACGTCGTGGCTGGCCTGGTCGAAGTAGCCCCCGGAGTCGGCGGGCTGGGGCGGGGACCCGTCGGCGGGCAGGTCGCGCAGCAGGTAGAACTCGATCTCGGGGTGCACGTAGCAGGTGAAGCCGGCCTCGGCGGCCTTGCTCAGCATGCGGCGCAGGACGTGCCGGGGGTCGGCCCAGGACGGGGACCCGTCGGGCATGGCGATGTCGCAGAACATCCGCGCCGAGTAGTGCTCACCGGCCGCGGTCTCCCATGGCAGCACCTGGAACGTCGAGGGATCGGGCCGCGCGACCATGTCCGACTCGTAGACACGGGCGAAGCCCTCGATCGCGGACCCGTCGAACCCGATCCCCTCGGCGAACGCCCCCTCCAGCTCCGCGGGAGCCACGGCGACCGACTTGAGGTAGCCCAGCACGTCGGTGAACCACAGACGTACGAAGCGGATGTCGCGTTCCTCGAGCGTGCGGAGCACGAACTCCTGCTGGCGGTCCATGCCGCGAGCCTAGGAACGCCGTGTTACAGCCATGTTTCCTGGCTGATCAGGAATGACCGGAGCGGTGTGAACTAACACTTGGCGCCCTCCGCGGGGAGCTTCAGGTCGATCAGGTACGAGCCAACGATGTCGTCGACGCACGCCTTCCCCTGCAGCGCGACGGTGTGCTGGGTGCCCTGGAACGTCAGCAGGCTGCCCTTGAGCGCCTTCGCCAGGTCGACGCCGGCCTGGTACGGGGTGGCGGGGTCGCCCGTGGTCGAGATGACCAGGGTGGGCGGCAGCCCGTGGACCTGCGGCACGTGCGGCTGGCTGGTGGGCGGCACCGGCCAGAACGCGCAGGGGTCGAGCGCCGCGACCACACCGCGACCGTCGTCGAGGAACGGGGCGGCCGCGTTGCCGCGCCTGTCCTCGTCGGCGATGACCGCGCGGTCGGTGATGCGCTGCTCGTCCTCGCAGCTGATGGCGGTGAACGCCTCGTTGGTGTTGCTGTAGACCCCGCTCTGCGAGCGGCCGTAGTAGATGTCGGCCAGGGCCAGCAGGAGGCGACCGTCACCGGCGGCGAGCCCGGAGATTCCCTGCGAGAGGTACGGCCAGAAGTCCTGCGCGTAGAGCGCCTGGATGGTGCCGATCTGGGCGTCGGTGTAGGACAGCGTGCGGTTGCCGACGGCCAGCGGCTTGTCGATCAGCGGGCGGGTGAGCGCCTGGAACCGCGCGGTGGCCTGCGACGGGTCGGTGCCCAGCGGGCAGTTCGGCTTCTTCGCGCAGTCGGCCGCGTAGGCGTCGAACGCCTGCTGGAAGCCGGCGTTCTGCTTCACGGTGCGGTCGACCGTGGACTCGGTGGGGTCGAGCGCCCCGTCCAGCACGAGCGCGCGCACGTTCTGCGGGAAGTCCTCCGCGTACTGCGTGCCGATGCGCGTGCCGTAGGAGTAGCCGACGTAGGTGAGCTTCTGGTCGCCGAGGGCGGCGCGCAGGATGTCGAGGTCCTTGGCGACGTCGCGCGTGCCCATGTTCTCGAGCACGTCGGCGCCGCCGGAGCGCTGCGTGCACCGCTGCGCGTACTGCTTGTTGTCGGCCTCCTCCTTGGCGACGCCCGCGGGCGACGGGTCCACGTAGACGGTGGAGCGCTGCACGGCCCAGTCGGCATCGGTGAGGCAGTCGATGGTGGGCGTGCTGGAACCGACGCCGCGGGGGTCGAACCCGACGAGGTCGAACCGCTGCGTGACCGGGCTGTGGGTGAGCCCGCCGGACAGCGACGGCACCAGGCTCATGCCGGAGGCACCCGGACCCCCGGGGTTGACCAGCAGCGACCCGATCTTCTGCCCGCTCGCCTTCTGCCGCAGCACACCGATCTTCGCGGTGGGTCCGTCGGGCTCGGCGTAGTCGAGCGGCACCTCGAGGCGCGCGCAGTCGAACTTCGCGTCGGCGTAGGCCTTCCGGTCGTCGTCCGTGGTGGCGTACGACTCGCAGGGGCCCCACGAAAGCTGCTGGTCGTAGAACTTCTCCAACGCGGGCGACGCCGAGCCGGTGAGATCCGGGGATGCGCTGCCCGACGTCGACTGCGAACAGGCCGCCAGGGCGGCGGCGACAGCGAGGAGTGCGACGGCTAGGGCGGTGGATCTCGTCCGTGGTGACACGCAGTCAGCATGCCAGCGCCCACCGACACCGCATCCCGTGGCCGCGCGGACGGGTCCTCCGGTCGGGTGGCGCATGGTCGGGCAGACTCGACAGGGTGGACTTCCGCTCCAGCTACCGACACGGGTTCCTGCGGGTCGCCGCCTGCACGCTGAGCACCGCGATCGCCGATCCCGCCGCCAACGCCGCGGCCGTCGTCGCCCAGGCCCGCGCCTGCCACGACGAGGGCGTCGGCCTGGCCGTCTTCCCCGAGCTGACGCTCACCGGCTACTCCATCGAGGACGTCCTGCTCCAGGACACGCTCCTCGACGCCGCCGAGGCCGCCCTGCTCGACGTCGTGGCGGCGTCGGCCGACCTACTGCCCGTGCTGGTGGTCGGCGTACCCCTGCGCTACCGCCACCGCATCCACAACTGCGCGGTCGTGATCCACCGCGGCGCCGTGCTCGGCGTCGCCCCGAAGTCGTACCTGCCCACCTACCGCGAGTTCTACGAGAGGCGCCAGGTCGCGGCGGGCGACGACGTGCACGGCACGATCCGGATCGGCGCGGCGGAGGTGCCGTTCGGCCCCGACCTGCTCTTCGCCGCAGAGGACGTGCCCGGCTTCGTGCTGCACGCCGAGATCTGCGAGGACATGTGGGTGCCGATCCCGCCCAGCGCGGAGGCCGCGCTCGCCGGGGCCACGGTGCTCGCCAACCTCTCGGGCAGCCCGATCACCGTCGGGCGCGCCGAGGACCGCAAGCTGATGGCGCGCTCGGCGTCGTCGCGCTGCCTCGCGGCGTACGTCTACGCCGCCGCGGGCGAGGGCGAGTCGAGCACCGACCTCGCCTGGGACGGCCAGACGATGGTGTGGGAGAACGGCATGCTGCTCGCCGAGTCGGAGCGGTTCCCCGAGGGTCCGCGCAGCTCCGTGGCCGACGTCGATCTCGACCTGCTGCGCTCCGAGCGCCTGCGGATGGGCACGTTCGACGACAACCGGCGCCACCACGCGGCGCGTACCGACGCGTTCCGCGAGATCACGTTCCGCCTCGACCCGCCCGCCGGCGACATCGGGCTGCGCCGCGAGCTGGAGCGCTTCCCGTTCGTCCCATCGGATGAGGCGCGGCTGGAGCTGGACTGCTACGAGGCCTACAACATCCAGGTGGCAGGCCTGGAGCAGCGGCTGCGCGCGATCGGTCAGCCCAAGATCGTGATCGGGGTGTCGGGCGGGCTCGACTCCACCCACGCGCTCATCGTCGCGGCACGGGCGATGGACCGCCTCGGCCGTCCGCGCAGTGACATCCTCGCGTTCACGCTGCCCGGGTTCGCCACGAGCGCCGGCACCAAGACCAACGCCACGCGGCTGGCGCTCGCGCTCGGCGTCACGTTCGAGGAGATCGACATCACCGAGACGGCGCGGCTGATGCTCTCCGAGCTCGGCCACCCGTTCTCCTCCGGCGAACCCGTGTACGACATCACCTTCGAGAACGTGCAGGCTGGGCTGCGCACCGACTACCTGTTCCGCGCGGCCAACCAGCGCGGCGGCATCGTGCTGGGCACCGGCGACCTCTCGGAGCTGGCCCTGGGCTGGTGCACCTACGGCGTCGGCGACCAGATGTCGCACTACAACGTCAACTCCGGGGTGCCGAAGACCCTGATCCAGCACCTCATCCGGTGGGTGGTGTCGTCGCGGCAGTTCGACGCCGAGGTCGGCGAGGTCCTCGACGCCGTGCTCGACACCGAGATCTCCCCCGAGCTCGTGCCCGCGGGCCAGGACGGGAGGGCCCAGAGCACCGAGGACGCCATCGGCCCGTACGCGCTGGCCGACTTCTCGCTGTTCCACGTGCTGCGCTACGGCTTCCGCCCGTCGAAGATCGCGTTCCTGGCGTGGCACGCGTGGCGCGACGCCGAGCACGGCGAGTGGCCGCCCGGCTTCCCCGCCGACGAGCGCTACGCCTACACCCTCGGCGACGTCCGGCACTGGCTGGAGCTGTTCGCCCAGCGGTTCTTCGGGTTCAGCCAGTTCAAGCGGTCGGCCATGCCCAACGGACCCAAGGTCTCGGCGGGCGGCTCGCTCTCCCCGCGCGGCGACTGGCGCGCGCCGTCGGACATGTCGGCCCGGATCTGGCTCGACGAGCTGCGTCGCGAGGTCCCCGAGGGCTGACGGCCCTCCCACGGGTGTGAACCTCGTCCCACGCCGATGCGCGCCGGACATCCCCCTGTCACGCTTTCGTCGTCAGCACCTGATGACCCGGGGACCCGCCGAACGGGCCTCGAGGGAGGGACGGACGACGATGTCTGAGACGCAGAACAGCGCTGCCGCTGTACCACCAATCGGCTCAGCCGAGGTACAAGCGCCCTACCGCACCACGGAGGGCAGGCCCAAGCGGACGCGCATCCACCACCTGCGCGAGCTCAAGGAGCGCGGTGAGCGGTGGCCGATGCTCACCGCCTACGACATGTACTCCGCCGAGATCTTCGACGAGGCCGGCATCCCGGTGCTGCTCGTCGGCGACTCGGCTGCCAACAACGTCTACGGCTACGAGAACACCCTGCCGGTCACGGTCGACGAGCTGATGCCGCTGGTCAAGGCCGTGGTGCGCGGGACGAAGAGCGCGCTCGTGGTGGCCGACCTGCCCTTCGGCAGCTACCAGGTCAGCCCCGAGCAGGCGCTCACCACGTCCTACCGGTTCATGAAGGAGGCCGGCGCGCACGCCATCAAGCTCGAGGGCGGCAAGCGCTTCGTGCCGCACGTCGAGGCGCTGTCGCAGTCGGGCATCCCGGTCATGGCGCATCTCGGGTTCACGCCGCAGAGCGAGCACGCGCTGGGCGGGTTCCGCATCCAGGGCCGCGGCGACGCCGGCGAGCACCTCGTCGAGGACGCGCTGGCACTGCAGGCGGCCGGGGCGTTCGCGGTGGTGCTGGAGATGGTGCCCGCCGACGTCGCCAAGCGCGTGACGGCCGAGCTCTTGATCCCGACGGTCGGCATCGGCGCCGGCCCGGACACCGACGCCCAGGTGCTGGTGTGGTCGGACATGGCGGGCATGAACCGCGGCCGCAAGCCGAAGTTCGTCAAGCAGTACGCAGCGATGGGCGAGATCCTGCTCGGCGCCGCGAAGCAGTTCGGGGACGAGGTGCGCGGCGGGTCCTACCCCGACGCGGACCACTCGTACTCGTAGGCCCACCGTCCTCCCGCACGGGCGCGGATGCGCCCCCACGCCCGTGCGGTGAGCCCCCTCAGCCGCGCCCGTGCGGCTCCAGCCAGCCCGACGGGTCCGGCCCGACCGGCACGATGCCCGTCGGGTTGATGTCCCGGTGCGTGGCGTAGTAGTGCGGCTTGATGTGGGAGAAGTCGACCGTCTCGCCGATGCCCGGCGTCTGGAACAGGTCACGCGCGTACGCCCACAGCACCGGCATCTCGGTGATCTTCTGCCGGTTGGCCTTGAAGTGGCCGTGGTATACGGCGTCGAAGCGCACCAGCGTGGTGAACAGCCGGATGTCGGCCTCGGTCAGGGCGTCGCCCGCGAGGTAGCGCTGCCGCGCGAGCCGCTCCTCCAGTAGGTCGAGCCGCGTCCACAGCGCCGCGTAGGCCTGCTCGTACGCCTCCTGCGACGACGCGAAACCGCAGCGGTAGACGCCGTTGTTGACGTCGCGGTAGACGTCGGCGTTCACGGCATCGATCTCCGCGCGCAGGTGCTCCGGGTAGAGATCCGGGGCACCGTCCCGGTGGAAGGCCCGCCACTCGGTGGAGAGGTCGAGGCTGATCCGCGGGTAGTCGTTGGTGACGACCGTGCCCGTCGTGGTGTCGACGAGCGCCGGCACCGTGACGCGGCCGGTGTACTCCGGGTCCGTGGCGCGGTAGGCCTCGGACAGGTAGGCGATGCCGAGCACCGGGTCCCGGTCGCCCTCGTCGAGGGTGAAGCGCCATCCGCTCTCGTCGCGGATCGGGTCGACGACGGCCAGCGAGATCGCGTCCTCGAGGCCGAGCAGCCTCCGGACGATCACCGACCGGTGCGCCCACGGGCACGCGAGGCTGACGACCAGCCGGTACCGACCGGGCTCCGGACGGCGGCCCGAGGAGCCGTCGGCCGTGATGCGGTCGGTGAAGCGGTTGGTCTGGCGGACGAACCCGCCGGAAAGCGCCGTCTCGGCGGAGAACTGTGCGGTGGCCACGCTGCGACCGTAGGCCCCCGGGCTCAGGTGGTGAGGACCAGCTTGCCCGTGGTGCGGCCCATCTCCCCCGCGCGGTGGGCGTGGCTCGCCCGCTCCAGCGGGAACGTCTCGGCCACCAGCACCCGCAGCCGCCGGTCGTCGACGAGACGGGTGAGCTCCTCGAGGCCGTCGCCGTCGGGCTCCACGAGCATCCCCGTGGCGCGCAGACCCCGCTCCCGCGCCGCGGCCATCGCGTCGGCCGCGGCCGCGGAGGGCAGGCAGATCAGCCGGGCGTCGGGCTTCATGACGTCGAGCGAACGCAGGGCGACCTCGCCGCCGATGAGGTCGTAGACCAGGTCCACCGGGTCGATCACCTTCTCGAAGGCCTCCGCGCGGTAGTCCACGGCCTCGTCGATGCCGAGGTCATGGAGCAGGTCGTGCTTGCCGCGCGACGCCGTGCCGATGACGTACGCGCCGCGGGCCTTCGCGATCTGGACGGCGAGGTGCCCGACGCCGCCCGCGGCCGCGTGGATCAGCACCCGCTGCCCCGGCTGGATGCCCGCGATGTCGACGAGGCTCTGCCACGCCGTGAGACCGGCCAGGGGCAGCCCGGCGGCCTCGACCTCCGACAGCCCGGCGGGGCGGTGCGCGAAATGCCGCGAGGGCGCCGTGACGTACTCGGCGTAGGCGGCCGCCTGCCGCGGGAACCACGGCATCCCGAACGCGGCGTCGCCGACGGCGAACCGCGTGACACCGGTGCCGACGGCATCCACGGTGCCCGCGACGTCCCATCCGACGGTGAACGGGGGCGGGCCGAACACCGCCGCCATGCCGGACCCGGCACGGGTCTTCCAGTCGACCGGATTGACGCCCGCCGCCGCCACCCGCACCCGGATCTCCGTGGGCAACGGCTGCGGCACAGGGGCCTCGCCGATCTCCAGGACCTCCGGCCCGCCGGTCGACAGCTGCGTGATCACGCGCATGCTCTCCACGCGGGGATGCCTACCAGGAATGTGTTTCCGTCGTGGGACGGGGCCACGCAGAGTTGGGGTCGTGCGCGGAAATCGTGGCCAGAGCCACGTTTTCCGCGCACGGGCCGCGTCAGCGGCCGGGGATCGGCTTCCCGCTGAACACGAACTTCTGCGCCAGCGCCACCGGGTCGTACGCCGCCGGCGTCTTCTCCGTCTCGGCCGCCGTGACCGTGACCGGCCGCGACTGCACGATGCAGACCGGGTCACCGGCCCGGCGGTGCCGGGAGATGACCCACTCGACGTCGACCGGGTAGCCGTAGTGCTCCTCGATGGCCTTGATGGCCGCGGCGATCGCCGCGATCTGCTCGTCGTCGAGCACCTTGCGGTCGGCGAGCTTGGCCGGCATGTCGATCTCGGTGACGGCGCCGTCGGCGAAGTCGAACGCCGAGACGACCGTCTTGTGCGCGACGTCGTACTTGAGCAGCCGCCCGTCGGCCTTGCCCACCTCGACATGGTCGGGGTTGACCAGGCCCTGCACGATCGCCTCGCCCCAGCCCCAGCTCGTCTCGATGACGATCCGGTCCGGCTTGCCGGTCACCGGGTGCACCGAGAACCCCACGCCCGACGCGCGGGCGTGGATGAGCTCGATGACCCCGACGGCGATCGGCATCGCGTGGTGCGAGATGCCCTTGCGCAGCCGGTAGGCCAGGGCGCGGGAGGTGAAGAGCGACCCCCAGCACTTCCGCACCGCGTCGATCACGCGCTGCGGCCCCGAGATCCCGAGGTAGGTGTCGAAGATGCCCGCGAACGAGGCGTCGGCGGCGTCCTCACCCGTGGCCGACGAGCGCACCGCGGTGGGCACGTTGACGTCCACGCAGCGCAGGCACAGCTCCTCGTACGCGTCGGTGAGCTCCGCCTCGAGGGCCTCGGACATCGGGGTGGCCTCGAACAGCGATCGGATCTCCGCCGAGGCCTTCTCCACCTCGGCGTCGGTGGGCTCGGTACCCAACCGGGAGATCACGTCCTCGATCCGCGGGTCGAGACCGGACTCGGAGCAGTGGCGCCGGTAGGCGTCCACCGTCACGGCGAACCCCTGCGGGACCTCCACCCCGGCCCGGTGCAGCTCGGTGAGCCGCCCCATCTTCGAGCCCGCCAGCGCGACCGCCTCCGCCGGATCGACCTCGTCGACCCAGACGACGGATCGTCCCGGTGCGGTCGTCGCCGCGTGCTCGGCCATGAGAACTCCTTCGTTCACTGGGCAGCAGCCGCCAGGTCGGCCGCCCGCTTCAGGATGGTGACCCGGCCGTTGGTGCCGTCCACCTCGATCTCGTCGCCGTCCTGGATCGCGAGGGTCGCGATGCCGATGGCCGTGACGGTCGGCACGCCGTACTCGCGGCCGACGATCGCCGCGTGGCTCAGCATGCCTCCACCGTCGCATGCCGCGGCGGCGATCTTGCCGAAGGCCGGCGTCCAGCTCGGCGAGGTGGACTCGCAGACCAGGATCGAGCCCGGCTCCAGGCGGTGCATGTCGTCGCTGCTCTGCAGCACGCGCGCGATGCCGGTGGCGGTGCCCTTCGCGGCGGCGACGCCGGTCAGCACGGTCTCCGCGGCCGCGTTCGGGTTCTGCACGGCGCGGATCGCGGCCGGGTTGAGCCCGAAGATCTCGATGAGCACCGGGTCCTCGACCGTCTCGGGGACGGTGCCGAGCACCTTCGGCATCGAGCTGCGCAGCGCGCCCCAGTGGTCGAAGTACTGGCGGCGGTCGGAGACCAGGCTCTTGAGCTCGCCCTGGTAGGTCGAGCCGTTCGCGACGCCGAGCAGCTCCGGCCAGAACAGGTAGAGCATGTCGTCCTTGTGGTCGGCGCCCACGCGGCGTGCCAGCTCCTGGGAGACCCTGCGCAGCGGGATCATGACCTTCAGGTCGATGTAGTAGTTGTGGTCGTCCTGCCACCACGGGAAGTTCGCATCGAGGTTGGACTGCAGGCCGGCGTCGAAGACCGACTGCTCCTCCTTGGTCAGGCCCGAGCGGGCGGTCTCGATCGCCGCCTCGCGCTCGGCCATGGCGTTGCGCGCCGCGGCCTCGAAGTCGTGGGCCTCCTCCTTCAGCACGAAGGTCTTGATCAGGTCGAGCGGGATCGTGTTGTCCTCGATCCAGCTCGGCACGCCCACGTCGCAGGTGGCCTCCTGGCGGTGGCCGTAGACCTGCAGGAAGTCGTCGAAGTCGGTGAGCCACTGCGAGGCGGAGCCGCCGTGCGCCGAGAGCGCGTCACGGATGGGGGCGCCGGCGTTGTCGGCGAACACCTGCCCGAGGCCTGCCTGCTTGGCCTTGGTCGCGAGCTTGTACAGCTCGCGGTCGGTCTCCATGATCTTGGTGTCCTCGCCCTGGAGGAACTTGCCGATGTCGGCGGTGTTGATGCCCATCTCGGCGCAGGCGCCGTAGAAACCGAGGAAGTTCACCAGCAGCGGGTACATCACACCGAAGTGGATCTCCATCGAGCGCTGGTGGTAGCGCCGGGCCTGGGTGAGCAGGCTCGCGAAGTCACCGGTCGGGACGGCGGTCAGGTCGATCCCCTGGAAGTAGTCCCAGGTCGCCTCGAGCTCGTCGCGGCCGCTCTCCCAGGTCTGCTTGTAGTTCTGCAGGAACCTGGGGAGGTTCGTGCCCAGACGCTGGGCGCGGGCTCCGATCTCACGGGGGTCGGACTCCGGGATGGCCGAGCCGTACAGGTGGGTGCCGGCGAACCGCGAGGTGATGCCGCGCCCGGGCGGCAGCGGCAGGGCCTCGGCGGCGTGCTGGGTGCCCCAGCAGTAACCGTCGTGACCCCAGGCGAAGGCGGCCAGCGGCGTCATGCCGCGCGACCAGTGGAAGTCGAGGTACCAGAACTTGTCCTCGTCCTCCTTCTTGAACGGCCCGGTGCCGTCGATGACGTACGGGGACGCGATGTGCTCGGGCTTGAAGCCCGGGTACCACTCGCCGGTGTACGGCTCGACAGGGACGACAGTGGCCATGCGAACTCCTCGGTCCGATGAAACGTTCGTCGGACCGTGTCAGTGATCACACGCCCGCGGCAAGCGGGCCGTTCTCCTCTGCCGAACGTGCCACCGTCCGAAACGGAGCTTTGCCGGGCCGTTCGGCGGCGGCGAACATCACCCTTCCCGCAGGTGGGAGCGATTTCCTAGCGTCCGGCTCATGTTGAGTGCGGAGAAGAACGAACGCCTCACCCGGGTCGGACCGGGCACTCCCATGGGTGAGCTGCTGCGCCGTTACTGGTGGCCGGTGGCCACGCACGACATGGCGACGCGCATCCCCGTCAAGCGCCGACTGCTCGGCGAGAACCTGGTCCTGTTCCGGGACGGCAGCGGCACCGTCGGGCTCCTCGCCGAGCAGTGCCCGCACCGCCGGGCGGCCCTCTGGCTGGGCTGCACCGAGGAGCAGGGGCTGCGCTGCGGCTACCACGGCTGGCGCTTCGACGCCGAGGGCAACTGCCTGGAGCAGCCCGGCGAGCCGGCGGAGTCGACCTTCAAGGACCGCATCAAGGCCACCGCCTACCCCGTGCAGGAGCTGGGTGGGCTGATCTTCGCCTACCTCGGGCCGCTGCCGGCGCCGGAGCTGCCGCGCTACGACCTCTTCGTGTGGGAGGACGCATGGCGCGACATCGGCCACGCCGAGCTGCCCTGCAACTTCGTGCAGATCATGGAGAACTCCGTCGACCCGTACCACGTCGAGTGGCTGCACGGGCGCTACGGAACGTTCCTCCGCGAGCTGGACGGCAACACCACCCCGCTGCCCGTTGTCACGAAGAAGCACGTGAAGGTCGCGTTCGAGGTGTTCGAGCACGGCATCCTCAAGCGCCGCGTGCTCGAAGGGCACACCGAGGAGGACGAGGACTGGAAGGTCGGCCACCCGCTGGTGTTCCCGCACATGCTGCGCGTCGGCGCCGCGGGGCTGGCGACGTTCCAGATCCGGGTGCCGATCGACGACGAGAACACCTGGCACGTCTGGTACCAGACCTACCGACCCGAGGGCGGGGCCCCGCCCCAGCCGGAGATCCCCGTCTACGAGGTGCCCCTGCGCGACGAGAAGGGCGAGTACCTCCGCGACTACGTCGACGGCCAGGACATCGTCGCGTGGATCACGCAGGGCCGGATCTCCGACCGCTCGCAGGAGCACCTGGGCAGGTCCGACCTGGGCGTCATCCTGCTACGCAAGCTCTACGCGGAGCAGATGGAGAAGGTGGCGGCGGGCGAGGACCCGCTGTGCACGTTCCGCGAGCCGCACGAGGTGATCGACCTGCCGATGGAGAAGGACAAGTTCGGCTCGGCCGTGGAGTTCCGGCAGCTCTGGACGCGGGAGAGCTCGATCCGCTACTCCCCCATCAAGGACGAGATCTTCGAGCTGTTCGGCGACCCGGTCCCGGCGTGGGCGAGTTGACCGAGCTTGCGAGGTCATCAGGTGACACTGTCTCGTACTGTCCCGGGTGCGGCGCCGCGCTCGGGGAGGCCGCGTTCGTCCAGGAGTTCTGGTCGGGCGCCGACCGGCACTTCCTGTGCTGGTGCGCGGCGTGTGAGCTCATGTGCACCGTGGTGATCGGGGCACTCGTCGGAACGGAGCCGGAACACTGAAAGCACTGCTGCTCGACCTCGGCGGGACGGTCTTCCGCTCCGGCTCGGAGATGATGGGGCTGTTCGGCGAGGCCGAGCCCGCGGTGCGCGAGGTGGTGGCGCGCCGCGGCCCGCTGGGCCCCGAGCGCGACGAGCTGTGGGAGCGGATGCTGCGCTCGGAGATCAGCGAGCGCGACTACTGGCAGCTCCGCTCCGACGAGATGGGCGCCGCCCTGGGCCGGGACTGGCCGATCCAGGAGTTCATGCACACCCTCTACTCGATGGCCGGCCACGACATCATCCGGCCCGCGGCCGCCGAGCTGGCCGCCGACGCGCGGGCGGCGGGCCACCGGGTCGGGGTGCTCACCAACGACCTGCGCGCCTTCCACGGCGACACGGCGATGGCGTCGCACCCGTTCCTGCGCAACATCGACGCGATGGTGGACGCGTCGGTCACCGGCATCCTCAAGCCCGACCCCCGCGCCTACGCCCTCGCCGCGTCGGAGCTCGGCGCGGACCCGGCCGACATCGTGTTCGTCGACGACATGCCGTGGAACGTCGAGGGCGCGCGGAAGGCGGGCATGATCGCGCTGGAGCTGGACCTGACGGCGCCGGACAAGGTGTTCGACGAGGCCCGCGAGGCGCTGATGTCGACCGGGACGACGCCGTGACCACCCCCATCCGGCCGCGATCACGGGCGGATGGTCGTCCGACGGGCTGCGCGGGCCGCCCTCTCGCCGTGATCGGTGGTGGGGGCGGGTGAGCGCCGGGATCGCCGTCGTCGTCGGGGCGTCCGGGGCGCTCGGGTCCGCCATCGCCGACCGGCTCGGCAAGGAGGGGCTGTCCGTCGTCGCGGTGTCGCGGTCCGGTGGGCCCGACCCGCTCGCCTGCGCCGCCGACATCGGCTCCGACGACGCGGTCACCGCCATCGCCGACGCCGTCGCGGCCGCCGGGGACGGGCCCGTGCGGATGGTGGTGCAGGCCGCCGGGCTGCCCGCGGCCGGGCCGGTGGAGACGATCGTCCCCGACGCACTGGGCCACGCGGTCGCTCTGAAGGCGGGCGGGCTGTTGCGCCTGATCCGCGCGGTCGACGGGCGGCTGGAGCGCGGCGCACGCATCGTCGCGCTCGGCGGCCACTACGGCATCGAGCCCGCGCCGTACGCGTGCGCGGCGGGCGTCACCAACGCGGCGCTGGCCAACCTGGTGCGCCAGCTCGCGATCGCGTACGGGCCGCGCGGGATCACCACGCACCTCGTCGCGCCCGGCCCGGCCGACACCCCGCGGCTGCGCGGCCTGTCGGAGAAGGCGGCCGCCCAGCGGGGGGTGCCGGTGGAGCAGGTGCTCGCCGAGCGGGCCGCGGAGTCGCCGCTGGGCCGTCTCGTCACGCCCGAGGAGGTGGCGTGGTCGGTGGCGATGCTGCTGGCCCCGGAGGCCGACGCGCTACTGGGCTCGACGCTGTCGCTCGACGTCGGTGCCCGGAGGGGCATCTTCTGACAGCCCGCGCCGGGCGTCAGGCGGAGGCGGCGCGCGCGGCGATCTCGGGCTTCCGCGCCACGCTGGCCGGCACCCCGCCGATCGCCCAGTCGTCGGGGTGCACCTGGATGATCCGGCCGCGGACGAGCTTCCGGTCGACGCCGAGCACGTCCACGATGATGTCGGTGAACGCCCCCAGCAGCCGCCTGCGCTGCTCGGCCGGGCGGCCCTCCAGCACGATCGCGGTGAAGTAGGGAGCCGACCCTGCCGCGGCCGGGACGCCGCCGGTGGCCCAGTGCTCGGGGCGGTGCAGCGTGACGTAGGCCCGCACCCGCTCCACGGGCGACTCCAGCACCTCGGCGTACCGGGCGCTCATGGAGGTGAGCAGCTCGGCGTGCTGGGCGGCGGTGTGCTTCCCGTCGACGAGATGCACCTCGAGGATCGGCATGGCGTCACGCTAATGATCGACCACGCCCACGCCAAGGTCGGTGTTCGGCGCTCAGGTCCGGTCGTGCTCGATGACCACCGGGCGCGCGCGCTCCCACGCCGGGTAGCGCTCGGTCTCGGGACGCCTGCCCTGCGAGACGGCGCGCCACCGTGCGCGGAACGCCGCGAGCCGCCGAGGCCCGAAGGTGGCCATACCGGCCACAACGCCACGCGTCACCCGGCGGTTCCGATCCGGACACCGCCACGGTCGTGGCGCCGCACCGCCGCTAGGCTGTCGATCTCCACCTATCGTTCCCGGGGAGCACTCGATGGGTCTCGTGCCAGGCGTTCTGCGGGTGCTCGGCGCCGTCGCGGCCCTCGCCCTGCTCGCCGGGTGCGGCGGGTCGGTCGCCGACGCCGACACGGTCCGGCCGCCTACCACCACGCGTCCCGTGTCGCCGCAGGCGGCGTCGTTCTGCGCGGCCGTGCAGGCCAACGCCGACGCGATCCGCCCTCTCAACGGGCTCTCGCTGGGCGGCCCCGTCAACGCCGCGGGCGACGGCCTGGCCGCGGCCGTCAGCAGTGCGCGCCTGTCGGGCATCGCCCTGGCCGACGCCGCGCCCGCCGAGATCCGCGATGACGTGCAGCGCGTGGTCGACGCCATGGACGTCGAGCTCAACGCGCTCGTCGCCGCCGGCGGGGACGCCGCGAAGGCGGCCCGCGACCCGGCGGTGACGGCGGCGGTCAACTCGCCCGAGGTGACCGCCGCAGGCGAGCGCGTGACGACCTACGTCCAGCAGAACTGCAGCCGGCGCTGATCCTCCCCGCGCCGGTGGTGCCCGCGGTCAGCGGCGGTGGCGGGCCCAGTTCACGGCGTCGTTCCAGCTGACGCCGCGCGGCCGCCAGTGGTACCGGGTGAGCAGGTCCTGGAACCCCGGCCCGTTGAGGCCGTGGCGCCGGCTCAGGTCCATCACCTGCTGGATCACGGAGTTCGGGGCGCCGTGCGCGTGGAGGTAGGAGATGATCTGCTGGAGGGTGAGCATGGGGGGTCGGGGCTCCTCGTGTTCGGGGATGACGGCGCTTCCGTGCGCCGAGGACCACCATGTCGCCCCCACCCGTCAACGGGCTGTGGCCGTTCTGTCAGGAGCATGTGAACGGGATGTCCACACAGGACGGACAACTCATACCGGGTCGAGGTGGCCCTCCCAGGCCTCGATCGTCACGTTCAGGTCCGGCGCGGCGGCCGCGCCCCAGAGCTCCCGGCCGTCGAACCGGACGGTGTAGAGCCACTGCGGCTGCTCACCCGCGCCGTGCGCGTGGGCGTCGGGCAGGACGTGCGCGCCGTGCACCCGCTCGACGACACCGGTCTTCCCGCGGGCGTAGCGGGGCAGCCGGGTGTGGCCGGTGGGGTGCACCACACGGGTGCGCACCGCGTCGCCGACCGCGAAGCGCGCCGGGCCCTGGGCGGGACGGTCGTACGGACTGCCCGCGGCGAGGGCCTTCTCGGCGTCGGTGGCCGACCACGCCCGCACCGGGACCCCGGGGGTGAGCACGCGGCGCTGGGCGATCTCGTCGGCGTCGACGAGCTCGGTGGCCACGAGCAGGCGTTCGAGGGCCTTCACCCAGATCGCGTAGTAGCTCGACGTCAGGTACTCGGCGGGGTGCAGGCTCTCCCGCGCGTGCCTGCCCGCGTCGATGCTCCAGCGCCCGGCGGCACCGATCGCGAGGGTCAGCGCGAGTGCGCGACGTTCCCAGTCGGCGTGGAAGTACTCACCCTCGGGCTCCGGGACGACCGGGCCGAAGCCCATCATCCCGCCGAGGTCGGCGGCACTGTTCACAACAGACCGCACCCGATCATGGAGTCGCGGGTGACGAGCGCGGCGAGTGCGTCCTCGTCGAGGTGCTCGGTGCCGGCCGGGCGCATCGGCACGACGAGGTAGCGGACCTCGGCGGTGGAGTCGTGCACCGTCACCCGCGTGGACGCGGGCAGCGTGACGCCGAAGTCGGCGAGCACGGAGCGGGGGTCGAGCACCACGCGCGAGCGGTACGCCGCCGACTTGTACCAGGTGGGCGGCAGCCCGAGCACCGGCCACGGATAGCAGGAGCACAGCGTGCAGACCACGACGTGGTGCTGCTCGGGCGTGTTCTCCAGCGCCACCATGTGCTCGCCCTGCCGCCCGCCGTAGCCCAGCTCGGCGATGGCCGCGGTGGCGTCGGCGCGCAGCCGCTCGCGGTAGGCCGGGTCCGTCCAGGACCGGGCGACGACGCGGGCCCCGTTGCGCGGCCCGACATCGTGCTCGTACGTGGTGATGATCTTCTCGAGCGCGGCCGGATCGACGTAGCCCTTCTCGACGAGGATCATCTCCAGCGCCTCGACCCGCAGGGCCATCCCGTCGTCAGCCACGGGCACCACCCTATCCGCCGGATCTGCGATCCGTCCGTCCTTCGCGCTGCGACGACGGGCGTGACGGCGTCCGCCCCTGCACGCGCGTCGGGTCACCAGCGCGTGCGTAGCTGCGCGCGCGTAGGGCGGGAACGCGCGCGTGGGGCGGGGGCGCGCCACTCGCCTACTGCTTGATCGCCATCACCACGGCCATGCACCGATCGGTGAAGAACCGTCGCTAATTCTTGATCGCCATCACCACGGCCTTGGGTTCGGTGAAGAACTCGCGGCTGAAGTTGCCGCCCTCCCGGCCCCAACCCGAGTCGGCGAAGCCGCCGAAGGGCGCGCGCAGGTCCCGGATGAAGAAGCAGTTGGTCCAGATCGTCCCTGCGCGCAGCTGCGCGGCGACGCGGTGGGCCCGCGACAGGTTCTCCGTGAAGATCATCGCGTTGAGGCCGTAGGGCGAGTCGTTGGCCGCCGTGACCGCCTCGGCCTCGGAGTCGAACGGCGTGACGGTCACGACCGGGCCGAAGATCTCCTCGCACTGGATCGGCGAGTCGGCGGGGGCGTCGACGACGACCGTCGGCTTGACGACCCAGCCCTCCCCCAGCCCGCCGGTGAGCACCTTCCCTGCCGGGGTCTCCAGGTAGCCGGTGACCTTGGTGTAGTGCTCCTGCGACGCCAGCGGGCCCAGCTGCGTGGCCGGGTCCTTCGGGTCGCCGATCACCAGCGCCTCCGCCGCGGCGACGAACCGCTCGAGGAACTCCTCCAGGACCCCGCGCTCGACGTAGAGCCGGGAGCCCGCGAGGCACACCTGCCCGGCGTTGGTGAAGATCGCCTTGATCGACCAGTCGACGGCGGAGTCGAGGTCGGCGTCGGCGAACACCAGGTTGGCGCCCTTGCCACCCAGTTCCAGGCTGACGGGCGTGAGGTTCTTCGCCGCCGCGCCGGTGATGATGCGACCGGTGCCCGACTCACCGGTGAACGTGATCCGGTCGACGCGGGGGTCCTCGGTGAGCGCCGAGCCGGCGGAGTCCGGGCCGTAGCCGTGCAGGACGTTGAGCACGCCCGCCGGGATGCCCGCCTCCAGCGCGAGCCGCGCCATGATCGTCGCGGATGCGGGGGTGTCCTCCGCGGGCTTGAGGACGATCGTGTTGCCCCAGGCCAGCGCCGGCGCGACCTTCCAGCTCTCCAGCATCAACGGGAAGTTCCACGGCGCCACCGCCGCGACGACGCCCGCGGGCTCATAGCGGGTGTAGGCGTGGTGGCCGGTGTCCATCGGCAGCGCTTCGGCCATCGCCAGGCGGGCGTGGTCGGCGAAGAAGCGGAAGTTCTGCGCCGCGCGCGGCACGTCCTTCCCCTTGGCGTCGCTGATCGGCTTGCCCATGTCCCGAGTGTCGGCCATGGCCAGCTCGTCGCTGTGCTCGACGATCAGGTCGGCGAACCTGTGGATCAGCGCGCCCCGCTCGGCGAAGCCCATCCGCGGCCAGGGGCCCTCGTCGAACGCCTTGCGCGCGGCCGTCACGGCCAGGTCGGCCTCGGGCGCGCCGCCCAGAGCGACCTGCGCCCAGGGCTCCTGCGTATAGGGATCGATCGAGTCGAAGCGCCTGCCGTCGAGGCTCTCGCGCTCCTTGCCGTCGATGACGTGTCCGAAGAACTCCATCACTTGGCCTCGGCCTTCTTCGTCGCCAGCTCGATCGCCACGTCGATGATCATGTCCTCCTGGCCACCGACGTACCCGAGCTCGCCGACGCGGGCGAGGATGTCGTAGGCCGGGATGCCGTAGCGCTCGGACGCGCGCTCGGCGTGCAGCAGGAAGCTCGAGTAGACGCCCGCGTAGCCCTGCACGATGGCGTTGCGGTCCATCGAGGGCCAGCGCGGGATGAACGGCTTGACCACGTCCTCCGCGGCGGCCAGCACGCCCGGCACGTCGACGCCGGTGGCGATCTCGAGCTTGTCGAACGTGGCCGCGAGCACCTCTGTGGGCGCGTTGCCCGCGCCCGCGCCCAGCGCGCACAGCGCGCCGTCGATCTGCTTGGCCCCGTTGTTGTAGGCCAGCACCGAGTTGGCGACGCCCATCGAGAGGTTCTGGTGGCCGTGGAAGCCGACCTGCGCCTGGTGGCCGATCTCCCGCACCAGCGCCTCGACGCGCACCTGGGCGGTGTCGAGCACGAGCGCCCCGGCCGAGTCGACGCAGTAGACGCACTGCGCACCCGCGTCGACCATGATCCGGGCCTGCCCGGCGAGCTCCTCGGGAGTGGTCTTGTGCGCCATCATGAGGAACCCGACGGTCTCCATGCCCAGCTCACGGGCCAGCCCGAAGTGCTGGATGGAGACGTCGGCCTCCGTGCAGTGGGTGGCCATGCGCGCCACGCGGGCACCTGCGTCGAAGGCTCGCTGCAGGTCGTCGCGGGTACCGATGCCGGGCACCAGCAGCACCGCGATCTCGGCCTGCGTGGCCTCGTCGACGGCGGCGGCGATCAGCTTGATCTCGTCCTCGGCGGAGAAGCCGTAGTTGAACGACGAGCCGCCCAGGCCGTCGCCGTGGGTCACCTCGATGACCTCCACACCCGCCCCGTCCAACGCGTGCACGGTGGCGCGCACCTGGCCCTCGGTGAACTGGTGGGCCATCGCGTGGCTGCCGTCGCGCAGCGTGGTGTCGGTGATCCGGACGTCGTTGCGGATGGTCGGCATGTCACTCATGCGGAGGCTCCCAGCTTCGCCTGGGCCATCAGCTCGCCCACGCGGGCGGCCGCGGCGGTCATGATGTCGAGGTTGCCCGCGTACTCGGGCAGGTAGTCGCCGTTGCCCTTGACCTCGAGGAACACCGCGACGCGGCCGTTGCCCGACCAGTTGTCGCGGGGCTCGTCGAACTGCGGCTCGGCGCGCAACGTGTAGCCGGGCACGTACTGCTGGACCTCCACGGCCATCTCGTGGATCGACGCGCTGATCGCGTCGCGGTCGGCGTCCGGGCCGATCATGCAGAACACCGTGTCGCGCATGATCATCGGCGGCTCGACGGGGTTGAGGATGATGATCGCCTTGCCCCGCGCCGCGCCACCGACCTCGGCCACGGCCTGCGACGTGGTGTGGGTGAACTCGTCGATGTTGGCGCGCGTGCCCGGCCCGGCGCCGCGCGAGGCCACCGACGCGACGATCTCCGCGTAGGGCACCGGCGTGATCCGCGAGACCGCGTGCACCATCGGGATCGTCGCCTGGCCACCGCAGGTGATCATCGAGACGTTGGGCGCGGCGATGTGGTCGCGGAGGTTCACCGGCGGGCAGACCATCGGCCCGAGGTGCGCGGGCGTGAGGTCCACAGCCTGGATGCCGGCCTCCGCATAGCGCGGGGCGTTGGCGATGTGGGCCTTCGCCGAGGTGGCCTCGAAGACGATCTGAGGGAGGGGATCCTGGCGCATCAGCCAGTCCACGCCCTCGGCCGAGGCGGCGATGCCCTTGTCGCGGGCGCGCGCCAAACCGTCGGACTCGACGACGCCGACCATGTAGGCGACCTCGATGGCACTGCTGCGCTGCAGCTTGGCCAGCAGGTCCGTGCCGATGTTCCCCGGCCCGACGATCGCGGCCGGCACTCTCTCGGTGCTCATGCCGTCGAGCGTGGCGGCCGGTTGGCGGGAGCGGAACGTCCACGTTCCGGTCAGCGAAACGTATGCGTCGCGCGGACGCCGAGGAGCACGCCCGTCGCCGGGTTCCGACGGGAGTGCCGGTGGACCGGGCCCGCATCCGGGGCCACCATGGGCCGGTGCGTTCCGGTGAGCGAGACGTCCCCAACTCTGTGCTGGGTCGTGCGCTCACACTGCTCACCGCGTTCCGGCCCGGCGACACGGAGCTGACGCTCGCCGAGCTCACCCGCCGCACCGGCATCCCCAAGCCCACCGCCCACCGCCTGCTCGCGGAGCTGGCCACGTGGAACGTCGTGGAGCGGACGCCCGACGGCATCCGGCTCGGGATGGCGCTGTTCGAGCTCGGCCAGCTCGCGCCCCTGCAGCGCGGACTGCGCGAGGCTGCTGCCCCGTTCCTCGCCGACCTCTTCGAGGCCACCCACGAGACCGTGCACCTCGCCGTGCCCGACGGCACCGACGTCGTCTATGTGCAGAAGCTCGCCGGTCGCCGCGGGCCGCGCGTGAACTCGCGCGTCGGAGGCCGGATGCCCGCCTACTGCACCGGCGTCGGCAAGGCGCTGCTCGCGTTCTCACCGCCGGAGCGGCTGGCCGCGGTGGTCGCCGCCGGGCTGGTCCGCCGCACGCCGCGCACCGTCGTCGCGCCCGGACTGCTCGACCAGGACCTCGCCCGCATCCGCGAGCGCGGGGTGGCCGAGGAGCACGAGGAGTCGACGGTCGGCATCGCGTGCGTCGCGGCCCCCGTCCTCGACGGGAGCGGGGACGCGGTGGCCGCGATCTCGATCACCGGCTGGGCCAACCGGCTCGACACCGAGCGCCTCGCCCCGGCCGTCCGGACCGCGGCGCTGGGGCTCTCCCGGGTGCTGCGCACGGGCACGCCCTGACCTCGGCACCGGTTCAGCGGCGGCCCGGGCCCGTGAGAACCGGTGAATGTCTGCGGCCACCGCCACTAGGGTCTGCCCGATGACGAGTGGCGCGGCGAGCGCGAGCGTGGCCCGGTCCGTACTGGACGCCGTTGCCGTGCACGGTGCCACCACCGTGTTCGGCCTGCCGGGGGTGCACAACCTCGCGTTCTGGAAGGACGTGCCGCAGGCGCCGCTCGTGGTCCGGCACGAGCAGGCCGCCGTCTACGCGGCCGACGGGTGGGCACGCGCCACCGGACGGCTCGGCGCGGCCGTCGTCACCACCGGGCCCGGTGCCGCCAACGCGCTCGCGGCGTTCGGCGAGGCCGCGTCGGTCGGGTCGCCGGTGCTGCTCGTCGCGTCGGAGATCCCGCAGACGCTGCGCCGGGACGGGCGGCTGCGCGGGGTGCTGCACGAGTCGCGCGACCAGGCCGGCATGTTCGCGCCGCTGGCCAAGGCCGTGTTCACGCCGCGCACCGCGGAGGAGGTGGCGGAGTCCCTCGACGGCGCGATCGCCTGCGCGATGACGCACCCGCGCGGCCCCGTCTACATGGACGTCCCCGCCGACGTGCTGGGCCACGACGCCGTGCCGCTGCGGCCCGGGCGCGGCGCCGTCTGGCACGAGATGGAGCCCGCCGACTCCGACCTCGACGCCGCGGCCGCCGTGCTGGCCGACGCGCGGGTCGTGATCTGGGCCGGGGGCGGAGCGGTGGACGTGGAACCGTCGCTCGCGGTGCTGGCCGAGCACCTCGGGGCGCCCGTCGTCACGAGCTACCAGGGCCGGGGCTGCCCGCCCACCGGCCATCCGGTGGCGGTCGGGCTGCCGCCGCACGAGCCCGAGGTGGCGGCGCTGATCGGCGCGGCCGACGTGCTGCTCGCGGTCGGCGGCGACCTCGACGGCATGAACACCCGCAACTGGACGATGCCGCGGCCGCCCGAGCTCGTCACGCTCGAGCCGGCCCTGCGCCGCGACGTGCCCGAGTGGCCGGCCGACGTCGCCGTCACCGGCACGCTCGGCAGCGCGATGCGCGGGCTGCGCGACCGCCTGCCCGCGAGACCGGCGTGGGCCCCGCCCGGCCTGCGTGGGCAGGTGCTCGCCCGGATCGCCGCGGATCCCGCGACAGCCGAGGCGATCGCGCTGGTCGAGGCCGTGGAGGCCGCCCGGGACTCGGCCGACGACGCCGTGCTGGTGTGCGACATGGCCGTGGCCGGGTACTGGGTGGGCGGCTACGCGACAGTGCCGGGCCCGCGCCGCGTCGCGTACCCCGTCGGCTGGGGCACGCTCGGCTTCGGGCTACCCGCGGCGATCGGCGCGGCCGCGGCCGGGCACCCGGTGATCGCCGTGTGCGGCGACGGCGGGCTCGCGATGGGGTTGGGCGAGCTGGCCACCCTCGTGCAGGAGCGGCTGCCCGTCACCGTCCTCGTCGTGGACGACGGCGGGTACGGGATGCTGCGCTACGACCAGGTCCGCGCGGGCGACGCGGAGGTGGGCGTCGACCTGACCACTCCGGACTTCGTCGCGCTCGCAACGGCCTTCGGGCTCCCGGCCACGAACGTCCCGTCCGTCGGGGTCGGCCTGGAGAAGGCCCTGATCGCGGCCGTGGCCTCGGGCGGCCCGCATCTCGTGCGCGTTCCCGCCCTGCTGACGCCGCCCCGTACCACGTCGCCGCGCTGGCACGAGGACTAACCTCGTCGATGTGACCCACATCATATCGCTATCTGACTTATCGCGATATATCGTGATGGCACACGAGCTACTCAGTGCTATCGGAGCAGGAGGCTCGCAACGTCTGAGGAGACATCGACCATGACTGCCATGAACCCCCCGTGGGAATCACCGTGGAGCGGTCCGTTCGCGGGCCCGTTCCCAGGACACCGCCGCCGGCACGGCCGGCCCCGCCCGCCGTTCGGCCCGATGGCCGCGGCGACGGACAACCCGTCCGCCCTGCCCTTCGCGGGCCCGGTGGACGACGAGAACGAGGGACCCCGCGGTCACCGCGGCGGCCCGGGACGGCGCGCCCGGCGCGGACGTCCACCCTTCGGTCCGGGCTTCGGCCCGGGCATGCCCCCCGGCTTCGGCCGTGGCTTCCCCGGCCCGCGCGGTCGCGGCCGCGGCCGTCGCACGGCCCGCGGTGACATCCGCGCCGCCGTGCTCGCCCTGGTGGCGGAGCAACCGCGCCACGGCTACGAGATCATCCAGGAGATCGCCGAGCGTTCCGCCGGCGCCTGGCGTCCCAGCCCCGGCTCGGTCTACCCGACCCTGTCGCAGCTGGAGGACGAGGGCCTGGTCACGATCGAGAAGACCGAGGGCCGCCGGGTCGTCAGCCTCACCGAGGCCGGCACCACCTACGTCGCCGAGCACCGCGCGGAGCTCGACGCCGTCTGGGCGTCGGTCGGCCACGACGCCGACGACGAGGCCGCCGGCCTGTGGGAGCAGCTGGGTCAGCTGCACGCGGCGGCACAGCAGGTGATCGGAGCCGGCACGCCGGAGCAGATCACCGCGGCCACCGAGGCGCTGACCGAGGCCCGCAAGACCATCTACCGCCTGCTCGCCGAGTAGGCACCCGAACGGCGAACGACCCCGGTGCACGCTGCACCGGGGTCGTTCTGCGTCTGCCGCGATCAGCAGTCGCGCAGCTCCGGGCTCTGGTTGAGCACCTGGCCGCGCGGGCTGACGAACTCGCGGTACACGTCGCCGTCGACGGCCGAGGGGGCGAACGCCGCCACCCGATGGCAGTTCTGGAACGCCAGCACCACACCGAAGTGCCGCTCCAGCGCGGCGCGGATCGCGTTGCTGGCCATGGCACGCAGCAGCTGACCGCGCTCCTTCTCGGACGGCGGCGGCACCTCGTGCTCGCCGAAGGGCTTGCCGGGCGCCTGGTCGTCGGCCGCCGCGGAGATCACGTCCCAGGCGTAGGGCAGCGAGTCACGGACGACGGCGACGAACTGCGCGTCGTCCAGCTCGCGGCGCTCGGCCGAGGCCAGAACAGCGGTGGGGACGTCGAGCGACATACGGATCCTCCTAGTGGGTGGGGCTCGTGACCGGCGCGGGCACGAAATCGGGGGCGACCTGGGCGGCGAGGTCGGTACCGACGGCCCGGTTGCCCCAGGCCTCGGCGTTGCGGAGGTGGAAGGCGACGGTGCCCCGGTGGTAGGCGGCCCAGTCCCGCTCGCGGGCGTCGAGGGCGGCGAGCACCGAGTCGAACGCGGCGACGTTGGCCGGCTCCAGGTCCGTCACGCGCGCGACCGCACCGCGCTCGGCGGCCCGCACCCACGCCGACTGCCCGACGCACCCGACCAGTGCGTCACCCACCTGCTCGTGCAGCCAGGCCGCGTCGGCGTCGTCGGCGATCTTGTTGCCCAGCACCCGCAGCGCGACGCCGTGCCCGTCGGCGTGCTCGGCGTACTGCCGGAACACCCCGACGCCGCGCCGGGTCGGCTCGCTGACCAGCACCGTCAGGTCGAAGCGCGTGAACAGCCCGGACGCGAACGCGTCGGCACCCGCCGTCATGTCGACGACGACGTACTCCCCGGGGCCGTCGAGGAGGTGGTTGAGGTAGAGCTCCACCGCGCCGGTCTTGGAGTGGTAGCAGGAGACGCCGATGTCGGCCTCGTCGAACTCGCCGGTGACGAGGTAGCGCACGCCGTCCGGGGAGGTGGCCGCGTAGCGGGTGAGCAGCTCGCCGGACGGGTCGAGGTCCAGCATCCGCGAGCCCGGGCCCGGCGGCGTCGTCTTGATCATCTGATCGGCCGAGGCGATCAGCGGGTTGGCGCCGCGCAGGTGGTCCTTGAGCCACGGCAGGTCGGTGCCGAGCGCGCGCGGAGCCCGGCCGTCGTGCCCGAGCGCCTGCCCGAGGTGTTGGTTGATGTCGGCGTCGATCGCGAGGACGGGCCGGCCCAGCGCGGCCAGGTACCGCGCGAACACCGCCGCCGACGTCGTCTTGCCACTGCCGCCCTTGCCGACGAACGCGATGCGCACCCGGCCTCCCCTCGTTCAACCTCAGTATTGGAGGTTAAACGATAACCGTTGTCACTATCGGGTGATGGTGTCGGGGTGCGCAAAAAGCCGCCACACCGGGCCCTCGCGGGTAGGTGGGGCGGCCTGAGCGTGGGGTTGGTCGGGTCGGACATCACATGACGTCGGCTGCCGAGTCGCAGCGGTGCCCGGTCGCGGAGGCGGTCATAGTGGGCGCGGGCCCCCGGGGGGTCACGCCGAGCACCCGGGCGCCGAGGATCTCACCGAGGCCGGGCTGCTCCGGTGGATCCCCGCGTCCGGGTGCCGGCGGGACCGTCAGGCGACGCCGAGCTCGGCCAGCCGCGCGCGGTAGCGCTCGACGTTGGCCAGCTTGACGTCCTCGTAGCCGCGCACCATGTCGGCCGCCTCGGCCGCGGCCGTGGCGGTGGCGTACGAGTCCGCCGTCAGCCCACTCGCCAGCCGCAGCACCATGGCCCGGTACTCGTCGCGGAGCTGCCGCTCCAGGCGCCGGATCTCGGTGCGGCCGAAGGGGTCGAGCGGGGTGCCGCGCAGCGCCTTGCCGCGGGCGAGGGTCTGGAGCACGGGCTTGGCCCACGGCCCCAGCGCGATCTTCTTGTCGCGGCCGATGGCCTTGAGCATCGGCGGATGCAGGCGGTAGCGCTGCTTGACCCCGCCCGGGACCTCCGCGGCCAGGGTGGCCTCGAACGCCGGGTCGGTCAGCAGCCGCGCCACCTCGTACTCGTCCTTGTACGCGGTGAGCTTGTACAGCCCGCGGGCGACGGCCTCGCTGAACGTGGCGTCCTGGCCGAGCCTGCGCTCGGCCCGCCAGACGGCGAGCACGTCGTCGACGTAGCGCCGCGCGGTGCGCTCGCTCTGGAAGCCGACGAGCTGGGCGGCGCGGATCTCCACCAGGCGGCGGGTCTCGCCGTCGAGCTCCCGCAGCGAGATCGACGCCGGGAGCGGTGCGGGCGGAACCGCCGCCGTGGACGACGCCGTGGCGGCGGCGAAAGCGGCCGGGTCGGCGACGGCCACACGGCCCCACCGGAACGCGGCGGTGTTGACGGCCACGGCCACGCCGTTGAGCTCGATGGCCCACTCGATGGCCTCGGCCGATAGCGGCAACGCCCCGGACTGGTACGCGGCCCCCACAACCAGCAGGTTGGCCGGCATCGCGTCGCCGAACAGGGCGTTGGCCGCCGCCTGCGCGTCGAGGGTCACGACGTCGCGGGTGACGCTGCGGATGCGCCCCACCAGCGCCGGCACGTCCGGCCTGGCGGCCGCGACGTCGCGGACCATCGCGCCCGTCGGCACCGGGCTCGTCGAGACGACGCCGAAGGTGTGCTCCGGGTCGGCGTAGGCGAGGTTCTTGGTGTCGGCGCCGACCAGAGCGTCGAACGCGAGGTAGCAGCCCACGGTGCCGACGCCGACGCGGTTGGCCGGGCCGAGCGTGGCGGCGTCGGCGGCGATGCGCAGGTGCGAGGTGACGGGACCGGCCTTCTGCGAGAGGCCGGTCTGGTCGACGCCGTGCACGGCCAGCCCGTCGCGGACGGCGGCCGAGCCGAGCACCTGGTTGACCGTGACGATGCCGGTGCCGCCGATGCCCGCGAGGAACACGTCACCCGTGGCCGGACGGGCCACGTCCGGGACCGGCGGGGGTTCGCAGCGGTCCGGCCGGGACGTCGACGACGAGCCCGCGCCGATACCCGCTCCGCCTACGCTCCGCTCGGGAGGCAGCTCCACCGTCACGAACGACGGGCAGTCGCCCGCGAGGCAGGAGTAGTCGGTGTTGCAGGAGGTCTGGTCGATGCGGGTCTTGCGGCCGAACTCGGTGTCGGTGGGCTGCACCGACAGGCAGTTGCTCTTGACGCCGCAGTCACCGCAGCCCTCGCAGACCGCCTCGTTGATGATCACTCGGGTGGGCCGGATCGCGAGCGTGCCGCGCTTGCGCAGCCGCCGCGACTCCGCGGCGCAGCGCTGGTCGTACACCAGCACCGACACACCCTCGACCGACGCGAGCACCTTCTGCGCCTCGTCGAAGCGGTCGCGGTGCCACAGGTCGACGCCCACGGGCAGGGACGGCAGCGCGCGGTAGCGCTCCGGCTCGTCGGCGCACACGATGATCTTCGAGACACCCTCGGCGAGGAGCTTCGCCGTCAGCTGCGGCACCTCGAGCCCGCCGGACGCGTCCTGCCCGCCGGTCATGGCGACGGCGCGGTTGTAGAGCAGCTTGTAGGTGATCGACACCCCGGCCGCGATGCACGCCTGCACCGCGAGCTGGCCGGAGTGGGCGAACGTGCCGTCACCCATGTTCTGGAACATGTGCTCGGCACGGGTGAACGGCGCTTGTCCGATCCACTGCGCGCCCTCGCCGCCCATCTGCGTGAGGGAGCTGACCTCGCTCTCGGGGCGGTGGGTCAGCGCGACCATGGCGTGGCAGCCGATGCCCCCTCCCGCTACCGCGCCCTCGGGGACGATCGTCGAGCGGTTGTGCGGGCAGCCGGAGCAGAAGTACGGCGTGCGGTTGACGGGCAGCAGCTCGAGCTTCGGGGGGTCGCGGCGCACGGGCGTCAGATCGACGCGGTCCCCCAGCACCCGGCGCAGCGGCCCGGCCAGCGCCCCGGCGGTCAGCTCGCCCGCGACGGGCACGAGCGGCGCGCCGGACCCGTCGGTGGAGCCGATCACCGCAGGGGCGGGCGACAGGCCGTAGAGCACGTCGCGCACCGCCGTCTCGACGAACGCGCTCTTCTCCTCCACCACCAGCACGGTGTCGAGGCCCTCGGCGAAGTCCCGGAGCAGGTCGCGCTCCAGCGGGTGGATCATGCCCAGCCGCAGGAGCTTGATGCCCGCGCGGCGACAGCCGTCGTCGTCGAGCCCGAGGTCGCGCAGTGCCTGCTGCACGTCGGTGAACGCCTTGCCACCGGCGACGATGCCGAGCCACGCAGCATGACCATCCGCGTCGACCTCGACGGTGTTGATGGGGTTGGCCGCCAGGAACGCGCGCAGCATCGCCCATCGCGGCCCGTACATCTGCGCCTCGGCCTCGAGCGACGCGGGCGGGACCAGCATGGGGATCTGCTTGTACTCCCAGGGCTTCCCGTCCCACTCGATCTCCGGCACGGTGATCTCGACGTCCCCGGCGCCGCCGTCGACGGTGTAGATGCCGTCGGCCACGTCGGCGGTGATCTTCATGCCCACCCACATGCCCGACGCGCGCGACATCGCGACGCCGTAGCGGCCCAGGCGCACGATCTCCTCGGCGGAGCCCGGGTAGAGCACGGGTAGCCCGAAGCCCGCGAGCGTGCGCTCGGAGATGCACGGGATGGTGGAGGACTTGCAGCTCGGGTCGTCGCCCGCGAGCACGATGACCCCACCCTTCGGGTGGGCACCGCACATGTTGCCGTGGCGCAGCGGGTCGCCCGCGCGGTCGACGCCGGGCGCCTTGCCGTACCAGACGCCGACGGCGCCGTCGACGTTCCGCTCGTGGCCGGGCACCTCCACCTGGCTGCCCCACACCGACGTGGCGGCCAGCTCCTCGTTGACACCGGGCACGAGCGTGAGCCCCGCGTTCTCCTTCAGCTCGGAGGCCTTCGCGAGGGTCTGGTCGAGCCCGCCCAGCGGACTGCCCTGGTAGCCGGAGACGAACGACGCCGTGCGCAGGCCCGCGGCGGCGTCGGCCGCGTGCTGCTCCACGAGCATGCGGGCGATGGCCTGCACGCCCGTCAGCAGGACGGGGCCGGCCCCCGCTCGGTACCGGGCCGAGAGGTCGAAGTCGACCGGCTCGGTCGGCGCGGGGATCCCGGTGTCCAACGTCATTCTCTACTCCGTTCGGGGGCGTGCGCACCGCGCGGGAACGCGCGGAGCCATCGTGCTCCGGTCGGGACGATCACCGTTTCTGCACGCTACGCGACAGGACCGGTGCCATCCGTACTCGTGTTCCGGAGATCGCCACGGCGTGGCGGGCGGCGTTCCCGGCAGAACGAGCCCGGCGGGTCGGACCGGCCGAACGCACACCGGCCGCGTTCCCGGCACCGCCGGTTGCACGGTCCCGGGCCGTCCTCGCCCTGCGCCGAGGCAGCGCGGCGCAGGGCGGCGACGTCCAGTCCCGTCACGGCGTGCGGGCCAGCTCGCGGTAGGAGGCCGCGGTGATCCCGGGCGTGGCGGACAGGTCGAAGCGCGGGCCGGAGTCGAGCGTGTTGTGGTACACCCGGCCGCCCTTGATCACCGTGACGATCTTATCGAGGTCCTGCAGCACCGTGATGTCGGTGAGCGGGTCGCCGTCCACCACCACGATGTCGGCGAACTTGCCCGCCTCCAGCGTGCCGACCTTGCCACCGAAGTCCACGAGCGCACCGGCGTCGCGGGTGGCGGCGGTCAGCGCCTCCCGCGGAGTGAACCCGAACAGCTCCACGAAGTTCTGCAGGTCGCGGGCGTAGGTGCCGTGCGGGGTCCAGGCCAGGCCGAAGTCGCCGCCCGGCAGCACCCGGATGCCCGCGGCCCTCATCTTCGCGACGCTGGCGATGGTCTCGACCATCTCGTCCTTGTAGCCCAGGGAGTCCAGTGCGGGCGCGGTGAAGCCGTAGGGCTCGCCGTTCTCGTAGAGCCCGACCTGCCAGTGGATGGCGGGCGTGACGAAGATGCGGTGGCGCTCGCGGCGCATGCGGTCGAGCGACTCGTCGTCGAGGTAGTTGGCGTGGCCGATCACGTCGAAGCCGGCCTTCATCGCCATCGTCACGGCGTCGGCGGAGCGCGCGTGGCAGATCATCCGCAGGTTGCGGCGGTGGCCCTCGTCGGCCGCGGCGTCGGCCTCCTCCTGCGTGTAGGACAGCTCGCCGGGCAGGTCGGACTCGATCATGCCCTCGCCGTCGAGGTAGACCTTGACGGTGTCGGCGCCGGATTTGCGCACCGAGCGGATCACCTTGCGCACCTGCCACGGATCGTCCGCGAGCAGCGCGAGACCGTCCATGCCGAGCTTGAGGTGGTCGGGATTCCAGTCGATCATCCCGCCGGTGCCGAGCACGTCCCGGCCACAGGCGACGTAGCGCGGGCCGGGCACCCCGCCGGAGTTGATCGCATTGCGCACCGCGACGTCGACGGCGTGCAGCGAGCCGAAGCTGTGCGCGGAGGTGTAGCCGCAGCGCAGCATCGTGCGGGCGTTGCTGACCGCGAAGATCGTGGTGGCCTCGGCGGTGCAGTTCATGTCGAGGTCCTGCAGGCTGCCCGCGTTGAAGTAGGACAGGTGGCTGTGGGCCTCGGTCATCCCGGGCATCACGAAGCGGCCGCCGACGTCGATGCGCGGCACGTCCTCGTCGATGTCGGTGAACTGGTCCATCGGTCCGACGCGGCGGATCTCCTCGCCGTCGATCCAGATCGCGCCGTTGGGGATCACCTCCTCACCGGTGCCGTCGAAGATCCGGCAGTGGACGAGGAGCACGGTCTCGGCGTCGAGCATGATCACTCCCTTGCGTGGTGGTGGACCGGGACATGCGGGGCTGGTCACCAGCCCCCGTAGGCGAGCCAGCCGCCGTCGATCGGCACCTGGGCTCCGGTGAGGTAGGACGCGGCGGGCGAGGCGAGGAACGCGACGAGCTCCGCCACCTCGGAGGGCTGGGCGAGCCGGCCCAGAGGGGTGCGGCGGGCGATGTCGTCGGCGGAGAAGCGGCCTGCGGCCATCGTCGCCTCGACGAACGGCGTGGCGACGTAGCCGGGGTTGACCGAGACCACGCGCACCCCGCGGTCGGCCCACTCGACGGCCAGCGACTTCGTCATGCCGTCGAGGGCGTGCTTCGCGGTGACGTACGCGGCGCGGCCGGGCACGGCGACGGACCCGAACACCGAGGACATGTTGACGATCACCCCGCTGCGCTGCGGGAGCATCACCGTCGCCGCGGCCTGCGCGCAGCGGAACGGGCCGTCGACGTTGGTCGCGAACACCGTGCGCCACTCGTCGGGCGTGATCTCCTCGGCGGGCCGCACGAGCGGGAGACCCGCGTTGTTGACGAGCACGTCGAGCCGGCCGAACGCATCGAGCGCGGCGTCGACCAGCAGGCGGCCCGCGTCCGGGGCGGCGACGTCCGCGGCCACGCCGACGGCCCGGTGCCCTGCTGCCACGAGCTCATCGGCAGCCTCCTTCGCCCGGCCGTCGTCGCGGGAGTTCACGACGACCGCGGCGCCGCCGGCGGCCAGCCGGGCCGCGACGGCCCTGCCGATACCGGAGCTGGAGCCGGTCACGATCGCCACGAGGCCGCCGAGGTCGGTGCTGGTCATGGCCGCCTCCCTCCGTGGATGTGGTCCGGCTCACGCGGTCCCCCCAGCATCGACAGGCCACGGGCAGGGGTCAATCGCATGTCCTCGGGCTTGGCCATCCGGAATCCGGATGCTCGTCGGATCTCAGGTCCGTCGCCGTCGGGGGGACGGGGGTGGCGAGCACGGTCCGCAGGAGAGCCCTTGCCGCCGGGGAACCCGCCAGCGCCGGCGTCCAGTACACGGCCACCTCCCGCTGCATCGGCGGCCCGACCGGCAGCACGACGACGCCCTCGGTGCGGACGCTCTCCATCGCGAGCCGGTTGGTGAACCCGATCGCGAGACCGCTGCGCACCAGCCCGACGAGGATCTGCGGCTGGTCGGAGAGGAACCGGATGCGAGGCTCCACACCCGTGCGGGCGAGCAGCCGGAAGGCCTCGGTGTCGAGGCGCAGGTTGTGACCGGAGACGACGAGCTGCTCGTCGAGCAGCTCCCCCAGGTCCACCGACTCCGCGCCCGCGAGCGGGTGCCCCTCGGGAACCACCACGCACATGGGCTCCCGCCACAGGATCGCGTGCTCCAGCGGCTGGGTGCTCCGCGGCGGCGGCAGGGTCGGGCGCACGGCGAGCAGGGCGGGCCCGCTGTCCAGCGCGAGGTCGATGCCGTGCACGGCCTGCTCGACCAGCTCCACCCGGATGCCCGGGAAGTCACGGGCGAAGCGCGCCAGCACGTCCGGCACGAACGCCGCACCGGCGCTCGGATAGGTCGCCAGCGCGACGTCGCCCCGGATGAGCCCCTGCACCGACGCCATCGCGGCGCGACCGGCGTCCAGCTCGTCGACCATCGCGCGGGCGTGCGGGACGAACGCCTCCCCCGTCGACGTCAGCCGGGCGGGCCGCTGGTCCCGGTCGAACAGCTGTGTGCCCAGTTCGCGTTCGAGCGAGGCGATGTAGCTGCTCACGCGGCCCTGCGAGCGGTAGAGGTGCACGGCCGCGGCGGTGAACCCGCCGCGGTCGACCACCGCGAGGAACGCCTGGATCCACTCCAGCTGCACGGGACCCCGCTACTCCTGAGACCGCTCCAGCGCCGCGGAGACGGAGGCGGCCGCCCGGCGGACGCTCTGCACGACCGCGATCTTGCGCGCCCCCAGCACGCGTGAGGTCCCGCCGACCACGGAGATCGCCGCGACCGCGACCGTGCGGTCACCGCGCTTCACCACGATCGGCGCCGCCACCGACGACATGCCCATCGTGTGCTCTTCCCGCGAAGCCGCGTGTCCGTCGATCCGCACCTGGCGCAGCACCTGCTTGTAGCGCTGCGGGTCGACGATCGTGAACGGGGTGCGCCGCTGGAAGCCGCGCTCGAGGATCGCCCTCGCCATCGACGGGTTGTACGCCGCGATGGCCTTGGCCGCGCTGGAGCTGTGGCCCGGGCCACGCCGGTAGAGCTCGGTGTGGAACATCGTGCCGGCGCTGTTGCCCTCCAGCCGGTCGACGTAGAGCACGTCGGCGCCGACGGGCACCGCGAGCTGCGCGGTCTCCCGCAGGATCTCGCGCAGCTCGCCGAGCACGGGCAGGGCGAGCTCGCGGAGCATCAGCCGGTCGACCGCGAGCTGCCCGATCTCGAACAGCCGCAGCCCCAGCCGGTAGCGCCCGGAGCGGGACCGTTCCAGCATCCCGCTCGTGGCCAGCGCCGCCAGCATCCGGCACGCGGTGCTCTTGGCGATGCCCAGCTCGGCGGCCACACGCGTGGCGCCGAGCTCCCGTTCCTGCTCGAAGCAGCCCAGCACCGCCATGGCGATGGAGACCGACCGGAGCGGGCCGTCCTCCCGCTCCGGCACGAGCTCCGGGACCTCCGGTGCGAGGGAGGCGGGATCGAGGATCGCGGCGTCGAGATCCGTCAGCGTCATGGCATCAGCTCTCCGAGGCAGTCATGATTCCCACTGGGGAAATTCGTCCGGCGGCGGCACGTTCACCTCGGTGACTCGGTTGCGGTAGGCCACCAGGGCAGTCTGACCGCCGCGGCGCACCTTCACCACGACCTCTTCGGTGTTGTAGGGCTCACCCGGGTCGTAGCCGTGCGCCCAGGTGGCGAATGCCCGGATCGGGCCCGAGTGGGTGGCCGCGACGATCCGCTGGCCGTCCTCGCCTTCGGCGATCAGCCGGTGGAAGCCCCGCCAGAACCGGCGCACGCACAGCGCGGGAGGCTCGAAGTACATCAGCGGGATGGTGAGCCACATGTGGATCGGGTCGGCCCCGCCCAGCTGCACGCGGTAGAACCGGTCGATCTCGACGAGCCAGCGCGGACGGTCCCCCACGGCCATCCGTTCCAGCTTCTCCATCGTGGCCTGGTACTGCCGGAACGCCGACGTGACGTCGCGCAGCCCGTCGGGGGTCCAGACGCCGAAGTTGCGCAGCTCCGGGATGGACTCCGGCTCGGACACCTCCGCCTTGCGCTGCCACTGGTCGAGCCCGTCGAGCATGCCGCGGTGGATCTGCTCGGCCGTCTGCCGCGCGCGGTTGGTGTCGGCGCAGACGATGCGGACCTTGTGGCCCTCCTTGAGGCTCTTCGACAGCGAGTGCCCGCGCTGGTGGGCCTGCCAGCCGCCCATCGGCGTCAGGCCGGCGTCGGTGGAGTAGCCCTGGGTGATGCCGTGGCGGATGATCCGGATCTCCGCGACGAAGTCCTCCGCCGCCTTACGCGAGGGCGGCGCGACGATCTCCTTCTCCCGCGACGCCTCGGCGAAGTCACGCGTGAAGCTCTCGCCGTCGACCTGGATGACCGGCACCTCGGGCGAGGCGGCCCGCGCCCGGAACCGCCGCAGGTAGAGCGGCGTGGACGCGTCCTGGCCATCCGCGTCGTCAGGAGGGGCCGTCTTCGCGCCCTGGCGCTCCCGGTACTTCGCCAGGTAGTTGGGCGCCTCGTACCGGTCGATCTTGCGCGGGTCGTGAGGGGTGCTCATGAGTGCACCGTGAAGAACTTCTCGTTCACCTGGCGGTGGTAGTAGAAGATGGCGCGCCCCATCTCCTCCTCCGTCCACGTGATCGGCTCGAAGTCCGGGTCCACCCAGTAGCCGCCGGTGAACAGCTCGTTGCGGTTGCCCACCGGGTCGAAGAAGTAGGTGGTGTACCCGCGGGTGACGCCGTGCCGCGTGGGCGCCACGTCGATCGTCACGCCGTGGTAGGCCAGCGTGTCGGCGGCGTCGCGGATGCCGTTCCAGTCGTCCATCCAGAACGCGAAGTGGTGCAGCGCGCCGTTCGGGCCGGTGATGACGGCGATGTCGTGCGGGGTGTGGCTGCGCTCGAGGAACGCGGCGAGCTGGTGGCCGTCGTTGGCCACGATCTGCTCGGTGAGGCGGAACTCCAGGACCTCGGTGAAGAACGCCGTGAACGCCTCGACGTCCTCGGCCATGACGAACACGTGGTCCAGGCGCGGCGGCGCGATGCCGACGAGGCCCTGGGGCTTGGGCGGCGGGTTGGTCAGCGGCAGCATGTTGCCCAGCCGCTCCATGCCGTACACGAGCTCGACGAGGTGGCCGGACGGCGACTCGAAGCGGATGGCCTCGCCCCAGCCCGGGCCCAGCTCACGGGCGGCGTAGCGCTTCACCGGCACGCTGACGGCCTGCAGCTTGTCGGTGAAGTAGTCCAGGTCGCCCTGCTCGGCCACCTTGAACGACATGTGGTCCAGCCCGTAGGTGGGCGCCTGACGCAGGACGACGGAGTGGTGCTCGTGCTCGTCCCAGCACTTGAGGAAGACGCGGTCGGCGCCGTCCTTGGTGTCGCGGGCGGTCTCGACGAGACCGAGCACCTCGGTGTAGTAGGCGGTGCACAGCTCGAGGTCGGGGACGCGCACCTCGACGTGCTGCAGCCGCAGGATCCGATCAGGCATGGCCGTCCTCTCGCTGTATCGGTGATTCGACCCTGCAAACAGGTCTCTGTATCGATGATTCGACCCTGTAAACAGGTCTCATGTGTGCATCCGCAGGAAGCGCTGCGCGACGACGTTCTCGTAGTAGAACAGGCCCTTGCCGAACTCCTGCTCGGTCCAGGTGATGATCTCCTGGTCGGCCTCGGACCAGTACCCGCCGGTGAACACCTCGTTGCGGATGCCCAGCGGGTCGAAGAAGTAGATGGTGTTGCCGCGCGTGATGCCGTGGCGCGTCGGGCCCTGGTCGATCTGCACGCCGTTGTAGGCGAGCGTGTCGGCGGCCTTGCGGATGTCGTCCCAGTCGTCGAGCCAGTACGCCCAGTGGTGCAGCGCGCCGTTCGGGCCGTTGACGATCGCGATGTCGTGCGGCGAGTTCGTCTTGCCGGCGAGCCAGACGCCGAGCTGGTGGCCGTTGCCGTCGAGCACCTGCTCGGTGAGGCGCAGCCCCAGCACGTCCTGGAAGAAGCGCGCGGACTCGCCCACCTCCTCGGCGTTGACCAGCATGTGGTCCATCCGCGGCGGGGCGATGCCGGGCAGGTCCGGCGGCGGCACGGGTGACGGGTTGTGCTTACCGAGGATGTTGCCGGTCTTCTCGACGTCCCAGACCAGCTCCATGATCTGGCCGGACGGCACCTCGAACCGGATCGACTCGCCCTGCCCGACCGCCTCCCCCTTGGAGACGCGGCTGACCTGGCAGCCGTAGTTGGCGAGCTTCTTCTCGTACTCGTGGAGGTCGTCCTCGGCCTCCACGCGGAAGGTGAAGGAGTCCATCCCGGTACGTGCGTTGCGGCGCATGCGCAGCGAGTGGTGGTCCTCCTCGTCCCAGCACTTGAACCAGACGGTGTCGTCGGTGCGCTGGACCTGCTGGAGGCCCATGACATCGGTGTAGTAGGCGGTGGCGAGCTCGAGATCCGGTGTGCGGACGTCGATGTGAGCGAGGCGGAGGATCCCCACGGCTATCAGCTCCCGGGGTTGGGTGGCTCCTTGACGCTGCGACGCTAACCCGCCTAGCGTTCCGGAAGGAAGACCTACTGTTCCGCATATCAGAACGGAGACGACACCGTGGCCGATCCGCTCGACATGCGCGCGGCCGTGGCCGACTACGTCACCGCCCTGCACCGCTCCTACCTCGCTCAGGCGGACACGTTCCCGCCCGCCGTACGTGGCCGGATGCCCCTGCTGGCAGGCCTGAGTTCGTCGACGCCGCCGCTGACCGTGGCCGCGGTCGGCGCGCGCAACCTGCACCTGCTCGCCACCCGCGAGGACCTGGGCCCGCTGCGCGGCCAGGAGGTCTCGCTGCCCGGCGAGCTTCCCGGCCTGACCTGGTCGCTGCGGTTCTACGACCCGGTCGTCGTCCCCGCGCTCGGGTTGATCGACGAGCGCGAGCAGCCCGCATACGCCGAGGTCAAGCACGCGCTGGGCCTGTCCACCGCCGTCTACCACGTGGTGGCGCAGCCCGGCTCGGGCCTGACCCCGCACCACGCCGGGCACGTCGGCTCCGGGCTGGCGAGCAACGACTCGGCCGCGGCACGGGACTTCGAGACGATCCGCAGCCGCGTCCGCGGGCGGGAGAGCCTCGTCGACGAGCTGGTGGGCGCCGCGAGCGCCGGCCTCCCCAGAGCCCAGGCCCTGCTGGCGAAGGCCATCGCCCCGCACAATGCGGAGATCGACAAGCTGGTGGCCACGCCGAACCCGGACCCGGACGAGATCCGCAGGACGCTCCTGGAATCGGTGGGCGGCAGACGCGACTGGACGCCGAAGGCCCCCGAATGACCGACGCGATGCTGTCCACCGTGCGCAACGCCGCGCGGCTGCTCAAGGAGTTCCGGTCGCGGGAGGCTTCGCTCGGGGTGTCCGAACTGGCCCGCCGGCTGGATCTCGGCAAGTCCAACGTCCACCGGCTGCTCACCACCTTGGTCGCCGAAGGGCTCCTGGAGCAGGAGTCCCGTACCGGCGGCTACCGGCTGGGCGTGGTGATGTTCGAGCTGGGCGAGGCGGTCCGGGTGCACCTCGACCTGCACGCCGCCGCCGGCCCGGTGCTCGCCCACCTGCGCGACCAGACAGGCGAGTCGTCGCAGGTCGGGGTGCTCGACGGCGACGAGGTGGTCTACGTCGACCGGCTCGAGAGCGCCCACTCGCTGCGCCTGTTCACCGAGACCGGACGCCGCGTGCCCGCCCACTGCACGTCCAGCGGCAAGGTGCTGCTGGCCCACGCCCCCGAGCACGAGCGTGAGGCGTTCCTCGCCCGCCCGCTGGCCACGCTCACGCCGCACACCATCGTCGACGCCGCGGTGCTGCGCAGCGAGCTCGCCACCGTCCGCGCACGCGGCTGGGCCGAGGCGATCAACGAGCGGGAGATCGGGGTGGCCAGCCTGGCCGCGCCGATCCGCGACCTGCACGGCGACGTCGTCGCGGCCGTCAGCATCGGGGCGCCGGTGGCGCGCTTCGGCGCGGTCCCCCGGCGGCGGTTCGCCCGCGCGCTGGTGGAGGCGGGCGAGGCCGTGAGCCGCCGCCTCGGCTGGACCGAGGAGTCGGCGGCGAGGGGCCGCGAGGCATGACAGCCACTCCGCTGACCACGGCGACGATGTCGTTCGCGGAGATCGACACGCGACGTCTGGGCCTTGACCATCGCGGCTCGGCCGCGCGCGTTCCGGTGAGCGGAACCACGGCGGTGACGGCCGGCCGCGTGGTCGACACGATCACACCAGTACCCCATCGACGAGGAGCTCCTGCATGCCCGTGACCGATGCCCCGGCGAAGGCCAGGGCGCTCTACGACGCCCGCCGCAGCCGCGTGCCGATCGCCCCCTTCACCGACGACGACCCGAGCCTCGGCATGGCCGACGGGTACGCCGTGCAGAAGGAGCTCATCGGCCTGCTGCTGGCGGACGGCGACCGGATCATCGGCCACAAGGTCGGCCTGACCAGCAAGCCGATGCAGCAGATGGTGGGCGTCGACTCCCCCGACTACGGCCCGGTGCTCGCCTCCACCGTCTACCGCGACGGCGACACGATCCCGCTGGGCCGCTTCATCGCGCCCAAGATCGAGGCCGAGATCGTCTTCGTCCTGGGTGAGCGGCTGCAGGGCCCGGGCGTGACGGTGACGCAGGCGCACGCCGCCATCGCCGGTGCGGTGGCCGGGATGGAGATCGTCGACTCCCGCATCGCCGACTGGCGGATCAAGCTTGCCGACACCGTCGCCGACCTCGCGTCCAACGGCGCGATGGCCACGTCCAGCCGCGTCGTCCCGCTCGACGGCATCGACTCCCGGCTGATCGGCATGACCCTCACCCGAAACGGCGACCTGATCGACACCGGGGCCGGCGCCGCCGCACTGGGCGACCCGGTGGCCGTCGTCGCCTGGCTCGCCAACGTGCTCGGCGAGAACGGGGTGGCCCTCGAACCGGGCCACCTGATCATGACCGGCGCTCTGCACGCGGCCGTGCCGATGCAGGCCGGCGACGTCTTCCGCGCCGAGTTCGACCGGCTGGGCCCGATCACGGTCCGGGTAGGAGCCTGAGATGAGCATCGACACCACCGAGCTGGCGGGCCGGCTGACCAAGGCCGTCGCCGACCGGGCAGCGATCGACCAGCTCTCCGACGACGCCCCCGAGCTCGACCTCGCGGGCGGCTACGCCGTGCAGCGGGTGCTCCGCGACGAGGCCGGCCCGCTGGTCGGCTGGAAGTTGGGCGTCACGTCGCGGGCGAAGCAGGCGCAGGTCGGCGTCAGCGCTCCGGTCTTCGGGTTCCTCGCCGGCAGGAACGCCCTCGACCTCGGCGAGCCGCTGGACACCTCGCAGCTCATCCAGCCGCGCTGCGAGCCGGAGGTCGTGTTCGTCCTGGGCCGCGACCTCGCGGGCCCGCACGTCACCGCGTCCGACGTGATCTCGGCGTCGTCCGGTGTGGCCGTGGGCATCGAGGTGCTCGACTCCCGCTTCCGGAACTACCGCTTCACGATGGCCGACGTCGTCGCCGACAACACCTCGGCGGGTCGGTTCGTCGTGGGCACGCCGGTGCCGCCCGCGGGCATCGACCTGCGTCTCGTCGGGGTGGTGCTGGAGAAGAACGGCGAGGTCGTGTCGACCGCGTCCGGCGCGGCGTCGCTCGGACACCCCGCGGCCGCCGTGGCCTGGATGGTGCGCACGATGGCCGCCGACGGCGAGGGCCTGCGCGCCGGCGACGTCGTGCTCTCGGGAGGGCTCACCGCGGCCGTGCCCGTCGCCCCCGGTGACGTGGTGGTCGCCTCGATCGACCGGCTCGGCACCGTCGAGCTGGGTTGCCGCTGAGCGGAGCTTGCGCAGCGAACATTCAGCACGGCAGCGAACAGTCAGCACAGAGGAGGAGTTTGTCGTGCCGCTCGTTCAGATCACGCTCGCCAAGGGACGCACGCCCGAGCAGCTCGCCGCGCTCGGGGAGGCCGTCACCGCGGCCGTCCACGAGTCCATCGGGGCACCCGTCGGGAACGTGCGTGTCGTGGTGCAGCAGTGCGAGCCGGAGCTGTGGTTCGTCGGCGGGGAGTCGCTCGCCGACCTCAAGGCCTCTGGCAAGAGGTGACGCTCGTCCCGCTGGGCGAGGCGAACGGGCGGGACGCCTGGGTCGTCCGCGCGGACGACGGGCGCAGCTTCGCCGTCTTCGCGCTGGAGGACGGGCCGCGCGTCACCGACGCGGTCTGCCCGCACAACCAGGGCCCGCTGGAACAGGGCTGGGTGCGTGACGGGCAGATCGTCGTCTGCCCGTGGCACTGGTACCGCTTCGACGTCGACACCGGCGCGTGCGAGACCACCTCGCAGTACGAGCTGGGCACCTACCCGGTGCGGGAGCACGACGGCGTCCTCGTGGCCGATGTGGGCGATCCGCCGCGGGCGCTGTCGTGGTCGGAGCGGCTACGGGCACACTCCCACGGGGACGGCTGAACCACCCCACGTTTGCCCCGTGAGGCGGGAGGGGAATGGTGGTTCGGTACGCAACCACCTGAGAGGACCCGTCATGGCCACGGCGCCCGACCCCTACTCCTTCCTTCCCGACGTACCCGCCTTCGACGTCACGAGCGACGACATCTCCGACGGCGAACGCCTCGCCGACCCGCACGCGAGCGGCGCGTTCGGCGTGCCCGGCGGCGAGGACCGTTCCCCGCACCTCGCGTGGTCGGGGTTCCCCGAGGGCACGAAGAGCTTCGCCGTCACCGTGTACGACCCCGACGCCCCCACGGCCAGCGGCTTCTGGCACTGGGCGGTGTTCAACATCCCCGCCTCGGTCACCGAGCTGCCCGCAGGGGCCGGCGACGAGAAGGGCTCCGGCCTGCCCGAGGGCGCCGTCCAGCTCAGGAACGACGGCGGCGGGGTCGGCTACATCGGCGCGGCCCCGCCCGAGGGCCACGGCCCGCACCGCTACTTCACCGTGGTGCACGCCCTGGACGTCGACGCCCTGGAGGTCCCCGCGGAGGCGTCCCCGGCCTTCCTGGGCTTCAACATGTTCGGTCACACCCTCGCTCGCGCGACGGTGACGCCGACATTCGAGCAGTAGTCCCCGGAACGACTGGAGAGGCCCGGCGTGCACGTACGCCGGGCCTCTCCCGTCGGAAGGGTGGAGCTCAGCCGCGCAGCATCTCCGCCACCAGGAACGCCAGCTCGAGCGACTGCTGGGTGTTCAGGCGGGGGTCGCAGGCGGTCTCGTAGCGGCCGGCCAGGTCGGCGTCGGAGATCTCCTGGGCGCCGCCGAGGCACTCGGTGACGTCCTCCCCGGTGACCTCGACGTGGATGCCGCCCGGGTGGGTGCCGAGCCCGGCGTGCACCTCGAAGAAGCCCTGCACCTCGTCGACGATGCGGTCGAAGTGGCGCGTCTTGTAGCCGGTGGTGGACTCGTGGGTGTTGCCGTGCATCGGGTCGCACTGCCAGATGACCTTGTGCCCGGACGCCTCGACCTTCTCGATGATCGCGGGCAGCACGTCGCGGACCTTGCCGTTGCCCATGCGGCTGATCAGCGTGAGCCGGCCGGGGGTGTTGTGGGGGTCGAGCCGCTCGACGTACTCGACGGCCAGCTCGGGCGAGGTCGTGGGGCCGATCTTGAGCCCGATCGGGTTGGACAGCAGCTCCGCGAACGCGATGTGCGCGCCGTCGAGCTGGCGGGTGCGCTCCCCGATCCAGAGGAAGTGCGCCGAGAGGTCGTAGAGGCGCGACTCGACACCGTCGCGGTTGTCCATGCGGAGCATCGCGCGCTCGTAGTCGACGAGCAGCGCCTCATGGGAGGCGTAGAACTCGACGTTGTGCAGGTTGTGGTCGTCCACGCCGCACGCGTCCATGAACCGCAGCGCGCGCTCGATCTCCGACGCGATGGTCTCGAACCGGGCGCCCGCGGGCGACGTGCGGACGAAGTCCTTGTTCCAGTCGTGGACCTTCGTCAGATCGGCCATGCCGGTGGCGGTGAGCGCCCGCGTGAGGTTCATGGCGGCGCTCGCGTTGGCGTAGGCACGCACCATGCGCGAGGGGTCCGGCACGCGCAGCGCAGGGTCGGGCGTGAGCGAGTTGACGATGTCGCCGCGGTAGGACGGCAGTCCGAGCGCGTCGATCGGGGCGCTGCGCGGCTTGGCGTACTGGCCGGCGATGCGCCCGACCTTGACCACCGGCAGCGACGCGCCGTAGGTCAGCACGATGGCCATCTGCAGCAGCGTGCGGATGGTGGCGCGGATGTGGGGCTCGGTGTTGTCGACGAACGTCTCGGCGCAGTCGCCGCCCTGCAGCAGGAACGCCTCGCCCTTCGCGACCGATGCGAGGCGCTCCTGGAGGCGGTCGACCTCGGGCGGGAGCGTCACCGGCGGGACGCTCTCCAGCACCGTGCGCACGTGCGCCACGTGCGCGGCGTCGGGCCAGTCGGGCTGCTGGGCGGCCGGACGGGACAGCGCATCGTCGAGACGGGCACGCAGGTCGGAGGGCAGGGGGGGCAGCTCGGGCAGCACTTCGACCGGGGCGTCGACGGTCCAGTTCACACCCTAAGACTAGGCGGTCCGACGGGCGGGGGGCCGCTGGGTTCCGGGCGCCGGATGCACCCTCACCGGCGCGCGGCCATCGCCGCCTCGATCGCGTCCCACCGCTTGCGGTTGAGCCGGGCGTCGGCGAGGGCGTCGTGCGCGTCGGAGGTGGGCGGCGGCAGCAGCGGGCGGCCGGCGTCCTCCCACCGCTGGCGCAGCTCGCGCGTGAACCGCGGCAGGGCTCTCGGCAGGGCGGGCATCGCGCCCCACAGCTGGCAGAGCGCCACGTGGTCGTAGGCCGCGATCCAGGCCCACAGCTCGACCTCACCGGGCGCGTCGGCGAGGAAGGCCAGCAGGTCGGCGCGTATCTGCTCACGCGAGCGCCACGCCTTGTCGGCGGGCGAGGGGAGCTTGGGGAGCACGTTGGCCCGCACCCAGGCACCGGCCTTGTCGGGGTCGAACTCCGTGGACACCGCGTAGAACTCGCGACCGTCCTCCCCGACCACACCGATCGAGACGAGGTCGATCGTCGTGCCGTCCTCGATGAACTCAGTATCGTAGAAATACCGCACACCTGAGGCTAACCGGCCGCTCACCAGCGCTTGACAGCGCCGCACGTGCGATCTTGGAAGCCGCCACCACCGTGGCGATCCTGCCGCTGCGCGTGCTGTTCCTCGTGTTCCAGCGGCACGTCATCCGGTCGATCACGATCACCGGCTTCCGCTGGAGGTCAGCCGGCTGCGCGGTGCTCGCGGGTCGAGCGCGGCGTGGCGTACGGCGACCACCGCGGCACCCAGATCCCGAGCGCGACGGCGGCGAGCAGGCCCACCGACCCGATGGCGACGATGCCCGCGGCCAGCGTCGAGAACAGGGCCACCACCGACACCACGACCGGCCCGGCGGCGTTGCCGGAGTCGCTGAACAGCCGCCAGACGGCCAGGAACTGCGTCCGGGCGTCGGCGGGGGCGGTGTCGGCGCCGAGCGTCATCATGATCCCGGAGCCGATGCCGTTGCCGAAGCTCATGATCATCGCCACCACGGTCAGCGTGACCACGCCGTGCGTGAGCGGGATGGCCATCATCGCCCCGCCGAGGATCAGCATCGACGGCAACGCCACCGCGAGGCGCCCGTAGCGGTCCATGACCTTGCCCGCGGGGTAGAACAGCGCCATGTCGACGGCGCTGGCGATGCCGAAGACGAGGCTCGTCTGCCCCGGGCCGAGGCCCAGGTGGTCGCCCCAGAGCGGGAGCACCGTCTGCCGGGCGGCCCGCACGGCACCCACCGCGAGTACGGCCAGCCCCAGCGTCGCGAACAGCGCGCGGTAGCGCGAGAGCATCTCCCGCGGGCTGACCCCGCCCCGGACCGGCCGTGCCCCCGACGTCTCGACGTCGTGCACCACCAGCAGCAGCACGGCGGCGGACGTCGCCGCGACCATCGCCACGACGTAGGCCCCGCGCAGGCCCAGCAGGCCGATCGCCGCCGCGCCCACGAACGGCCCGAGGAACAGCCCGATCCGGTGCGAGCCGCCGAGCGTGGACATGGCCCGTGCCCGCAACGTCACCGGGGCGACCTCGGTGAGGTAGCTCTGCCGGGCCAGGTAGAACGTGGAGTTGGCGGCCCCGATCACGAGCAGCGCGGGCCCCAGCACCAGCAGCGACCCGGCCAGCAGGCATCCCAGCAGGCAGACGACCGCCACGCCCGCGGCCAGCACCATCGCGTGCCGGTCGCCGATGCGGTCGGCCAGCCGGGCCGCGGGCACGTCCCCCAGGATCTGGCCGACGCCCAGCAACGCCAGCATGAACCCGGCCGTGCCCGGGGACGCCCCGAGGTCCAGCGCCGTCAGGGCGATGACGGGCGCGATCGCGCCGTTGCCGATCTCGTAGACGAGCGCGGGCAGGAACACCGACGGGGCGATCGAACGGAGGGTGATCGGGCCGTCGGTGTTACTGCGCACGACCTCGATCCTCGCAGGGCCGCCCCGGCCGCCCGACCGCAGGTGATCGTCCGCCGTGGACTGCCCGCCGTGCAGTGCCCGAGACGTTCTCGACGCGAGGTGGGGTCCGCCTGAGAAGACTGCGCCGCCTGTCCGTTGTGCTGTCCGCCGCCGCCGTGGTGGCGCTCGCAGCGTGCTCGCCCGCCCCTGCGGACGACGGGCCGTCGGCGGACGGGGCCACCACCGTCACGCGTTCCAGGCCCAGGACGCGGGGAACGCGGCGGCGCGCTAGCCCGGGGGCGTCGGGCGGGTCGCCGTCGCGGCCCCGCGGGACTTCGGGGTCGCCTCGTCCCCGCCGTCGAGCAGCGGCAGGTCGTCCGACCGCGCCCTCGTCGCGGTGGGCCTTGACGTCGCGGTGGGCCTTGACGTCGTGGTCGCCGCCGCGGTGGGCGCCACCGAGACGGGCTTCGCCGCCGCCGACGTCGGGGCCGGCGGGAGCGGCAGGACCGGGGGCGGCGGCACGGCCGGGGCCTGCGTCCGACGCACCACGCTGGGGCGCGCC
>NZ_JAOPWR010000076.1 GCF_025965585.1 Pseudonocardia sp.
GCGAAGATGCCAGCGAAGTACGAAGGAACCCGGCAGTGTCCGACGAGAGCCGGGTCAATGGGTCGGGCCGGTCGTTTCCACCGACGCCTGAAGGCGCCGCAGCAACGTCGAGAGTGTGCTGAGCTCGCTGTTCCTGAGGTCGTGGGTGAGTTCGCGCAGGTACCGGCGGTGCCGCGGCAGGAACCCCTCGAGGAACTCCGTACCCGCGACGCTGACTCGCACGATGCGCGACCGCGCGTCGCGCCCGCGGTGGCGCTCCGCGAGACCTCGTTCGACGAGATGGTTCACGATCCCCGAGAGGTTGGTCGCGCGGAGCGCGACGAGCTGGCTCAGTTCGCTCATCGGGAGGCCCCGGCTGGCCCACCCGGATTTACTTCAGCCGTTGTAGTATCTCCGGGAAGAGATTGACAGCCGGCCGCCCGACTGTCAACGAACCGCATCCCCGACGGACCGGGGCAGCGCCCGGGCAACGTCCGTCAGAACGTCAGCCGGGACGAGGACTCGACGGGAGCGTCGGCCTCCTTGACCGATTGCATCAGGCGCTCCAGCAGGCTGGTCAGCTGCTCGCGTTGGCGCAGGCTCAGCCCCCCGGTGAGCGACTGGAGGTAGCGCCAGTGCCCCGGCAGGAAGCCCGCCAGGAACTCCTGCCCCGCCGTGGTGAGGTCGACCAGGAACGACCGCCGGTCGTCGGGGTTGAGCTGCCGATCCACCAGGGACTTCCCCGCCAGACCGTCGACCACGCTGGTGAGGTTGGCCGGGCGGACCGAGACGGCGTCGGCCAACTCGCCCATCGCGAGTGGCCTGCCGGCACGGTGCAGCACGCTGATGACGTTGAACTGCGCGAGGTTCAACCCGTGCGGGCTCAGCTCCGCGGTGTGCGCCCGATCGAACACCGTGACCGCCCGGTAGAGCATCAGGGTGAGCTGGAGGACGCCGGGATCCAGCTCCACCCCGTACTCCGCGGCCGACCGTGCCACCTGGTCGGACACCGACAGACCGGTGTCCCCGCCCGACGCCATACGCACTCCCCCTCGACCTGCTCCGAGCCGTGAAAGTTCAGCGGCGAGCCTATCAAGGTGCTGATTTTTATCGTTCACGACCAGGATACTCACCCTTGACGATAGTTATAAATCATGACTAATGTCCTGCGTGCAGTGGCCGGATTCCGGGTCACCGAAGGAGGTTCCCGTGGCAGAGTTGCTCGGAATCGGACTGTCGCACTACCCGCCCTTCAGTGGCACCGACGACGACATGGCCGGCATCCTGCGCCGGACCCTGCAGGACCCCGCGATCCCGGAGCGCGAGAAGGACCCGGCCAACTGGCCGGAGCTGATGCGCCGCGAATGGGGTTCCGACGAGGGCCGCGCCTCCGCGGCGGAGCACCGGGCCGCGTTGATCAAGGGCTTCGAGCGCACCAGACAGGCATTGGACGACTTCGAGCCGGACGTCGTCCTGGTCTGGGGTGACGACCAGTACGAGAACTTCCGCGACGACATCATCCCGCCCTACGCGGTACTCGCCTACGACGACGTCGACGTCCGCCCCTGGGCGCACGCGGCCGAGTCCTCGGACATGGCGGGCCGGGCCAACATCTGGGGCGAAGCCGCGGACACGACGATCACCGTCAAGGGCCGTCCGGACATCGGCCGCCATCTCGCCACCCACCTGCTCGAGCGCGGGGTCGACGTCCCCTACGCCTACCGGCAGCTGCACCACCCCGGCCTGCCGCACGCGTTCCTGAACGCGGTGCTCTACCTCGACTACCACCGCGTCGGCTTCGAGTATCCGGTGCTGCCGTTCCCGATCAACTGCTACGGCCGCCGCGTGGTCAGCTACCAGGGCTTCATGAGCCGCTTCGACGACGTCCGCGAGCTGGACCCACCGTCACCGCGGCCGTCCCGCATGGTCGACATCGGCGGTACCGTCGCGGAGATCCTCGCCGAGTCCCCGTGGCGGGTCGCGCTGGTCGCCTCCTCGAGCTGGTCGCACGCGTTCATCTGCGACAAGACTTGGCGGCTGCGACCCGACACCCCCAGCGACCGCGCCCTCTACGACCACCTCGTTGCCGGGGATGTCGACGCCTGGCGGTTGGTCCCGCTCGACGACGTCGAGGCGGCCGGCCAGCAGGAACTCCTCAACTGGTTCCCGCTGCTCGGCGCGATGGACCGCATCGGCCGGCCGGTGCCGACGTGGTCGGAGTTCACCGAGACCGACGTCTTCAACTCCAACAAGGTCTTCGCCACCTACGAGCCGTGACGCACGTGCATCGGGACACCATGCAAGCACTCCTCGGCTCCGACTGAGAAACGCCCGACCCATCGGGTATCTCACGTCTTCTTCCGACCACTACAGATCGAGCGGCACTGCCCCGGCCGCCACCTCCCCCGCTCGGGCCCGGCCGCCGTTTCCCGGCCGAGCTCCTCCGAATCCGAGTGCTCGTCCGAGGGCGCGACGCACGCGAAGGGAACCACCCATGACCGAGAACAACCTCACCCATTTCTTCTGACGTGTGTCGCCCCTGAGGAGGGAGTTCACCACATGACGAACTTTCCGTACGAGCTCCCCGGCACCGACGATGCTTATTATCTGCCGGCAGCCGAGGGACCGCGCGTGGTCTCCTTCGACGCGCTCGTCACCACGAAGGCCCGAAAACTGGAGACGGGCGGCGACTTCTCACTCATCGAGATGGCAGGCACCCAGGGCACTGACGCGCCGCCCCATTCGCACGCCGGGGAAGCCGAGGCCTTCTTCATCCTCGATGGGCAGGTCCGTGTCTGGGTCTCCGACCTGGAGCAGCTCATGAACGTGGGTGACTTCATCCGAATCCCCAAGGGCGCGCCGCACAAGTTCCGGATCGAGTCGTCGTTCGCCCGCTTCCTGTGCTTCATCAGCCCTGGTGGGTTCGAGCAGTTCTTCGGCGATCTCGGCGCGACCACCCAGAAGTACCTGCCGCCCGACCGTGGCGAGGGTGGCGACTTCCCCACGGAAGAGCGTCTCGCCGAGGTGGCCGAGAAGTTCGACTGGCACCTGGAGGCCGAGTGGGATCCGGAGCGCCGCAAGCAGAACTCCCCCGATGCCTGACCCCGGTGGAC
>NZ_JAOPWR010000080.1 GCF_025965585.1 Pseudonocardia sp.
CATCGGCGACCACCGGAAGGCCATCCAGGAGACCGAGGAGCCCGACCCGGTGACGCAGGACATGCTCATCGCCCAGTCCGGCGAGCTCGAGCAGCACCAGTGGTTCGTCCGCGCCCACCTGGAGAACTCCGACGGCACGTTGCGCTCGGCGGGCGCCACGACCGAGGTGGACGCGGCCCGCGACGCCACGGCCTGACGCGGCGCACACGCACGACGGGTGCCTCCGTGCCGGGAGGCGCCCGTCGCGGATGCCGGGGGTGGTCACCAGGTGACGGGCAGCTCGTAGAGCCCTCCGGTGAGGCGCTCGGTGTGCAGGCGCAGTTCAGCGGGGTCGACGGCGAGCCGCAGCCCGGGCAGCCGGGCGAAAAGGCCGGCCAGCACGACCTTCAGCTCGGTGCGGGCGAGGCTCGCGCCGATGCAGAAGTGCGCCCCGTGGCCGAACGAGAGGTGGGCGTTGGGAGCGCGGCCCACGTCGAAGGTGTCCGGCTGGTCGAACGCGCGGCCGTCGCGGTTGGTCGCGAGCGTCGAGAAGATCACGGCGTCTCCCGCCGGGATGGTGACGCGGTGCTCGCCCTCGCCGACGGTGAGGTCGGCGTGGGCGTAGCGGGCGAGGCCGACGCCGTCGGGCGCGGCGAGCCGCAGCACCTCCTCCACCACGCGGGAGACGATGGACGGGTCCGCCACGAGTGCGTCCCGGGCGGCCGGGTTCTCCAGCAGGAGCAGGACCCCGATGCTGATCCGGTTGACGGTGGTCTCGTGGCCGGCGAACAGCAGGCCCGCCACCATCATCGCGAGCTGGTTGTCGTCGAACATCGGGTCCTCGCGCTGGGCCGCGACCAGGTCGGAGATCACGTCCTCGCCGGGCTCGGCGCGCTTGGCCTCGGCCAGCCGGCCCGTGTACTGCATGAGCTCGACGATGGCGGTGACCGGGTCGTCGCCGGTCATGGTGGCGGCGCGCTCGGAGAGGTCCTTGAAGTGGTCGCGGTCGGCGTAGGGCACGCCGAGCAGCCGGCAGATCACGTAGATCGGCAGCGGCACGGACAGCAGCTCGTGCAGGTCGACCGGCGTGCCCCCGGTGCCGGCGGCGATCATGCGGTCGAGCAGGTCGTCGGTGAGCGTCTGCACGTCGTCCTCGAGCTGCCGCATCCGGCGCGCGGAGAACGCGGGCACGAGCAGCCGCCGCATGCGGCTGTGGTCGGCCTTCTCCGTCGCGAAGTTCCCGGTGGGCCCGCCCATGAACCCGGAGGCGGAGATCCGTGACGCCCGCTCGGGGTGCGGGTGCGAGCGGCCGAGCCGGTCGCTGCCGAACAGCTGCTTCGCCTCGTCGTAGCCGGTGACCAGCCACGCCGGGTCGCCGGCCGGGGTCAGGACGCGGGTGACCGGGTGCCGGGCGCGCAGCCGGGCGAAGGTCGGGCCGACGTCGAGCACGCCCGGCCGGTCGAAGGGGAGCTGCAGGGTCTCGACCGTCTCGGTCGTCATGGCCACTCCTGCGTGGGTTGGGGTCCGCTGCTCGACCACCATAAACGAGAAGGGGCTCTCACTTCAAAGCGGACGGGTCACATCGGGGGGAGGGGCCGGTGCGACGGGCCGGCCCGGCTGCCGTCGAGCAGCAGGGCGAGGTAACGCCGCCACGCGCGGCCCGCGTCCGGCCCGGGGTACTGCACCATCGTCGTGACGACCATCGCGATGAGCACCGGGAGGTCGTCGGGGGTGAGGTCCGGCCGGGCCGCGCCTCCCTCCTGCGCGCGCCGCAGCGCCTGGCCGAGTGGATCCATGAACCGGACCGCGTCGGCGACCACGCCCGCGTCCTGGGCCGCCGCCGCGAGCGGTGCGTTACCGGCCAGGGCGAGGACCGTGGCCTCCAGGCCGTCCACGAGCCCCTGCCACGGATCGGGACCGCGCACCGCGGCCGTGACGAGCGGGGTGACCTCGTCGGTGGCGAAGCGCTCGAACGCGGCGCGGATCAGGTCCCGGCGGCTGCCGAAGCGCCGGTAGAGGGTGGCGACGGCGACCCCGGCCCGCGCGGCGACGTCGTCCACGGCGAACCCGGGGCCGACCTCGGCGATCGAGTCCCGCGTCGCGTCCAGGATGCGCTCGTGGTTCCGGCGGGCGTCGGCGCGCAGCGTGCGGGCGGGACCGGACGACTCGGGCATGCCGACAGCATGGCCCGTCGCACCGCGTTGCGGGGAGGTGGTCGTTCGGTAGCGTGATCGGCACCCGCTCCCAGCACCGCCAGGAGACGCTCCGTGACGACCCCTCCCGCGTCGCTGCGGCACGCCGTGCACGTCCTGCCCGACCTGATGCGGCCGGTCATGCAGTCCGACGTGGTCGACCCCGGCCACTTCGCCTCACTCGATCCCCGGCTCGACATGCCGGCCGCGGACCTGGCGTGGTGGGCGGCGGCGCCGCGAGCCGCGCGTACGCACGAGAACGGAAGCACACCATGAGGATCGGCCTGCACATCGCGGACTTCACCTACCCCGACGGGCCCACGGGCCTCGCGGACGACCTGACGAGGGTGGTCACGGCCGCCGAGGAGGCGGGCTTCGCGCGGGTCAGCGTGATGGACCACGTCTGGCAGATCTCGGTCCACGGCCCGCCCGAGCACGAGATGCTCGAGGCGTACACGACGCTGGGCTACATCGCCGCGCGCACCTCGCGGGTGGAGCTGCTGGCGTGGGTCACGGCGGTGACCTATCGCGAGCCGGGGATGCTCGCGAAGCTGGTCAGCACGCTCGACGTCCTCTCCGGCGGACGCGCGTGGCTGGGCATCGGCGCGGCGTGGAACGAGGCGGAGGCCGTCGGGCTGGGCCTGCCGTTCCCGCCGCTGGCCGAGCGGTTCGAGCGGCTGGAGGAGACGCTGCGGATCTGCCTGCAGATGTGGGGGCCCGACGACGGGCCGTTCCACGGCGAGCACTACCGCCTGGAGCGCACGCTCAACGTGCCCCAGCCGCTGCAGGACCCGCGTCCCCGCATCCTCATCGGGGGCGGCGGGGAGAAGAAGACGCTGCGACTGGTGGCGCAGTACGCCGACGCCTGCAACCTCTTCGCCGGCCCGGAGATCGAGCGCAAGCTCGACGTGCTGCGCGCCCACTGCGCGGCCGAGGGGCGCGCCTACGACGCGATCGAGAAGACCGCACAGCTCCCGCTGGACCTGGGGGAGCGCGGGGAGAACGTCGACACCTTCCTCGCCACGCTGCAGCGGCTGTCCGACCTGGGCGTCCAGGCGGTGCAGGGCAAGCTGCCGCGGGTCTGGGAGCCCGAGCGGATGGAGCTCTTCGCCCGCGAGGTCATCCCGGCCGCCGCGGCGATGTGAGGGTCAGAGCCCCAGGCTCTTGCCGATGATCTCCCGCTGGATCTCGTTGGCACCGCCGTAGATCGGCGGGGCCAGCGCCCGGCGCACCTGCCCCTCCATGCCGTACTCGCGGGCGTAGCCGTACCCGCCCATCAGCTGCATGGCCTCCAGCGCCGTGTGCTTGGCGACCTCGGTGCACTTGAGCTTCGCCATCGCGCCCTCGCGGTCGATGGCGTCCTCCTCGCCGGCGTCGATCCGGTCGGCGACGTCGTAGACGAAGGCCTTGCAGTACGCGATCTCGGTGGCCAGGTCGGCGATGCGGTGGCGGACGGCCTGGAAGCTGCCGATGGTGCGGCCGAACTGCTCGCGCTGCCTCACGTAGGCCAGCAGGTCGTCCAGCGAGCGCCGGGCGGCGCCGAGGCTCATCGCGGCGATGATCAGGCGCTCGACGTTGAGCCCGCGCATGAGCTGCTTCCAGCCGTTGCCGACCTGCCCGACCACGCTGTCGGCGGGCAGGCGCACGCCCGTGAGGTACAGGTCGTTGACGGTGTGCGCCTCCATCGTCTCGATGGGCCGGATCTCCAGTCCGGCGACGTCGGCCGGCATCATGAACAGCGTCAGGCCCTGGTGCTTGGTGCCGGCCGAGTCGGTGCGGGCCAGCAGCAGGATGTGGGTGGCCACGTGCGCCGCCGACGTCCATGTCTTCTGGCCGTCCAGGACGAACGCGTCGCCGTCGCGCACGGCCTTCAGTCGCACGCCGCCGAGGTCGGAACCGGCGCCGGGCTCGCTCAGGGCGATGGCCTCCAGGCCGCCCCCGCAGAGCGAGGCGACGATCGTGCGCTTCTGCTCCTCGGTGCCCCAGCGCAGATAGGTCTGCGCGGCGGTGAGACCGGTGGCGTAGCCGGTGATCGGCGCGAGCCCGCGGAAGGCCTCCTCCAGGAACAGGCACTCGTCGACGAACCCCGCGCCCGCGCCGCCGTACGCCTGCGGGAACGAGACGCCCAGCCAGCCCAACCGCGCGAGCTCGGCCAGCAGCTGCGGGCTGTTGGACAGCCGCCCGCCGTCGGTGACGGCGTCGCGCTGTGCGAGCGTGCCGCACCTCTTGTCGCAGAACGCGGCGACCGCCGCGGCGAACTGCTGCTGCTCCGCAGAGAACCGCATGTCCCGTCCTTGCTGCCGATATCGGTCCGACCGTACGACCATAAGACCGGAAAGGGCCGGGCGGCAAGCGGCGGTCACGCGAAGCCGGCACGCAATGACGGGGAAGAGCCGATGCCCGACGACCAGCTGCAGGAGTACCGCGAGAGAGCGCGGGCGTGGCTCGCCGGAGGCCGCCGTACCGTCCGCCCGCTGGTGGACATGACCGGCGGCACCCCGTTCAACGTCGGCGAGGAGTACGGCGCCGGGTCGACGCCGCAGCGCCCGGCCTGCCGCGTCACCGCGTGCGACCCCGGCGCAGCGCTGATGAAGCGGCTGCGCGCCGACGCGGGCTGCCCGCGGGGAGGCTCACGTGTCCGCGCGGGCGTAGTCGCGCAGGCGCCGGGCGTAGTCCGCCCGGAAGGCGCTGTGGCGCCGGCGCAGCTCGTCGCCCGGCCAGTCGAGCGGCAGCAGCTCGGGCGGCAGGTACGGGTCCACGAGCAGGTGCCGGAATACCGTGGCGACCAGCATGAACCCGGCGGCCAGGCCCTCCACCTCGTCGAACGCCGCGCAGAGCCGCCGCGCCTCCTTCGCCCAGGCGGGCAGGTCCCAGAGCGTCGCGACGAGCTTCTCGGGGTCGGGGTGGCGGGAGGTGAAGAACGTGCACTGGCCGGCGACGGTCTCGCCGGGGGAGCGCAGCAGGTTGTCGGGCCGCAGCCACACGCCCTCCCGCAGCTCGGCCAGCCGCAACCCGGCCATGCTCCGGCGCAGGGCGACCCGTTCGGGAAGCTGTCGTGCCGCGGCCGTCACGACGGCCATCTCCCAGCCACCGTCCCAGTCCCTCGCCTGCGGTGAGCTGCCCTCCTCTTGCCGCGCCTGGCGCCGGACCAGGCGCTCGGTGAGCCGGTACACCCCGTTGTCGGCGACGACGTCGCCGTCGGCGGCCATGCGGGTCAGTGCGACCCGCGTGGTCCGCTCCGCGATGCCGAACAGCCCGCCGACCTTCACGAGCTCACTCACCGGCAGCGCGGGCGGGTGGTAGCCGAGCAGCGCGCTGATCGCCACCGACCGGGCGGTGAGAGGCGTGATGGTGGGCAGATGGCGGTCCTGCACGGGCGGACCCTACGCGGCGGAATCGACTGTGGTGTGGATCACGACAAGGATGATACGGTCAAGCATCGCCTGATGCAGCGCTGTATCAAGCGTTGACGAGGAAGACGGGAGCGGTGTCCTGCCATGCCGAAGGTCCTGTACGACAAGCGCGGCGAGATCGCGTACATCACGCTCAACCGGCCGGACAAGCGCAACGCCATCGACACCGAGACCGACGACCTGCTCCGCGAGGCGTGGACATCCTTCCGCGACGACCCCGAGGTGCGCCTGGCGATCCTGACCGGCACCGGGGACAAGGCCTTCTGCGCCGGCGCCGACCTCGCCACCCACGTCGACGGCTGGCTCGAGGGCGGCCCGGACCTCGGCCGCAGGGCCCTCGGCCACGGGTTCGCCGGGGGCATCACCCGGGAGATCCGGACGAACAAGCCGATCATCGCCGCGCTCAACGGCTGGGTCATCGGCGGCGGCATCGAGCTCGCCCTGGCCTGCGACATCCGGGTGGCCGCCGACGACGTCTCCTTCGGCTTCTTCCACATGCAGCGTGGCATGCACTTCGGCGACGGCGGCATCGTCCGGCTCGTCAACACCTGCGGCGTCGGCATCGCGATGGAGCTGGAGCTGATGGGGGAGCCGATCTCCGCCCGGCGGGCGCTGGAGTGCCACCTCGTCAACCGGCTCGTTCCGCGCGCCGACCTGATGGCGACCGTCGAGGACATGGCCGCGAAGATCCTGCGCCACCCGCGGACCGCCGTGGAGTCGGCCAAGGAGACCATCCTCGACGTCGCCGGCCGCCCGCTCGACGACCAGCTGCGCATCGAGTGCCTCAACAGCTACTCGATCATGGCCGACCCGGAGATCGTGGAGCGCAAGGAGGCGTTCCTGGAGCGCCGCGAGGGCGTCGGTCGTGGGTGAGGCGCGCGTGGTCCGGGTCGGCGTCAACCTCATGCCCGAGCACTGGGTCGAGGGGCCGGCGCGCACCGGCCGGGCGCTGCTCGCCCACCGGGCGAAGCTCTTCGGGCGGATGACCGCCGGGGGCATCGACCACGTGATGGTCGGCGACCACGTCATGTTCCAGGGCGGTGTGGGCAACGACGGCCTGACCGACGCGGCCTCGGTGGTGACCGCCGCCGCCCACCTCGACGCCGACCTCGACGTCTACCTGGCCGTCTACCTGATGGTGCTGCGGCATCCGATGCTCGTCGCGCGGCAGATCCTGACCGTCGCGCAGCTCGCCCCGGGCCGGCTGTCGCTCGGCCTCGGGATCGCCGGCGACGACCGGCGCGAGGTCGAGGCCTGCGGCGTCGATCCCCGCACCCGCGGGCGCCGCATGGACGAGGCGCTCGGGCTCGTCCGCCGCCTGCTCGCCGGCGAGGCGGTGACCCACGACGGCGAGTTCTTCCGGCTCGACGACGCGCACCTGCTGCCCACGCCGGAGCAGCCCGTCCCGCTGATCGTCGGGGGGCGGTCGGATGCGGCGCTGCGCCGCGCCGGTCGGCTCGGCGACGGGTGGCTCGGCATCTGGACCAGCGCGGCGCGGTGCGCGCAGGCGATCACGGCGGTCGAGGGGTACGCCACGGACGCGGGGCGCACCGGCGTCGACTGGCGGCACGGCATGACGTTCTGGTGCGGGTTCGGCGCCGACCGCGCCGAGGCCCGCGCGCGGGTGGCCCCGGCCATGGAGGGCCTCTACCGGACGCCGTTCTCGGCGTTCGAGCGCTGGATCCCGCACGGCACGCCGGCCCAGGTGGCCGAGCGCGTCACGCCGTTCGTCGAGGCCGGCGCCACCACGCTCAACTTCATCCCCTTCGCGGGCAGCGACGAGGCCGGCATCGACGCCGTGGCCGAGGTCCGCGCGCTGCTGCCGCGCAAGGTTGCCGAGGAGGCGTCATGACCACCGTGTCCGACCAGCTCGCACGCTCCGACGAGTACCGCGCCGCCGGCTACTGGGACGACGACACGCTGCCCGCGATCGTCGACCGCTGGGCCGACGACGCCCCGTCGCGCCCGTATCTGTCCGACGGGGTGGGCACACTGACCTGGGGCGCGTTCCGCGAGCAGGCCTGGAACCTGGCCGCCGCGCTGGCCGAGCGCGGTGTGGCGCCCGGTGACCGGGTGGCCGTGCAGCTCCCCAACTGGAACGAGTACTTCGTCGTCTACGCCGCGTGTGCGCGCCTCGGCGTGGTGATGATCCCGGTCGTCACGGTCTACCGGGCCGGTGAGGTCGGCTTCATCGTCGAGAACTCCGGTGCGGTTGCGCTGGTGACGTGCGGGGAGTTCCGCCGGTTCGACCACGGCGCGATGGCGGCCGAGATCGCCGGCGACGGCCCGCTGCTGCGCATCGTCGTGCGCGGGGAGGTCGGCGACGGGGCGCTGGCCCTCGGAGACCTGGTGGCCGGAGGGTCCGACCGATCCCTGCTGCCGCCGATGCCCTCGGCCGACGACCCCCACCTGATCCTCTACAGCTCCGGCACCGAGTCCCGGCCCAAGGGCTGCCTGCACACCTGGAACACCAGCTCGTTCCTGCCGAAGCAGGCCGTCGCCGCGCTCGGCATGACGCGCGACGACGTGATGTTCATGCCCTCACCGGTCACCCACGCCCTCGGCCTGACGCTGGGCGTGATGGCCCCGACGCTCGCCGGCGCGGCGGTGCACCTGCTCGACGTGTTCGATCCGAGGACCGCGCTGGAGCGCATCGCCGAGCACGGCTGCACCGGCACCGCGAGCCCGGCCCCGTTCATCCGGATGATGCTCGACGCCTTCGACCCGGTCGCGCACGACGTGTCGCGGCTGCGGTTCTGGCTCACGGCCGGGGCACCCATCGCCGCCGCGCTGGTGGAGGACGCCGCGAGCCGGTTCAGCGGTTGCCGCGTGGTCAGCGCCTACGGGTCCAGCGAGGTCATGATGGCCACGGTGTGCCGACCGGAGGACCCGGTGGACCGCGTGGCGTCGTCCGACGGCGGACCGGTACCCGGCGTCGAGATCCGCATCGTCGGCGACGACGGGGAGACCGCGCCCACCGGCGCCGACGGCGAGATCCGCTACCGCGGGCCAGGACGGCTGCTGGAGTACTGGAACCGGCCCGACCTCACCGCGACCGCCATCGACGACGAGGGCTGGTGGCGCACCGGGGACCTCGGCCGGCTGGACGACCGCGGCTACCTGCGCGTGACGGGCCGGATCAAGGACATCATCATCCGCGGCGGGTTCAACATCAGCGCCCGCGAGGTGGAGGAGGCCCTGCTGGCCCACCCCGCGGTGGCCAACGTCGCCGTCATCGGCCTGCCGGACCCGATCGTGGGGGAGCGGGCCTGCGCGGTGATCGAACCGAGCGGCACCGACGTCCTCACCGTCGACGAGCTGCGGGCCTACCTGACCGGCGAGCGGAAGCTGGCCGTCTGGAAGGCGCCCGAGCGGATCGAGACCGTCACCGAGTGGCCCGTCACGGCCACGGGGAAGGTGCAGAAGTTCGTGCTGCGCAAGCGGTTCTCGTGAAAGGGCCCATGAGCTTCGCGACCACCCCCGACCAGGACGCCCTGGTGGAGGTGGCCCGGGAGTTCGGCCGCAAGCGCCTCGCGCCCTTCTACCGGCAGCGCGAGCGCGAGGGCGCGTTCGACCGGGCGACCCTGCGCGAGATGGGGGAGCTGGGGTTCTTCGGCGTCGAGGTGCCGCAGGTGCACGGCGGGCTCGGGCTCGACTGCCTCAGCGCCGGGCTCGTGCTGGAGGCGCTGTGCGAGTCGGACTACAACGTCGGCCAGCTCTCGGTCACCGTCTCGCTCGCGGCCACCGTCCTGGCGCGACACGGCGACACGTCCGTCGTCGGGCCCTGGCTCGCGGGGATGGTCGCGGGCGAGATCCTCCCGGCGATCGCCCTCACCGAGCCCGGCGGAGGCTCCGACGCGGCCAACCTCGTCCTGCGTGCCCGGCGGGACGGCGACGCCTACGTCCTCGACGGGGAGAAGACCTCCACCACGTTCGCCACCCAGGCCGGCTTCGCCATCGTCTGGGCGCGGACCGGTGCGGCGGGGGCCCGGGGGATCAGCGCGTTCCTCGTCCCGCTCGACCTCCCGGGCATCCGCTCCGGCGTGTTCGAGGACATCGGCGGCAGGGCAACCGGCCGCGGCTGGCTGCACCTCGACGGCGTGCGGGTGCCGGCCTCGCACCGGCTCGGCGCCGAAGGGGAGGGGTTCGTGCAGGTCATGCAGGGCTTCGACTACAGCCGCGCCCTGATCGGCCTGCAGTGCCTCGCCGTCGCCCGCCAGTCGCTGGAGGAGACCTGGGCCTCCGCCGCGGAGCGCACGAGCTTCGGCTCGCCGCTCACCGCACACCAGGGCGTCTCGTTCCCGCTGGCCGAGGCCGAGACCCACGTGCACGCCTGCCGGCTGATGTGCCTGCAGACGCTGTGGCTCAAGGACCAGGGCCTGCCGCACACCACCGAGGCTGCCATGTGCAAGTGGTGGGGCCCGAAGCTCGCATTCGAGGTGGTGCAGACCTGCCTGTTGGTCAACGGCCACGGCGCCTACTCCACGGCCATGCCCTACGAGCAGCGCCTGCGCGATGTGCTCGGCCTGCAGATCGGCGACGGCACGGCGCAGATCATGAAGCTGGTGATCGCCCGGCAGAAGGCGGGACGCCGGGCGACCACGCCCTGAACGCACCCGGCGTCAGCGCCCCTGACGACGCGACCGTGCTCCGCCGCGTGGAGTTCCTGTTCCACCACGCGGAGATACACGGAGACGGTCACGACGAGCTGGTGACCCTGCGGCGCTCGGTCTACGCCCGTCCCGGGTTCGTCCTGGCCGTCACCAACACCCCCGCCCTGCAGGACCCGGTGGTGCGCAAGGACTTCGCCTGGGCCCCCGCGACCCGCCGGTGGTCGGCGCGCGGTGGGAGGCGGTGATCCACGGCCGCCGAGACGTGCACGTGGATCACCGCGATGGGCATCGCACGACCCCCCGGTGGCCTCAGCCCACTGGCCGGTCATGGTCCCCCGGGGGGTGGCCCGGGGAGTGAGGCCGACGAGGAGCGCTGAGCCCGCCTAGATCTCGGCGCGCCGGGTGGCGAGGGTCTCGGCCACCTTCGCGAGCTTCACGTTCAGCGACTGGGACGCCGCGCGCAGCACGTCGAACGCCTCCTCCGCGGTGATCCCGCGGCGCTCCATGAGGATGCCCTTGGCCTGGCCGATGACGTCGCGGCTGCGCAACGCCTCCTGCAGCTGGGCCGCGCGGATCTCGTGAGTGGTGCTCGCACGCGTGGCCGCCAGCGCCGTGGAGGCGTGGGCGGCCAGCACCATCGCGATGTCGCGGTCTCCGTCGTCGAGGCCGGTGGTGGTGAACGAGTAGAAGTTCAGCGCGCCCAGGCGCGGCGAGCCGCCATCGGGGAACAGGCCCACGGCGAGCACGCTGCCCACGCCGGCGGCGGCCGCGGCCGGGCCCCAGAGCGGGAAGTCGGTGCCCGCCGCGAGATCGCACGAGCTGATGAGACCCGGGCCGGGCGTGCGGGTGGCCTCCACGCACGGGCCCTCGTCGAACCGGTACTGCAGCTCGTCGAGCTGGACGGCGAGCGGCAAGGTCTCGACGGGGGTCTCGAACCGCCCGTCGGGCGTCCGGAGGGTCACGCTGACCATGTCCGCACCGGTGACGACCGCCAGCGCGGCCGTGGCGACGCGCTGTAGGACGGCGTGGACCGTGGTGGCGTCGAGCAGCGCGCGGGACAGCGCGACGAACTCGGTGGCCACGGGCCCCGGCGTCGACGCATCGCGTTCGAACTCGGAAACGTCCTTGACCGACAACACGCCTCCCGTGACGGACCCGTCGACCGTCGGCGGGCCCACGAGCCTAACCCGGCCCGGTCGGTCGGCTCCGGTCAGTAGGCACCGAGCCGGTCGCGCAGCGTCGCGAGCGTGCGGCCGAGCAGCCGCGAGACGTGCATCTGCGAGACGCCGACCCGCGCGGCGATCTCGGTCTGGGTGAGGTCGCCGAAGAACCGCAGGACGACGATCGTGCGCTCCCGCTCCGGGAGGGCGTCCAGCGCGCGGCCAAGCTCGTCGCGGTACTCCGCCGTGGCGAGCGCCTCGTCGGCCCGGCCCAGCAGGTCGACGAGCGCCACGTCGCCCGATTGCACCAGGGCGTCGAGCGAGTCCGCGCTGTAGGCGCGCTGCGCGCCCAGCGCCTCGACGACCTCGTCGACCGCGATGCCGAGCTCCACTGCGATCTCGCTGGGCCGGGGCGCCCGGCCCAGCGTCGCCGAGAGCGTGGTCACGGCCTCGCTGATCGGGGCCTGGAGGTCCTTGAGCCGGCGGGGGACCCGTATCGACCAGGTCCTGTCCCGGAAGTGCTTGCGCACCTCCCCGGTGATGGTGGGCACCGCGAACCCGAGGAAGTCCGAACCGCGTTCCGGGTCGAAGCGTTCCAGCGCGCCCAGCAGCCCGACCGCGCCGACCTGCTCCAGGTCGCCGACGGGCTCACCCCGGCCGCGGTAGCGCCGGGCTATGTGGTGCACGACGGGCAGGAACCCGGCGGCCAGCCGGTCGCGCAGGACGCGGCGTCGCGGATCGGTGCGGGGGAGTGCGGCGAACTCGTGGAGCATCGGCGTGAGGTGGCCGTAATCGTCGTGGGATCGCGGCGCGTCGTCGGTGCGCGTGGCAACGCTGGTCATGGGATCACCCCGTCCGCGAGAGAGACGTGCGGACGCGCGATGGTGCATGGGCGTCCGGAACCGGTTCTGCGCGGCTGTGGTGTCAACCGGATTCGACGATAGTCCCGTTCGGGCGGGCCTGCGCGACGTGGCGCAGCACTGTCAGGAAACACGAGGGTAATCAATCGTTCGCACTGCTGGGCGAGGCCGGCTCGGTATGGTTCCGAGGCGTTCCTCGCACCGTTGTCGGGCCCGTGGACCGCGACCTGAATCCGTGACCGCAGGAGGTCCCAGGGTGGCCGAATCACGTCCGCAGACCATCGCCTACCCGTCTCCGGGCTCGCGCCCGCACCGCTACGACCTGGAGCCGCTGGCCCCGCACGTCATCGTGCTGTTCGGGGCCACGGGCGACCTCGCCAAGCGCAAGCTCCTGCCCGGCCTCGCCTACCTGGAGGCCTCCTCGCTGGCGCCCGACATCAGGGTGGTCGGCACGGCCATGGAGGACATCACCAGCGACGATTTCCGGGCGCTGGCCCGCTCGGCGCTCGACAGCTTCGGCACCCACAAGATCGACGATGAGGCCTTCGGCCGGTTCGCGGAGCGGATCACCTACGTGCCGCAGGGCGCGGGGCCGGAGGGACTGACCACGGCGGTGAAGACCGCCGAGGCGCTGCTCGGCCCGGACGTCCGGCGCCTGCACTACCTCTCGGTGCCGCCGAAGGCCGCGCAGTCGGTGATCACGATGCTGCGCCAGGCCGACCTGGTGGACAACGCGCGTGTCGTCATGGAGAAGCCGTTCGGCGACGACCTCGCCAGCGCGGTCAAGCTCAACGACTTCGTCCACGAGGCGTTCGACGAGGCGCAGATCTTCCGAATCGACCACTTCCTCGGCAAGGAGGCGGCCCAGAACATCCTCGCCTTCCGTTTCGCCAACGGGCTCTTCGAGCCGATCTGGAACCGCAACTTCATCGACCACGTCCAGATCGACATCCCCGAGACGCTCGGGCTCGACCTGCGGGCCAACTTCTACGAGTCCACCGGGGCCTACAAGGACATGGTGGTGACGCACCTGCTGCAGGTGCTCGCGTTCGTCGCGATGGAGCCGCCGACCGCCCTGGAGCCGCGCGCCATCAGCGAGGAGAAGAACAAGGTCTTCCGGTCGATGCTGCCGATCAACCCGGACGACGTGGTGCGGGGCCAGTACGGCGGCTACCGCGAGGAGGACGGTGTCGCGCGTGACTCCGACACAGAGACGTTCATCGCGCTGAAGGTCGGCATCGACAACTGGCGGTGGGCCGGCGTGCCGTTCTACCTGCGCACCGGCAAGAGGATGGCCGAGGGGATGCGGATCATCTCGATCGCGTTCCGGCAGGCGCCGCGCACGATGTTCCCGCCGGGGTCGGGCGTCGGCTCGTCGGGCCCGGACCACCTCACCTTCGACCTCGCCGAGGACTCGCGGGTGTCGCTGTCGTACTACGGCAAGCGGCCGGGGCCGGGGATGAGGCTGGAGAAGCTGTCGATGCAGTTCTCCACGCAGGAGACCGACCGGGCAGGTGACGTCCTGGAGGCCTACGAGCGGCTGATCCTCGACGCGATGCGCGGCGACCACACGCTGTTCACCACCGCGGAGGGCATCGAGTCGCTGTGGGAGCGCTCGGCGCCGCTGCTGGAGGACCAGCCACCGGTCAAGTCGTACGCGCCGGGCACCTGGGGCCCCAACGCGATCCACCAGCTCATCGCGCCGAACGCCTGGCGGTTGCCGTTCGAGCGGGCCTGGCGGTCGAGGAAGGACTGAGGCGACCGGTCAGCCGGTGTCGGGGTCCGGTGCCGCCGCGCGGGACCGACGGTAGTCGCCTGGGTCGTTGCCCAGCCCCGGCCTCCCCGGGCTCGCCCCGTTGTCCGACGGGCCCGGTGGGGACGCCGGGCCGCGTGGCCTCGGTATCGGGTCGGCACCGGTGCGGGGCGCGGCCGCGCGCGGGTCGAGCTCGTAGGCCAGCGCGTCGCGCATGCCGCTGAGGGCGCGGATCAGCCGGTTGAGATCGGCGCGGGTGGCGTCCCGGACCCGGCCCAACCGCTCGACCTCGGCGTGGGCCTGCTGGAGGTGCCGTTCGGCCGCCTGCTCCGCGGCGGTCCGGATCTCGTGGGCCCGGTTGTGGGCGTGCCCCCGGATGCACTGCGCCTCCTGTTCTGCGGCGGCGAGCAGCTCCGCCGCCTGCTGCCGGGCGGCGGCGAGCCCGTCGGTGCTCTGCCGCTCGGCCTCGCCGACCGCGGCCTCGCGGTCGGCCCATAGCCGGTGGCGGCGAAGGTCCTCGGCCTCGACCTCGGCCCGGGCGCGCGAGAGCAGCGCGTCGGCGTCCAGCTCGGCGTTCTCCCGGATCTCGTCGGCCTCCCGCTGCGCCGCCCGCAGCACCTTCTCGATCCGGTGACCGAGGCCCGGCTGTGGTTCGTCCGCGGCGGGTGGCGGGTCCTGGCGGCCGGGCACGTGACCAGTAAAGGCCACCCCCGCCCGGCGGCGTACCTCGGTCTGGTCCGACCGGTGCCTCCGGTCGTGGTGAGGACCGGCTGCTGGTCGAGCAGGTCCGCACCGGGC